>CAMNKK010000021.1 GCA_946542235.1 uncultured Clostridia bacterium | reverse complement strand
GCCAGCCACAATCCGCCCCAGTACAACGGCTACAAGGTGTACGGGGATGACGGCGCTCAGGTTGGCCCCGAAGCCGCCGAGGGCATCACCCGGGTCATCCGGGCTACAAAGTATACCGACTGCGTACTGATGGACGAGGAAGAGGCGAAGGCGAAGGGCCTGCTGAAGATCATCGGCAACGCGGAAGTGGACGATGATTATATGGTGGAGGAAAAGACCCTGGTGGTTCAGCCCGAGATGCTGGCCCGGATGGGCAAGAAGCTGAGCATCGTCTACACGCCCCTGCATGGCAGCGGAAACGTGCCGGTGCGCCGGATCCTGAAGGAGCTGGGCATCGAGAAGCTGGCGGTGGTCACGGAGCAGGAAAAGCCGGACGGCAACTTCTCCACCCTGACCTGCGCCCCGAATCCGGAGAACCCGGAGGCTTTCACCCTGGCCTTTGAGCTGGCGGAAAAGGTGGGCGCCACGGTGATCTTCGCCACGGATCCCGACTGCGACCGCCTGGGTGTGGCCGTGAAGGACGGAAAGGGCGAGTGGCATCTGCTGACCGGAAACCAGATTGGCTGCGTGCTGCTGCACTACATTCTTTCCACCCGGAAAAAGCAGGGCAAGCTGCCGGCCAACGCCGCTGCCTGCAAGAGCATCGTCTCCACCTCCCTGGCCAACCGCATCTGCGAGAGCTTTGGGGTGAAGATGTTCGAAGTGCTGACAGGCTTCAAGTTCATCGGGGAGAAGATCCAGCAGTTCCAGGATACCGGAGACTACACCTTCCAGTTCGGATTTGAGGAAAGCTACGGCTTCCTGAGCTCCACCTTCGTGCGGGATAAGGACGGCGTGAACGCCAGCCTGCTGGTGACCGAGGTGGCCGCGGCCTGCGAGGAAGAGGGAATCACCCTGTATGACCGGGTGCAGCAGATCTTCCGGCAATACGGCTACTTTGTGGAAAAGGTGGTGTCCACCACCCTGCCCGGCAAGGACGGCCTGACCCGGATGAAGGAGATCATGGCCGGCCTGCGGGAGAATCACCCCGCCGAAATCGGCGGCATGAAGGTGACCGCGGTCCGGGATTACCTGAAGGGCATCCGGGTCTGCGGCGGAGCGAGCGAGCCCACGGGCCTGCCGTCCTCCGACGTGCTCTACTTTGAGCTGGAGAACGGATGCTGGGTCTGCGTACGGCCCAGCGGCACCGAGCCCAAGATCAAGCTGTATGTGAACACCAACGCGAAGGACCGCGCCGAAGCGGAGAAGCTGAACGCCGAGCTGTGCGAAGCCAGCCAGGCGCTGATGAAATAAAAAAACAGGCGGCCGTTCAGCCGGGCCCGGACAGGGCCCGGCTGAACAGACCGTTTCCGGAGGTAATGAAACGTGTTTGGAAGACTGATGAACAACTACTACTACGGAAAGAGCGGAAAGGGCGATTTCCGGAAGGAGGACATGCCGGAAAACCGGTGGCAGCTTTTCTGGGACGTGCTGAGGACAAGACTCAGCGCCCTGGTCCGGCTGAATCTGATGTATATGGTCGTCTGGCTTCCGACGATGATTGTGATGCTGCTGACCTTTATCTCCGGCATATCCAACCTGAACACGATCATGATGGCCAAGGACGGGACGCTGAAGCAGGCTGTGGAGGAAAGCGCGGGTGAGGAAAATGCGCTGACCTATACCGATGAGCAGATCGAGGAACTGGCCAATGTCAACGCGGGGGATTTTATCCAGAGCTCGGTTTTCACCATGCTGCTGATCCTGATCCCCTGCATCGCCATTACCGGCCCTGCCACATCCGGCGTCAGCTACGTGGTGAGGAACTGGGCCAGGGATGAGCATGCCTTCATCTGGAGCGACTTCAAGGACGCGGTGAAGGAAAACTGGAAGCAGAGCCTGGTGGTTTCGGCCATCACCGGTGTGATCCCGCTGCTGGTCTATGTAGCCTGGCGGTTCTATGGCCAGCTGGCCGCGAAGCAGGCCTTCATGGTGATTCCCCAGGTGCTGGTGCTGATGCTGGCCATTATCTGGGCTCTGTGCGTGACGTATTTCTATCCGCTGCTGGTGACCTATAAGCTGCGTATGCGGGATGTGCTGCGCAACGGTCTGCTGCTTGGGGTTGCCCGGCTTCCCATGAGCCTGGGAATCAGGCTGCTGCACTGCGTACCCGGGGTCATCGGCTTCCTGATCTGCTATCTGTGGAACCCGATTTACGGGGCGCTGATCATGTTTGCCTACTACATGCTGCTGGGCTTCTCCCTGAGCCGTTTTGTAACTGCCAGCTACACCAACGCCGTGTTCGACCGGTTCCTGAACAGCAAGATTGAAGGCGCAAAAGTGAACCAGGGCCTGCGGCAGGAGTCGGAGGACGACGAAGAAGAGGATGAGGACGGAGAATCCGGTCCGAATCCGGCGGAGTGAATCAATGTATCAGGATTTTGCGGAAATATATGACCGACTGATGGACAACGTAAAATATGACAGCTGGGCGGACTATTATGTTCGCCTGCTGTCCATTTATGGGGTTCGGGAAGGTAAAATCTGTGAGTGCGCCTGCGGCACGGGAAACCTGACCATTCCCCTGCAGCGGGCGGGATTCCAGATGACCGGGGTGGATCTGAGCAGGGAAATGCTCTGGCAGGCGGCCCAGAAGGCCCGAAAGCAGGGGATCGCCATCCCCTTTGTTCAGCAGGACATGAAGGCTCTGAACCTGCATCGGCCTATGGACGCGGTTATCGCGACATGCGACGGGGTGAACTACCTGACTACGGAGGAGGATCTTCAGAGCTTTCTTCGGGCGGCCTGGCGGGCGATCAGGCCCGGCGGGGCGCTGATTTTTGACGTGTCCACTCCGCACAAGCTGCGGGACCAGCTCTGCGCGGGGCTGATCTGTGAGGACCTGGAGGATATTACCTACTTCTGGCAGAACCGGTGGAATTCCCGGAACGCCACGGTGGACATGATGCTCTGCTTTTTCATCCGGGAAAAGGATGGGCGTTACCGGCGGATGGAGGAGGAGCAGCGGCAGAAGGCCTGGGAAATGCAGGAGCTGAAGAATCTGCTGCTGCGGACGGGATACCGCGGGGTCTGCATCTACGGGGACGGAAACCTGAACCCGGGAAAGGAAACGGACCTCCGGTGGCACATCTGTGCCAGCAGACCCGCGGAAGAAGCTTGAAAGGACAGGAACGGCAGCGAAGATGGAAAACGTGATCAATCATCCGGACGAAATTTTACAGATTGACCTGGGAAACGGGCAGGCCAGGGTGCTGCTGTGCAGCTCCACCGCCATGGTCCAGCACTGCGCGGACATTCACGGGGCTTCCTCGGTGGCTGCGGCGGCCCTGGGGCGTCTGATGACGGGCACCGCCATGATGGGCATCATGCTGAAGGGCGAGGAGGAATCCGTGACGGTCACCCTGAAGGGGGACGGTCCCATGGGCGCCCTGATGGCGGTGGCGGATCATGGGGACCTGCGGGCCTGCGCGGACGACCCAACCGTGGAATTGCCCCCGAGGGAGGACGGAAAGCTGGATGTGGGCGGTGCGGTAGGCCGGACGGGCCGGATGACCGTGGTCCGGGATCTGGGAAACGGAAAGCAGTATATCGGCCAGAGCGAAATCGTCAGCGGGGAGATCGCCATGGATTTCGCCAACTACTTTACGGTGTCGGAGCAGCAGCCCAGTCTGGTGGCGCTTGGGGTGCGGATTCATGAGGGGCTGGTGCTGCAGGCAGGGGGCATTCTGATCCAGCCGCTGCCCGGATGCCCGGAGGAAATGATTTCTCAGCTGGAGCTGCGGAGCCCGATGTTTGCGGATATCAGCCGGGAGCTGACCTTCGGAACCCTGGACCAGCTGACGGAGGACTGGTTCCGGGGCCTGGAGCCGAAGATCCTGGAAAGGACTCCCATCCGGTATCATTGCAGCTGCAGCCGGGAGCGCATGGAAAAGGCGCTGATCTCTCTGGGAAGAAAGGATCTGCAGAGCCTGATCGACGAGGATCGGGGAGCGGAGCTGAGCTGCCACTTCTGCCACCGGAAGCATTTCTTCTCCACGGAGCAGCTGCGGGCGCTGCTGGAGAAAGCCAGAAGATAAAAAACGACAGACGCTTCGGATCCGGGAACTTCAGACGGGCTTTTTTCGTCTGAAAGGATGGCGGAACCGGCGCGGACAAGGAGAAAGAACAGTATGAGCAGGATGCCGATTATCGATTTTGACGAGCATTTCGCGGACTTCACCTCCGAGTGGATGAAGGAGCATCAGGGGGATTATCCGACCTATGAGGCGATGGAGAACGACCTGCCCCGGGTATATATGATGTTCCTGAACACCAGGGCCAAATGGCTGGGAAGCCTGACGCCGGGTTCCTACTTCACCCAGTTTGAGGATCCCAAGGTGCTGGTGGACTGGATGCATGAATACTGCCGCCAGGGCGTGCCGGTGCCGGATCTGCTGACGGAGCAGATCACCTTTGTGGGCAAGCCCTGCGAGAAGCGGCTGGTGGAACTGCTGAAGGATCCGGAGGGCTCGCAGGACGCGAAGATGCTGGCGATCGGCCTGCTGCGGGAAATGGAGAGCAATCTGCCGAAGATGCTGTATATCAACTGGCAGCTGGACCGCGGCGCCGAGGACGAAATGAAGGACAGCGCGCTGGAAAGCCTGCGGGACATGGGTCAGGCCGTGGTCCAGCCGATTCTGCAGGTGCTGGATCAGGCCTGCCCGGCAGGACAGGAGGCGCTGCTGGAGGTGCTGGCGGACTATCCCGGAAACGAGCAGGTCTTCCAGCTGGCGCTCCGGCTGTTCCGGGAGCATCCGGAGAGGCGGGCGCTGTTCGCGGGATATCTGGCCAAGCTGGGGGACAGCAGGGCGCTGCCGGAGCTGGAAAGCGCGGCCAGGGAAGAAAACCTGAGCTACCTGACCTTTATCGAAATCCGGAATGCGATTGAGATGCTGGGCGGAAACTGCCCGGAGCGGGAGTTCGAGGAGGATCCGGAATATGAGGCGCTGCGGGGCATGGACATGACCTGAGGGGCCTTGAAGGAGAACTGAGATGCTGTGTAAGCAATGCGGATACTATGCCCCGGAGGAGGCAATCGTCTGTCCCCAGTGCGGAGAGATTCTGCGGGAACAGCCGTCCTCCGCCTCGGGAGCGGAATCCATCCGCCAGGGAAAGCGGGCCAGGGAAGCAGTGAAGAACCGCCCGGCCCGGGCCGAGGAGGAGATCCGCCGCAAACGCCGCAGCGGAGCCAGCCGGGCAACCATCCCGCTGGCGCCCATTCGGGATACCCGGGGCCCCCTGCCGGACTATTTTGATCCCATGGTGGATGACCTGGGCGGCGTGGGAGAGGATCGGACGGAGGAGGAAGCTACCTTTGAACGCCGGCCCACGCCCGTTTATTCCGACGAGGCGGTCCGGCAGGCCCAGGCCGCAGCCTATGCAGCCCGGCACGCGCCGGGCCGCGGCCCCCGAAAAATGGTGAACTGGTTCAAGGTGGGGCTGCTGCTGACGGTGCTGGCGGTGCTGGTGCTGGGCGGCGGCTATTTCTTCCTGAAGCGGACGGAGCCCGGCCAGATCCTGATGGCCCGGCTGGGCCGGGAAGCTTCTTCCACCGCCCTGTGGAAGGTGGGGGAGGAAATGCTGGACCGGGGCAATATCGGGGAAGCGATTCTGAACTTTGAAAAGGCAAAGGCAAAGGACGCGGAGGAAGGGGTCGTAGACGTGGACGGCCTGCTGCTGCTGGGCACCGCCTACGAGGCGGACGGCCGGACCAGGGACGCTGCGGCGCTGTACGAGGAGATCTATACCGAGACGCCCAGCCGCCCCGAGGCCTATGTGAACCATATCCGGATTCTGCTGGCCAGCAACGAGAAGGGAGACAAAGCAAAGGCCAGCGAGCTGATGAAGCTGGCCTATGAAAAGACGGGGGACAGCTCCTTTTTCACCCAGCGGAACGACTTCGTCCCGGCTCCGCCGGAGGTGGATCTGACCGCGGGATACTACGAGACCAAGAAGTACATCGCCATTACCTCCTATCAGGGATACGATGTATACTATACCTTCGATGAAAACGCAGAGCTGCCGGCCGGGGGCACGAAGTTTACGGAACGGGTGTTCCTGGACGAAGGCATCCATACCCTGCGGGCGGTGGCGGTGAACGATGAGCTGGTGTCCGATGAACTGCGGGGCACCTACCGCATCATCATGCCGTCTCCCCAGACGCCCCGCTCCTCCCTGGCGCCGAACACCTACAAGACCCGGCAGCGGGTGCGCCTGAAGCCCGGGCTGGACAATGAGAACGACGATGACATCGTGATCTACTACACGGTGGACGGTTCCTCCCCGGATGCGGACAGTCCCGTCTATACCGGCGAGCCATTCTGGCTGCCCGGAGGAAGGGTGACGCTGAAGGCGGTGGCGGTCAACAAGTACAACAAGGTTTCCAACATGCTGGAGATCCTGTACAAGATCGAAATCCCGGAGCCTCTGCGGGGATATAACTCCGAGGAGGACGGATTCAAGGATTTCACGCTGTACGTGACATCCATGGTGGAATTCCAGCGGCTGTTCGGGGAAGGAACCCTGGTGGGGGAAACCACGCTGGAAAACCTGGACACGGAGTGCCGGAGGTATGACTACGCCTGGGGCTATGCCGTCATGAGCAAAACAAAAGCCGGCTGGGTGGTGGCGGAAATCAACCTGTCGGGAAACGGACCCATCGCCGCGCCGCGCGGAACCCGGATCGGGGATTCAGAAAGCTTTGTAGTAAGCAAATTCCGCGACATGGGGCAGGTGGAAAGCCCCAGCGGAAACCGGGGCCTGTACGCCAGCAAGGACGGAACCGGCAAGATCTGGGTGCAGGAGGACGGCGGAAAGCTGATCCGCTACCGCTGCTACACACCGGATTCAAGCCACTGGTGGCAGCTGGAATACAGAACCAACGCCAACGGCCTGGTGGTGAACATCGACCTGCGGTATGATCCGTAACGGAAATGCATGAACAGAAAAGGGGCGCAGCCTGAATGGCTGCGCCCCGTGTGCGTCTGCGCGGCTCCGCGGATGCGCCGCGGCTCTTTTCCGGAACCGGGGCTTTCCCGGCTCCTGAGCGGCTGCCCCTGCGAAAAGAGGATCAGCCGTTCCCGCCCTCCATAGGATCCACCGTGCCGTCCCGGAGAACGATCCGGACTTCGGGCGCGGTCTGGATGATGTATTTGACCTTGTGGGTGGGCTCCCGGTGCAGGGTGCCGTAAAAGACCTCGAAACGCTCCCCGCCGGCTACCCTGGTTGAATCATAGCCCGTATAGGCGTGGCCGTAGGCCATCTGCTCCCGCAGCTCGCTTTCCGTAAGCATGGTCGCGCCGGGATTCAGATGCTCCTCAAAGGACCAGACCATAAAGCTCAGTTCCTCCCTCCAGGCGAGATAGAGGTCGGTATCCAGCTCCTCGCTGTAAAATGCCTCGGACTGATCCAGGGCGGTTTCATGGTTTTCGATACGCAGCACCTGGCCGTGAATATCGAAGAGCAGGGAAACCGCCGGCCGGTCCGGTGCGTCCTTGCGCGTGCCGGTAACCTCATAGCGGTCCTCCTGCAGGACGGCGGTCCAGGAAAGCTGATCCGGCCAGTCGATGGACAGGGAATCCATGTCCGCTATTTTCTGCGCGTAGGCCACGGCCTCCTCGGGAGAGGAAATTGCTTCATGCTCCAGCTCGCTGATGGGCGCGGGAATGTCCGGCAGGCCGTAATTTTCCCAGCTTCCTACGCCGGAATACTCGTTTTCGCCGCCGGGAAAGCCGATGGCGTCTGTCAGGTTTTCCCGCTTCTTTTCCTCCGGGATGACGTCCGTCAGTACGGTTGTACCATAGTTTTCCGCCTTCAGGTCAAAGGAGACGGTCAGCTGGCGCACCTCCATGTTCCGGCCCAGCAGCTGGACGGCGGCGGAGCCGGAGAGGCTCAGAAGACGGCCCTCGTCATTCAGCAGGGCGGACAGGCTGAGGCTTTCAAAGGCCAGGCTCCGCGTACCGTACAGGATGCCCTCCGTCACGGTGTAGTAATCCTCAATGGAAGCGTATCCGTCCACGGACATGTCATGATACAGCACGGAGAAATACCGCCCGGCTGCCTCCTGGAAGAACAGATTCAGCAGGGGATTTACCAGGGGAGGAAGATCCCCCATGTCCCATTCCAGGGAAACCCGCAGGTTTTCGCCCTCCGCAGCGGCGGTGACGCTGTCCGCCATCTCCCGGTCCAGCAGGGCCGCCGCGTCCTGCCCCAGATCCATCAGCGCGATGGAGGAGACGGAGGAGCGCAGCGCGGTGCTCTTTGTCATGTTCAGGATATCCTTGTAATGATCTTTGCCCAGATAGGTCTCGACGGCATAGCCTTCGCCGTTCAGATCCACCACAGCGTATCCGTTTTTCCGGATGGTGCCGTCCAGCCGGGGCGATTCCAGATCGATCTGCTGATAGCAGCTGGTGCCCTCCTGGGCATAGAGGCCGACGGCGTGCTTGAAGAGCTCTTCGTCCAGATAGAAATCCGCCTGACCGGAGGCTGTAAAGTTTTCCTCCTCCGTCAGCAGGGCCTTTCCGGCCTCATACAGCCGGAAAAGCGGATTGTCGGTGCCGACCTGAGCGTTCGCGGGGGCAGGCGCGGCGCCCGCCGCCAGGCAGAAGACCGCCAGAAACGCCAGCGCGCGGATGATTCCCTTTTTCATGCAGCTTCACCTCAAATGCATTTTTTCTGAAACCCGCTCCGGGTTTGGTTCCATTATACCTGATTTTCCGGGACGATCAATCTTTTTCCCCAAAGTGTTACAAAGGAGAGCGGCCGTCATCCGGCAGGCAGCGCACGGCGGTCCTGACGGACGCAAAAATCCCCGGCGCCGGCGCCGGGGACATGGAAAAGCAATTACAGGGTGACGCCGGTCTTGAAGATGGCCAGGTCATGGAAGCCGCGGGCCTCGCTGACCACCTCTTTGCCGGAGGCCACCTCAAGGACCAGGTCCAGCAGGGCGTCCGCCAGCTCGTCCAGGGTTTTGCCCCGAAGGAGCTCCCCGGCAGAGAAGTCCACCCAGTTGGCCTTGTGCGCCGCCAGGGTGGGATTGGTGGCGATCTTCATCGTGGGCACCGGCGCCGCAAACGGGGTGCCCCGGCCGGTGGTGAAAAGGACCATGTTCGCGCCGGAGGCGGACAGGGCAGTAGCGGCCACCAGATCGTTTCCGGGGGCGGAAAGCAGGTTCAGCCCGGGATTCCGGACCTGCTCGCCGTAGGCCAGCACGCCCCGCACCGGGGAGAAGCCGCTCTTCTGGGTGCAGCCCAGCGCCTTGTCTTCCAGGGTGGAGATGCCGCCGGCCTTGTTTCCGGGAGAGGGATTCTCATAGATCGTCTGGTGATTGTCCTGATAGTACTTCTTGAAGTTATTGATCAGGCTGACCGTCTTCTCAAACAGCTCCTCCGTGGGGCAGCGGGCCATCAGAATTGTTTCCGCGCCGAACATCTCGGGCACTTCCGTCAGGATCGTGGAGCCGCCAAGAGCCGCCATCCGGTCGCTGAGACCGCCTACCACCGGGTTGGCGGTGATGCCGGAGAAACCGTCGCTGCCGCCGCACTTCAGGCCGATGACCAGCCTGGAGGCGGGGCAGGGAACCCGCTTTTCACCCCGCATCTGCTCCGCCAGCTCCCGGATCAGCTTCATCGCTTCCGCCTGCTCGTCCTCCGCCTCCTGGCAGATCAGGAAGCGCATGCGGCTCAGATCCGCGTCCTCGGGAAAATGCTTCCGGATTTCGGCGATGGAGCTGTTTTCGCATCCCAGCCCCAGCAGCAGCACGCCGCCCACGTTGGGATGAACGCAGAGATCCGCCAGGATCTGACGGGTATTCTCCTGGTCGTCCCCCATCTGGGAACAGCCGTAGGGATGCGGGAAGGCATAGACATGGTCAATGCCGGGCCCCACCAGGGACTGGCAGTCCCGCTCCAGAGCCCTGGCAATGTCATTGACGCAGCCCACCGTGGGCAGGATCCACAGTTCATTGCGGATGCCCACCCGGCCGTTCTTCCGGGGATAGCCCAGGAAGGTCCGCTCCCGAACCTCCGGAAGCCTGGCCGGAGGCGCAGGCTGCCAGGTATAGGAAAGGGTTTCGGACAGATTGGTCTTCAGATTGTGGATATGCACATGGGAGCCCCGGGCGATGGGCTGGACGGCATGGCCGATGGGGAAGCCGTATTTGATGATGTTTTCTCCTTCAGCGATGTCCCTCAGGGCGATCTTGTGCCCGGCGGGGATATCCTCCGCCGCGGTGACCGAAAGGCCGGGCAGCTCCAGCGCCGCGCCGGCGGAAAGGGGCTCCAGGGCGACGGCGACATTGTCCGCCGGGTTGATTCTCAGGATGGAAGGCATGCTGTTTTCCTCCGTGACATTTCTTTTCAAAGCCGGCCGGCGGGGCACGCCCTGCCGGCCGGGATTATACGGGAATCCGGACGGGAGCCGTCAGGCTCCAAAATGCTTTTGCATCACAGCGCGGACGCCGCTCTGCTCAATCTCCTGCAGCCAGCAGGACACCGCCTCCACGATGCCGGGAACGGCCTTCAGCTCGGGGCCGAAGAAATCCTCCCGCTGGATGAAGGCCCGGGCCAGATCCGCCGCGGGGGTCTCCCTGTTTTCATCGAAGAAGGAGAGCACCGCCGCGTCATCCTGCAGGGTATAGGGCTGGCCGTCCCGCAGGCATTCCAGCTTGCCGTCCTTCAGGGTGCCGCCGCGGTAGAGGCTGATCAGCGCGGCCAGGGAGAAGGTAAGCCGGTCGGGGAGCTTTCCGGTCTGCTGCTGATAGATGAGGAGGGAGGGCATGCAGCGGGCCCGCCACTTTGATACGGAGTTCAGGCAGATGGAGAGCAGCGCGTGCTTGATGAAGGGATTGCGGAAACGCTGGGTTACTGCGTCGGCGAAGGAAAGCAGATCCTCCTTCGGCAGCGTCAGGGTGGGGATCACTTCCTCATGCAGGGTATTGTGCATAAAGGAGGCGATCAGCGGATCGTTCATGGCATCCAGCACGATATCGTAGCCCATCTGGAAGGCGGCGGGCACAAAGGAGGTATGCGCGCCGTTCAGGATCCGGACCTTGCGCTGCTTGTAGGGCTTCTGGTTGTCCGTGAAGATAACCGGCAGACCGCAGGCGGGCAGGGGAAGCTCGCCGGAAAGATCCTTCGGGCTCTCGATGACCCACAGGCCGAAGGGCTCGGCCGTATCCAGCAGCTGATCCTCATAGCCCAGGGTCTTCCAGAGCTGCTCCGCGTCGTCCCGGGGATAGCCGGTCACGATCCGGTCCACGAGGGTGGAGGTGAAGACGCAGGCGGTTTCCAGCCAGGAAAGGAACCGGTCGCCCAGGTTCCAGATCTTCGCCAGCTCGACGACGCACTTCTTCAGCATGATGCCGTTATCGTCAATCAGCTCGACGGGCAGCATGACCAGACCCTTGTCCTCCGCGAAATCAAAATGCTTCGCGCGCTCGAAGAGGAACTTGGTCAGCTTTCCGGGATAGGAGCGGGGCGGGCAGGCGTCAAACTGATCCTCCCGGTCCAGGACGATGCCGGCTTCGGTGGTATTGGATACGATAAACCGAAGGGTCGGTTCAAAGGCATAGGCGGCATATTTTTCATATTCGCCCACCGCGTCCACCGCGTCGGAAACGGAGGTGATCAGGCGGGTCTTTTCCACCTTTTTCCCGTTCTCCAGGCCCCGGAGGATAACGGTATAACGGCAGTCCTGCTGATGAAAGCGGTCCAGACTGCCGAAGGCAATCGGTTTGACCAGCACGACGGAGCCGTTGAAATCCGTCTTTTCATTGGCAATATCAATAAAATAGTCCACAAAGGCGCGGAGAAAATTCCCCTCACCAAACTGCAGTACCTTAACCGGGCGTACCGGAGCCGGCGCGAGGGAGGCATTCAGACGATCCATGGAAAAAACCCTCCATTTCAAGATTATCAGGCAGAAAAAGCAACCAAAAGAAGCATTTCCATCCAATAATAATGATACAACTTTTCCAAAACAGCGTCAAGGGGACAGGGGAAATACAGCCGGGAGATTGAAAACGGAAAACAAAAGGGATATAATGGGCAGGATCTTATGAACCGGAAAGGAAGGGATTCTCATGCAGAACATCACCGTTACAAGAAACCCCAACCCGAAGGCAAAGCCCCAGGACGAGAGCGCGCTCGGGTTCGGCCGGATTTTTACGGATCATATGTTCCTGATGGACTATGAAGAGGGAAAGGGCTGGATCAATCCCCGTGTCGTGCCCTACGGCGCCTTTGAGATGGATCCCGCCGCCATGGTGCTGCACTACGGCCAGGCGATTTTCGAGGGCACCAAGTGCTATCGCAGGGAAGACGGCGGACTGCAGCTGTTCCGGCCGGCGGACAATCTGGCCCGGATGAGCCGGAGCGCCCGGCGCATGGGCATGCCTGCCCTGGACGAGGAGACCGCCCTGGAGGGCCTGAAGACGCTGGTGAAGACGGACGCGGACTGGGTGCCGCACCGGGACGGGACCAGCCTGTACATCCGGCCGACCATGATCTCCATGGACGTGGGTCTGGGAGTGCACGCCAGCAAGAGCTATCTCTTCTATATCATCCTCAGCCCCGTGGGCGCCTACTATAAGGAAGGGCTGAAACCCGTCAGCATCTATGTGGAGGATGAATACGTCCGCGCGGTTCGCGGCGGCGTCGGCTTCACCAAGTGCGCGGGCAACTATGCCGCGTCCATTCTGGCGGGCGACATCGCCGAGAAGAAGGGTTACAGCCAGGTGCTGTGGCTGGACGGCGTGGAGCAGAAGTACGTGGAGGAAGTCGGCTCCATGAACATGATGTTCGCCTACGGAAACAAAATCGTGACCCCGAAGCTGAACGGCTCCATCCTGCCCGGCATTACGCGGGACAGCGTGCTGAAGCTGGCACGGCAGCTGGGATTTGAAGCGGAGGAAGGCCGCCTGAACGTGGAGGAAATCTTCGCTGACGCCAGGAGCGGCAAGCTGACCGAAGCATTCGGCACCGGCACCGCGGCGGTCATCAGCCCCGTGGGCACCCTGGCCCTGCGGGACGAAAAGGTGACCGTGGGCGACGGCGGGATCGGCCGGATCAGCCAGAAGCTGTACGACACCCTGACGGGAATCCAGTACGGCCGGCTGCCGGATGAAAACGGCTGGATCGTGAAGCTGTGACCGGGACCGGCCCCGGGCCGGAACGGAGCAGAAAAACAGGCACAGGGAAATACGCAGACAATAAACGGATATTCGAATGAGATCAGAAATCAATTCGCGTCCGGTCCGCTGGGCGGACCGGACGCTGACCGTTCTGAAGGCTGCCCGCCTGGAGGCCTGCGAGAAGGAGCTCGCAGGCCTGGGCGGGTGCGGCCTTTTTGACCAGGAAACCACGGACATGGACGCGGAAAGGCTCTTTGAGCAGTCCTGGTACGCCGGGGAGGAAAAGGAAGCGCATCTGCACACCATAGAGGAAATGCGGGTGAAGGTGCTGAGCCAGTTTCCGGCGGAGATGGGGCTGCTGAGCCCGGAGGAATACGAACTGGTGGTGAAGGCAGCCCTGTTCGGCGGGGAAATGCCGATCTTCGACGGGAATGACCTGATCCCGGCCCGATCCCTGATCCGGAGAATGTGGTGCCGGGCCCGGCCGGAGCGCGGCCACTGGATTGCCATGCCCCGCCAGCTCTGCGCCGCGGCGCTGATGATGCTGGCCAGCGAGGAGCTGAAATCCGTGCGGGAAATCGCGTCGGATATCACCGAAACCGTGGACAACACCCTCTATCTGGTGGGCATGATGCCCGCCGAAATCGTGATCAAGGACATGGCTTTCCGGCTGCAGGGATCCATGGCGGCGGACCGGCCGGATCTGTACTCCCGGATGCTGAAGGCCTCCTTTGAAACCGTGATCAGCCCGGAAGGGCAGCTGATGCTGGTGCATGCTGGCCTGGCGGAGCCCCGGAGCCTGCCGGGATCCGGGATCGGGCTGAACCCGGGCCTGAGCCGGGAATCCATGGAGGATCTGTACAGCAGCCTGATGGATCTGGAGGATCCCCTGTACGACAGGATGCTGAGCCTGATTCAGGACGTCATTCGGCCGGAGACCTCCGCGGAGGACGCGGTGGAGGACCTGATCCTGCTGGCCAAGCAGGGGGCGCCGGTGGAGGAGATGCGCCAGGTGCTGGGGGAAAAAATCATCTGCCTGCCGACGAAGGAGATGCTCTCCGCCCTGCAGGCGCTGCATGACCGGATTCCCAGATGGTTTTCCCTGAAGATGGAGAGAGTGCAGTGAAGCTCAGACAATGGACCGTGACTCCCCAGGGGGACGGGGAAAGGGTGGACCGGCTGATTGCCCGGTATCTGCCAGAGCTGCCGGAACGGAGCGTCCGCGCGGCTTTTTTGCGCAGGGATGTAAAGCTGGACGGAAAGCGGGTTCCGCGGGAGGAGAAGGCCCGGGCGGGACAGGAGCTTCGGATCTATCTGCAGGAGGACGACCCGGAAAACGCGCTGCTGCAGGTGGTTTATGAGGACGGGGACGTTCTGCTGGTCAACAAGCCGGCAGGAATCTCCGTGGAGCCGGACGGAAAGGGCGGACTGACGCTGACGGAGCTGTGCGAAAGGCATGTCCGGGAGACGGATCCGGATGCCCCGCCTCCGGCTGCCTGTCACCGGCTGGATAACCAGACCTGCGGACTGTGCCTGTTTGCCAAAAACAGCCGTGCGCTGGAGCTGCTGCAGGATGTCTTCCGGCGGCGGGAAATGGAAAAATACTACGAATGCCTGGTGCGGGGAATCCCCAAGCCGGCGGCGGCGGAATGCAGGGCATACCTGGTGAAGGATGCGAAGGCGGGGCGCGTGCAGGTCACGGACCGGCCCGTGCCCGGCGGAAAGCTGATCCGCACGGGATACGAAACCCTGGAGGCCGGGCCGGTTTCCCGGCTGAGGGTGCATCTGCTGACCGGAAGAACTCACCAGATCCGGGCACATCTGGCGGCGCTGGGTCATCCCATCCTGGGGGACGACGTGTACGGCGACCGGCAGTGGAACCGGGACCGGAAGACCCGGACGCTGCGGCTGTGCGCTGTGAGCCTGAAGCTGGACACCGGCGGAACGCTGCCGCAGCTGGACGGAAAAACGTTCAGCATCCGCGCTCCCTTCTGAAAATTTGCAAAAGAACACAAATGCGGTATAATAAATAAATGTATCTATCCCTGCGGGAAAGGAAGTGCCTGAATCATGCGCAGAGTGCTTTGCGCCCTGTTCGCTCTGAGCCTGCTGCTTCTGGCAGGCTGCGCCTCGGCGGAGCGGACGCCCAGACCGATCGAGACGATTCCCTACGAAGAGATTTCCCCCATCATCGAGGGGCAGCATCACTATCTGCTGCTGTGCACAGACCTCTGGAAGGGAAAGGTCCGCCCCGCGGACATTGATCCCCCGACCTATGAAAACGGACACCGGCGGGACCTGTACGGGAACACGGACGGCATCGTGCTGGTGACGCTGGACACCCGGGCACACCGGATCATGCTGACATCCTTTATCCGGGATGCGCTGATCAAGAAGCCCAACGGCGGTTTCGGCCGGATCAACTATGTCTACAACGATTACGGCCCCGAGGCTCTTTGCCGGCTGATCAGCGAGCATATTGACGTGCGGGTGGAGGACTACCTGCTGTTCGACTTTACCCAGATCGCCAATATCGTGGATTATCTGGGGGGCGTGGATATCGAGCTGAACGCCTCTGAAATCGCCTATCTGCAGCGGTACGCCGTTCCGCCGGGATCGGTCCGCAACGGGGAAACCGGACGGGATCTGCGCTCCGGCGCCGGCCATCGGCCCGGTGTGTATCACTTCAACGGCCACAGCGCCGTGCTCTACATGCGCATCCGGAAGGCCGGGGGCGGCGGGGATTTCATGCGGACCCAGCGGGCCCGGACCGTGATGAGCACGCTGGCGGACAAGTGCCGGGAGATCACCTGGGAGGACGCCGAAGCCCTGGTGAACAATGTAATGGAAAACAACACGATGACCAATATCAATCTGGAGGACATGCTGGAAGCAGCCAAGTTTGCCTACTCCCTGCGGGATTGCACCATCGAGGAGCTGCGGCTGCCGCCGGACGGGGCGGTGACGCCGCTGACCTTTGCCTCCATGGCGACGCAGGAGGTGGACTGGGAGGCCTGCCGCCAGGCGATGGCCAACTATCTGCAGAACAGCTTCCTGGTGATTGACGACGAAGAGGAATAACAGACAGAATGAAATGCCCTGAATGCGGCCAGTGGAATCGGGCGTCCATGCCCCACTGTACGCGGTGCGGCGCTCCGCTGAATATCGATGCCGCTTCCCGGATGGAATGGAAGGACAGCCTGCGGGATGAGGGACAGAGTACGGCCTATATCCGGGTGGACGAGTTCGGAAACGAGGATCGGACCCCCGATTCCCGGGACGTGCTGGCCCGGGAGATGCAGGAGCTGAAGATCCGGAAGCGGGAAGGCGAAGCCCGGAAGCAGAAGATGCTGGAGCATACGCCGGATTCCAGGGGCGTGAAAATTGAAGAGATTTCCCCGGAGGATTCCGAAACCTCCGGGACGACGATCCGGATGAAACGGGTTTCTCCCGCGGGAATCGCGGCGGAGCAGGAGGCGGAAATCCGCCATCGGGTCCGCTACATGGATGACACGGGCTCCTTTATCGAGCCCCGCAGCTATGATCCCCTTTATGAGAACCCCATGGAGGATCATCATTATTCCTATGCCTTCGGGCTGGGAGGAAAGCTGCCGTCCCGGGCGCGCCGGCGGAAGGCTCTGCTCCGGATTCTGCTGGTGCTGGTGCTGACGGCGGCGCTGGGAACCGGCGGGTTCTTTACCTGGAAGTATTTTTCGGAGCGGGAGCCCGCGGTACAGTACAACTCCGCCGTGTCCATCACCGCCACCATGCTGGACGAGCAGGCGGCCCATACGATTCTGATCCCCGGGGAGGACGGAACCCAGATCTACATCCGCGAGCTGCACGCCAGCTACGTGGTTTCCGGCGGGTTTGCCACGGTTCAGGTGGCGGATCATACCTGGTATGACAACTATGAGGGAACCCTGGAGGAAACCATGGACGTCACCCTGACCCCCTTCCTGAAGACGGCGGCCGGGAAACAGACGCCTCTGGATCCGATCGTCTACACGATTTACATTCCCCTGAGCCCTATTACGCTGGATTCCCCCGATTCCCTGCGGACCGAGGTGGCCACGACCATGAGCACCATCCAGATCACCGTGCGTCCCGGATCCCGGGTCACGGTGAACGGCGTCGACTGCTCGGACACAGTCTCCTCCGAAACCGGGGAAATGAGCTATAATGCCACAGTGCAGCCCATCGGGGACAACGTATTCACCATCAATGTGCGGAGCCAGTACTGCCGGGACAATTCCATTTCCGTGACGCTGTACCGTGCCCCGCAGGAGATTCCGCTGGATCTGGCCGTCGGTACCTACGGCACCACCTACCAGAAGGTGATGAAGGTCAGCGCCACCACCCTGCCGGGGGCTTATGTGGAGGTCAGCTCTCCCTACAGCGACCTGGACATCACGAATCTGGACTCCACGGGCAAATTTACCTTCAATGCGGTTTTCGACCATATCGGCAATAACACGATCTCCATCACCGCCTCCTATCCCGGGAAGAAGCCTTCCCTGGTTGAGCATACGGTATACTACGTGCCTCCGGCCAGTGAATATACGGTCAAGGCCTGGCCCCTGAGCGCGGAGGGCTACAGCGAGCTGCTGAGCAACATCGCCTATCGGGCCAGCTACGGGCAGGTATACGTGGTGACCGGCGTAGTGCAGTATTCCGTGTCTGAAAAGCCGCAGATGGTGGTGATCAATACCAGCGAGGACGGGAAGAGCCAGCCCGTGCTGGTGCAGAACTACAGCCGGACTCCCTGGCAGGTGGGAACCTATTACCGGCTGTACGCGGACGCGTATTCCACCTATAACAGCATGCCCTGGCTGAACGCCAGATACACCTACACCAAATAAGGGAGGAGCGGAGCCCCTTGCGAAAAAAACTGATGTGCCTGGCTCTGGCGCTTGCGCTGCTGGCGGCGGGAGCCGCAGCGGCGGAGCCGCTGACCCTGACGGAAGATCTGCAGGAAGAGGTGCGGACGGAGCTGAACGAAAACGCAAGCTATGTCTATGCCTACCGCTATCCTCAGGTGGATCCCACCGATCCCTCGGCGGAGCTGATCAACACTTTTTTCCAGTACAAGGCCAGCGACGCGGTGGGATTCGAGATTCCCATGAACGCGGACTACTACCGGAAGCAGAATCCATCGGAGGACGTGCGGGTGGAGATCGACTATGAGGTCACCTTCAACGGAGAGGACTTCTTTTCCGTACTGGTCCGCATGACGCAGGGGGATCTGAAGACCTATACAGGCTATACCTTTTCCCGGAAGGACCTGAAGCCCGGCCTTTCCGTGGCCCTGCCTTATCTGCTGGGGCTGCTGAAGAGCGAGGAGAGCGATACCTGGCTCCAGGACAGACAGACAGCCCGGGCGGACGCCCTGGTCCGCAGCCTGATCTGGGAGAACCTGCAGGAGCGGAACGGGAAGGACCTGACGCTGCGTGATGATCTGGAGGAGGAACTGCTGGAATATGGGTTCTTTCCGGAGGAGGACTTCTACCTGAACGGGGAGGGAGACCCGACCTTCTATCTTCAGCCGGGCTTTGCGGAAGACAGCGACAGGCTGATCACCTTCACGGTCAGCGTGGAGGAGATTCTGGACGAGATGTAGAAGGCCTGCGGAAGACAATTACGGATGATGGGAGACACGGAATGCGATGAGACAGCCCGGGGAAATAACACAGGTAAAAAACGGAATGATGCAGATTACCTTCTGCAGGCCCGAGGCCTGCGCAGCCTGCAATGCCTGCGAAGGAGGGAAAAAGGAGCACTCGATCTGGGTCCGGGGCGAGGGCAGAATCGGGGAGATCGCCATTGTGGACATGCCCGGGCGGATGGTGGTGAAGGCGTCCGCCATCGCCTACGGGCTGCCGCTTCTTCTGCTGCTGGCCGGCATGATCCTGGGAAATGTGCTGACCTCCGGGACGGACGCGGGCACGGCGGCGGGAGCCGCTGCCGGGCTGGCGGCCGGGCTTGGAATCCTGAAGCTGACGGAGAAACGCCGCAGGGGCCGGGAGGAGTGGAGTCCGAAGGTTGTGGACATCCTGGAAAAAAGCGCGCCGGAGGAGGGAAAAGCGCTATGAAGGAATATGATGTGCTGATTGTCGGAGCCGGGCCGGGCGGAATTTTTACCGCCTTCGAACTGACGGAAAAGGCGGAACGGCCGCTGAGAGTCGGCGTTTTTGAAATGGGGAAGCCCCTGGAGAAGCGGAAGTGTCCCATCGACGGGGAGAAGATCAAATCCTGCATCCAGTGCAGATCCTGCTCGATCATGAGCGGCTTCGGCGGAGCCGGAGCCTTTTCTGACGGAAAATACAATATCACCAATGATTTCGGCGGCAGCCTGCATGAGTACATCGGCAAACAGAAGGCCCTGGAGCTGATGCGCTATGTGGACAAAATCAACCTGCAGTACGGCGGGGAGGGCACGAAGCTGTATTCCACCGCCAATACCACCATCCGCCGGAAATGCCTGGAAAACGGGCTGCATCTGCTGGACGCGGAGGTCCGGCATCTGGGCACGGATATCAACTATGTGGTGCTGCAGCGGATTTACGATCATCTGCGGGAACGGGTGGATTTCCACTTTGACGCCCTGGTCAGCGATGTCCGGTATCAGAACGGGAGCTATGAGATCGATGTCGGGGAGGAGACATTCCGGGCCCCGAAGCTGGTCATTTCCGTCGGCCGCAGCGGCAGCAAATGGATGGAGGGCATCTGCCGGGAGATGGGCATCAGAACCCGCAGCAACCGGGTGGATATCGGCGTCCGGGTGGAGCTGCCGGCGGAGGTTTTCAGTCATCTGACGGATGAGCTGTATGAAAGCAAGATCGTCTATCGGACGGAGAAATTCGAGGATCTGGTCCGCACCTTCTGCATGAACCCCCGGGGCGCGGTGGTCAGCGAGAATACCAACGGCATCGTGACCGTCAACGGCCACAGCTATGAGGATCCCGCCAGGCATACCGCCAACACGAACTTTGCGCTGCTGGTGAGCCAGCACTTTTCCGAGCCCTTCAAGGATTCCAACGGATACGGCGAAAGCATCGCACGGCTCAGCAACATGCTGGGGGGCGGGGTCATCGTCCAGCGGTTCGGAGACCTGATCCGGGGACGCCGGAGCACGCCGGGGCGCATCGCGGGTTCCTTTGTAACCCCGACCCTGAGCGCTACGCCGGGGGATCTGAGCCTGGTGATTCCCAAGCGGATTCTGGACGGCATCATCGAGATGATTTACGCTCTGGACAAGATCGCCCCGGGCACCGCCAACGACGATACCCTGCTCTATGGGGTGGAGGTCAAGTTCTACAACATGGAGGTAGCCCTGAACAGCAATCTGGAAACCAGCATGCCCGGCATGTTTGTGATCGGCGACGGCAGCGGGGTGACCCACAGCCTGAGCCATGCCAGCGCCAGCGGTGTCTACGTGGCCCGGCATATCCTGGGCAGGGAATAAGCGGATGAGGATTCTGGGAATCGTCGCGGAATACGATCCCTTTCACAGGGGGCATGAACGACACCTGCGGCTGGCTCGGGAAATGGTTCAGCCGGATTTTACCTATGTCGTCCTGAGCGGGTGTTTCAAGCAGCGCGGGGAACTGGCGATGCTTTCCCCCTATGACCGGGCGGAGTGCGCGCTGCGGTGCGGGGCGGACGCCGTGTTCTCCCTGCCGGCGGTCTGGACGGTCCGGGACGCGGAGCATTACGCCCTGGGCGCGGTGGCGCTGCTGAAGAGCCTGGGGATCACGCACCTGGCCTTCGGCATGGAGACCTTCGGCGGGGACGGATCCCGGGAGGCCGGGCTGGCCCGGCGGGCCGCGGAGCTGCTGGAGAACCCGACGGAGAGCCTGCGGAAATCCCTGAGGGCTGCCCTGCAGCAGGGAGCAGGTTATCCCCGGGCCATGAGCTTCGCCCTGGCGGAGGAGGACCCGGAAGCCGCAGAGCTGATAAATCGCCCCAACAGCCTGCTGGCCGTGTGCTATCTGCGGGCGATCCTGCGGCTGGGCGGCGGAATTCAGCCCGCCGTTATTCCGCGGAACGGCAGCTACCACGGGGAGACGCCGGATCCCGGGGAGCCTTCCGCATCCTATATTCGGGACGCCCTGCGCCGGGGAGACTACGGGCATGCCTTCGAGGCGGTTCCTCCCATATCCGGGGAAATAATCCGCCGGGCTTTTCTGGAGCAGCGGATTCCCCGGGAAGAAATTCTGGATCAGCTGCTGATCCGACGGCTCCGGGAAATGGATCCGGAGGAGGCGAAACTGCTGCCGGATGTGTCCGAAGGACTGGAGAGGAGACTGCTGGAGGCAGCCGCCAGAGCCCGGACCCGGAAGCAGCTGCTGGAGGAGACTGTCACCAGGAGGTATACCCGGGCCAGAATCAGCCGGATCTGCGCCGCGGCCCTGCTGGGGGTAACCAGGAAGGATACGGAGCGGGCGCCCCTGCCGGCGGAAGCCGTGCTGCTGGGGCTCAAACGAAAGCCGGAAATGACGGCGCTGTGGAAGAAGGGCGGCGTGCCGGTTACTTCCCGGGAACACGGCGAAGCGGACCTTCAGGCGTGGCGGATCCGGGCTCAGTGCACCGGGGAGGCGGATACGCTGCCCTGGACGGAAAAAATCGTCAGCGTGAACTGAGAAAAAGTGTTTGAAAGCCTTGTAAAAAGGCTTGTCAAGGGATTGAAACTGTGCTATACTCCGCATGTTCGCTGCCCGACGGGCAGCGGGGATTACGGAATGGCATTATGCCTTGAAAGAAGGGTTTAACGTAAAGAGTGGAAACAGCCTGCGGCCCCGGAAATGCCCCGGAAGAGGGGATTTGTTTTCCGACATGTCCGCGGAGGGCTGTGTTTTCCGCTCTTTTCTTTATGTCTGAAAGGAGGAAGCATGGCGAAGGCGGAGCTGACCGCAGTCATTGCCCCGAAATGCCAGCGGCTGGCCGACCAGATGGGCTTCGAGCTGGTGGAGGTGGCGCTGGACAGGGAACCCACGGGAAAATATCTGCGGATCTATATCGACAAGCCGGAAGGCATCACCCTGGACGACTGCGAAGCCTTCCACCGGGCGATCATGCCGCAGGTGGAAAACTATGAGTACGACTTCATGGAGGTTTCCAGCCCGGGGATTGACCGCCCCCTGAAGACGGACCGGGATTTCGAAAGGAACCTGGGGGCCGAGGTGGAAGTGAAGCTGTTCCGGGCGGCGGACGGCGTCAAGGAGCTGACCGGGATTCTGAGCGGATTTGACCGGGAAAGCCTGACGCTGGAGACCGGCGGAGAGGAAAGAAACATCCCGCGGAAGGCCGCGGCGCTGATCCGGCCCATTGTGGACATGGAGGGCGTCGAAGAGGTGGACCTGGGCGGCGATGAAGAAGAAAATGGAGAAAGCGAGAAGACAGAGCAATGAAATCTGAAGTGATTGAAGCAATCCGGATGCTGGCGAAGGAAAAGGAAATTGACGAAGAGAAGCTGTTCCAGATGATCGAGGAAGCCCTGAAGGCGGCCTACCGGAAGAATTCTCCCCGCAACGAAGCGACTCCCACCATGCTGAACGTACATATCGACCGGGAGACCGGCGCGATTTCCGTCTTTGCGAAGAAAACCATCGTGGAAGAGGTGGAGATGCCCACCAACCAGATCACGCTGGAGGATGCCCGGAAGATCAGCCCCACCTACAAGATGGGCGATATCGTGGAGATTGACGTGACCCCCAAGGGCTTCCTGCGGGTGGCGGCCCAGACAGCCAAGCAGGTGATTATCCAGAGTATCCGCGAGGTGGAGCGCGGCAAGATCTACGAAGAGTATTCCGACAAGGAAAACGAGATCCTGACCGGCATCGTGAAGCGCATCGAGCCCCATGTGGTCTATGTGGACCTGGGCCGGACGGAAGGTGTGCTGGAGCAGAGCGAGATGATTCCCGGCGAGGTGCTCCATGACGACGACCACATCAAGGTCTATGTCCTGGCGGTGCAGCGGACGGTGAATACATCCAATTACGCGCCCCAGGTCTATGTCAGCCGGACGCACCAGAATCTGGTCAAGCGGCTGTTTGAAATGGAAGTGCCGGAGATTGCCGGCGGCATCGTGACCATCAAGAGCATTGCCCGGGAGGCGGGCAGCCGGACGAAGATTGCCGTCCACAGCACGGACATGATGATCGACCCCGTGGGCGCCTGCGTAGGACAGCGGGGCGGCCGCGTGGAGCGCGTGGTTGCCGAGCTGAAGGGTGAGAAGATCGATATCATCAAGTGGAGCAGCAATCCCGCCGAGTTCGTGGCCAATGCGCTGAACCCCGCTCACGTGCTGAGCGTTTACCAGGCCCGGGACGAGAAGGCCTTCCGGGTGATCGTGCCGGACAACCAGCTGAGCCTGGCCATCGGCAAGGAAGGGCAGAACGCCCGGCTGGCCGCCAGGCTGACGGGATGGAAGATCGACATCAAGAGCCAGAGCCAGATGGCCGAGCTGAACGACATGGTCGACGAGAACGGCCAGCTGGTGGACTACGTGCAGGTGGAAACGCCGATTTATGACAGCTTTACCATGGACTTCGACGACAGCATGGCCGGCGACGACGATACCATGTAAGACGGGCGGATGCCCCGGAAGAGAAGCTGCCGGAGCCGGCCGGAGACAGGAGAGGTGCCTGGAAGCATGAAGACGAGAAAGACTCCGATGCGGATGTGCGTAGGCTGCCGGGAAATGAAGGAAAAGAGAAGCCTGATCCGGGTGGTGCGGTCGCCGGAGGGCGTGCTGAGCCTGGATTCGACGGGAAAAAAGCCGGGGCGCGGGGCCTATGTCTGCCGGGAAGGAGAGTGCCTGGCCCGGGCGGTGAAGCAGCATCAGCTGGAGCGCCAGCTGCAGGCGGAGATGACCGAGGAGGTCAGCGAGGGGCTGCGGCGGGAGCTGGAAGCCCTGCGGGAGGCGGACCATGGATGAAAAACGCCTCAGAGGGCTGATGGGCCTGTGCGTGCGGGCCGGGCAGGGCGTTTTCGGAGAGGATGGATGCCTGGGCGCTGTCCGCGGCGGCAAGGCGGCGATCCTTCTGATGGACGGGGAGATATCCCCCCTGTCCGCGGAAAGATATGAGAAGGCCTGTGAGCGGGAGCACATACCCGTTTTCATGATTCCCGCCGGACTGCTGGAAGAAGCGACAGGCCGGCCCGGAATGGCCATGGCCGTGAAGCCCGGGGGTTTTGCGGATCAGATCAGGAGTTTGTTTTCAATTTGATTTCATTGCCGGAAACCGGCAGGGGGTACAGTAGGCGAATGGCGAACGGAAACTTGATGAACACCGCCAGGGAACTGGTAGAGCAGTCTGCGGAGATTCTCGCGAAGGCGACCCGCGCCCGGAAGGACGCGGACAGCATGTTCGAGGAGCTGAAGCGGATGGACGCGGCGATTGCCCGCCGCAGGGAGGAAGCCGCGGCCCAGCGCAAGCGCGAGGAGCAGATCCGGGTTCAGTCTACCCATTCCAGGGCGTTCACCATGCTGGACGACGAAGAGAAAGCCCAGATGGAAGCGGCGCTCCGGGAGGAGCGGGAGAAGGCTGCCCGCACAGAGCAGCAGCCTGAAGTCCAGCCGCAGCCTGCCGCGGAACAGACGGAGCCCGTCAAGGCGGAGCCGAAGCCTGAACCGGCGGAAAAGAAGCCGGCCGCGGAGAAAAAGCCCGCGGAGAAAACGGAGGAGTCCGCCAAGACGGAAAAGAAGGATTCCCCCGCCTCTGCTCCGGAGAAGACGGAGGAAAAGGCGGCGGAGAAGCCTGCGCCTGTCCAGGAGAGCAAGCCGGAGGAGCCGAAGGCCGAAAAGCCGGCCAAGCCTGCCGAAGCGCCGAAGCAGGAAGCGAGAAAGCCCGCGATCGGACAGATTATGAGCCGTCCGGGAGACGCTCCGAAACAGCCTGCGCGGCCCGTAGGCCTGGCGCCCAACGTCATCCGTCCGCCTCAGCAGCAGCCCGCCGGGGCTCAGCGGCAGGGGAACTACGGCCGTCCGGCGAACGGACAGCAGGGCCCCTACGGCCGCCCGGCAAACGGCCAGCAGCAG
>CAMNKK010000020.1 GCA_946542235.1 uncultured Clostridia bacterium | reverse complement strand
AACAGGGGATTCTCCAGAAAACGGTCAAAGCCCCGGGCCAGGAACAGGCCGGCGGCGGGAAGCCAGCGGGTGACCAGGGGGCGGTACAGGCTGTCCTCCAGATCCAGCCAGCCCGGCCAGCGGTTCAGATAGACCCCGTCCCGGACCAGAAAGCGATGGATGACCCAGCAGACCAGCGCTCCAAGGATCAGGGAGATCAGCGCTCCCTGCAGGTTTTCCGGGGAGAACCAGGCGACCGGCCCGGAAAGGGCGGATCCCCGGAAAAAGGGCATGGCCAGCCCCGCCAGGGGGCCGGCGGTCCTGTCCGGAAGCATGCCGAGCAGGGGAAGGGGGACGGCGGCGAGAACCAGCGCCGCGGCGGAAGCCGGGGAAAGACAGGAAACCATGCCGTTCCACCGGGCCTGCAGGGCAGGATCCCGGTTTTTGAACCAGAACAGGCACAGATACAGCTTCGTCATGTAGGCCGCGGTCAGACCGCCGGAGAAGAGAAAGAGCTTCTCGTACAGGGAATACCACAGGGCGCCGGAGGGGGCCTCCGAGGCATACTCCAGAATGGCTTCGTGAATCAGGGACTTGGACAGGTAGCCATTGAGAAGAGGCATGCCGATGATGCCCAGATATCCCAGGAGAAAGCAAAAATGCAGCAGGGGCTTTTTCCGGCCGAAGCCCCGGATCCGGCTCAGGTCCAGGGAATGGGTGTTCATATACACCGCGCCCGCGCAGAGAAAAAGATCCAGCTTGATCAGGCTGTGGTTCACCATGTGCAGGAAGGCGCCCCGGGCCGCCAGGGCGTTTTCCTCTCCCAGCAGCACCGAAAAGGCCAGCCCGGTGAGAATGAAGCCGATCTGGGACATGGAGGAACAGGCGAGGGTATGCTTCAGATCCGTGGAGAAGACTGCCTTCACCGCGCCCAGCACCATGGTGATGCCGGCCAGGACAACCAGCACGTTTCCCCAGACGGGATCCCCCTGAAAAAGACGAAGGGAGAGCACCGCCATGCCGAAAACACCGGTCTTGGTCAGGATACCGGAGAGCAGGGCGGAGGCGGGAGCCGGCGCCACGGGATGGGCTCTGGGCAGCCAGACATGGAGGGGAAATACCCCTGCCTTGGCGGCAAAGCCCACGAAGGCCAGGGAAACAGGCCAGTACAGGGCGGAGCGGTCCGGCAGGGATTCCGCCCAGCTCCGGAGACCTTCGAAATCGAGGGTGCCCGCCAGATGATGCAGCCAGAAAAGCCCCATGAGGGTGACCATGCCGCCGAATACCGCCACGGCCAGGTAGGTTCCGGCCGCCCGGAGGGCTTCCGGGGTCTCTTCCTGCGCGACCCACGGATAGGAGGCGAAGGACATGATCTCAAAGAAGATGAAGGCGGTATACAGGTCCGCGGACAGGAATACACCCACCGTGGCCGGCAGGGTCAGCAGCGTGAAGAAATAATACCGTCCCCGGTGACTGTGGCCCCGGAAATAGCGGGGCGTGAAAAGCAGGGAAACAGCCCACATGAAGACGCCGATCAGCGCGTAGACGGCATGGAAGCCCTCCAGCGAAAAGGAAAGGGGAAACCCGCACAGCGGAAAGCGCAGTTGCATGAAGGGAAACCTCCTTTCAGAGCGTCAGTAGAGGGCGGAAGCCGCCTGCAGGAGCGACCGGAGGGGATCCGGCCAGATCCCGAAAAGAACCAGGCAGACTGCCAGGATTCCCAGCGGAAGAAGCATCCGGAGGGACGGGTCCGAGGCCGGCTTTTCCCCCGGGGTCAGAAAGAGCATCCGGACCGCCGGCTCCAGCAGGTAGACGCTGGCCAGTACGGAGGAAAGAATCACGGCCGCGGCACCGGTCCAGGCGATCCAGGTGCCGGAGGAAACCGCGGCGGAAAGGATTGCCCACTTGGAGAGAAAACCGATCAGCGGAGGAATTCCGGTCAGGGCCAGCCCTGCCAGGGTATAGACGCCGACGGTCCAGGGCATCCGGCGTCCCAGCCCCCGCAGATCCGAAAGGTACTCCGCCTCCCCGCGCACCAGAAACGCGCCGGCGCAGAAGAACAGGGTGATTTTCATCAGCCCGTGAAAGACCAGGTGCGTGAGGGCGGCCTCCAGCCCGGCCGGGGTCATCAGGGACAGGGCGAAGAGCATATAGGAAAGATGATAGACCGTACTCCAGGCCAGGCGGCGCTTCAGATGATGCTCCCGCACCGCCAGCACGGCGCCGAACAGAATCGTGAAGGCGGAGAGCAGCGAAATGAAAGCCTGGGCCCGGGAACCGGCCAGCAGGGAGAAGCCGAAACAGTCGGCGGTCAGCCGCAGGCAGGCAAACACGCCGGCGTTGACCACGGCGACGGCGTGAAGCATCGCCGTGACCGGCGTGGGAGCCACCGAAGCCCGGGGCAGCCAGGGCGAGAGGGGGAAGAGGGCGGCTTTGGCGCCGAAACCGAGAAAGGAAACCGCCCAGACGCCCCTGAGCAGATCCGCCTCCCGCATCTCCCCGGACAGGAGACCGCCGGGCACAAAGCTGCCGGAAGCACCGAAATGGGAGAGCGCGATCACACCGATCAGACCCAGGGCGGAGCCTCCGATGGTGTACTTCAGATAGGTGAGCCCCGCCCGCAGGGAATCCGGATCCTCCTTATGGGTGACCAGGGGAAGGGTGACCAGGGTCAGGACTTCGTAGAAGCAGTAAAGCGTAAAGAGATTTGCGGAGAGAACCAGCAGCTGGGTGACGCCGCAGGAGAGGGTATAGAATGCAAAGAAACGGGGCTCCCGCTCCTCGTGCTCCATATACTCCAGGGAATAGAGAACGGCCGGAGGCCAGAGAAAGGCGATCAGCAGCAGAAAGATCCGGTTGACCTCATCAACGCGGAAGGAAAGGGAAAAGGCGGAGGTGACCCGCAGCAGGGTCCATTCCGGCCGGGGCCCCCGCAGCGCGATCCAGCCCAGGAGACCGCAGGAGATCAGCGCGGCGCAGCAGGAAAGCAGGTTCCGGGCCCGGCGGACGGCGATCCGCGGAAGAATCAGCCCGGCAAGAAAGCAGACCAGCGCCGGCAGAAGCATCAGCATGGCAGCAGATCCCCCTTTATGGCAGAATGGCGGCGGACAGGGAGCTGAACCAGGTGATCAGCTCTCCGGGAAACATGCCGCCCACGAGCACCAGCAGCGTCAGCAGGAGCATGGGCGCCCACATCAGCGGACCGACCCGGACGGGGGTGCAGGCAGAAAGATCCGCGTCCCGCCCCGGGAAGAAACCCCGGATGGAAATGGTCAGCAGGTAGGCCGCGGTGAGAATGGCGGAAAGCAGCAGGACCGCCGGACCGATATAGGCAAAGGCGGAGGGCAGCTCCATGGCGCCGGAGGCAATCATCCATTTGCTGATAAATCCGCCGGTGGGCGGAATGCCGATGAGCCCCAGGGAAACCACGGTGAAGAGCACCAGCACCAGCGGCATCCGGCGTCCCAGCCCCCGAAGGCCGGAAACCTGCGTGAGCCCCGTCTTGCAGATGACCGCGCCTGCCGTCATGAAAAGGGTAATCTTGACGGCGGAATGGAACAGCACCTGGAGCAGCGCGCCCTGAAATCCCACGGCAGTCAGGGTGGAAAGCGCGAAGAGGACATAGCTGACCTGGGATACGGAGGAGTAGGCCAGGCGCTTTTTGAAAAGATCCTCCTTCAGGGCCAGCATGGAGCCCATGAAGACGGTGATCAGGGACAGAATCATCCAGGCGGTCTGGACCCAGGTGCCCCGCAGAGAGGCGGCGCCGACGCTGTAGAACACCACCCGGATAATGCCCAGGACCCCCATCTTGGTAATGATGCCGGAAAGCACCGCCGAGGCGGGGGCCGGAGCGACGGGATGCGCCGTGGGAAGCCAGCCGTGCAGGGGGAACATGCCCGCCTTGGTGCCGAAGCCGAGAATCATCAGGAAGGAAATCCAGAGCAGGGCATCCTTTCCGCCCGCCTGCGCCTCCGGAGTCAGCGCTCCGCCGGGGACGAAGGACAGCGTCGTGCAGGCATGGCTGAGGTAGAAGATGCCCAGCAGGGCAGCGCTGGCGCCGAAGACGGAATACACCAGGTACTTGACCGCGGCGGCCACGGACTCCTTTGTACGGGTATGGAGCACCAGCGGAAGGGTCATCAGGGTCATGGCTTCATAGAACAGATAGAAGGTCACCAGGCTGCCGGCCATGGCCAGGCCGGACAGGACCCCCTGGGTCACCAGATAGAAGGCCTGAAAGCGGTGCTCCTCCTCTTCGTGGTCCATATACTCGAAGGAATAGAAGCCGGCCAGAAGCCACATGACCGCCACCAGCGTCAGGAAGAAGCGGCTGAGGGAATCCAGGGACAGCAGGATGGGAATGGAAGCGGTCAGATGCCAGAGCACCAGGGAATCCCCGGGCGTTGCCCAGGCCGCGCAGATCATGGCGGCGGAGGACAGCGCCAGAAAGAACCCGGTCCAGATCCGCAGAGGCTTCTTCTCCCGGAAAGCGGGGATCAGCCCGCTTCCCAGCCCCGCCAGGATGGGCAGCAGCACCGGAACCAGCAGAAACAGGGAACCTTCCATATCAACATACCTCCGTCAGAACTGAATCAGACCTGTTTCCAGCGCCTCCAGCAGGGGAGACGCCAGCAGGAAGGTCAGCAGAATCCCCAGCGCCAGAAGACCCAGGGCCGGGGCAGAGAGCGGAAAACGGGGAGCCGGGGTAACGGGCGGGGAGCCCATCGGGGGCGCCGCGGCCGGGGCCGGAGACTTCTCCGGGCTCCAGAGGATCATCGCGGTCCGCAGGAAATAAAGCACATTCAGGAGCGTGCTGAGGGCCAGCACCGCGAGCACGGCCGCAGCCACAGGCAGGGAATGGCGCAGGGCTTCCTGCCCCAGCAGCAGTTTGGAAACCAGGCCGCCGGTGAAGGGAAGTCCCGTCAGGGCGCAGGCGGCCAGCGTCCAGCAGCCGCCGGCCCACGGCTTCCTGCGGGCAGCCCCGGAAAGGCTTTCCAGATCTCCGGCGCCTCCCGCAGCCGCCTGCAGATGACCGCCGGCAAGAAAGAGAAGCGCCTTGGAAAAGGCGTGAACAATCAGATGAAACAGGGCAGCCTGATATCCGGCGCCGGCGCCCAGCCCGATGCCCAGATAGATATAGCCGATCTGAGCGACGGAGGACCAGGCGGTCATCCGGAGAAAATCCCGGGTCCGGATTGCCGCCAGGGAGCCGAAAATCATCCCGGCCATGGCAAAAAGCAGCAGGACCAGATCCACCCGGGAGGCCAGCACCGCATCCCATCCGAAAACCCGGGCATAGATCTTCATCAGCAGCAGGATATACCCCTTGGAAACCAGGGAGGAAACGATGGCATTGGAGGAGGGAACACCGGAGGAATACGCGTCCGGCACCCAGGAATGGAAGGGAAACAGCGCGCTTTTGATGCCCAGGCCGGAGGTGATCAGGGCAAGAATCAGCGTCAGGGAACGCTGATGCCGGCCGGAAAGGACCAGGGCCCGGATCGACGTGTGCAGGTACTCCATCAGCAGATGCCCTGTCAGATCATAGAGCAGCGCCACTCCCAGCAGGAAGAGCCCGGAGCCGACCAGGTTCATCACCATATAGCGCATGGCCGCGGCCAGGGCTTTTCCCGTACCCCGGAAAACGATCAGGGCACAGGCGGTGAGGGTCATGATCTCCACAAAGACGTAGCAGGTAAACAGGTCGTTGGAATAGATCTGGGCCAGCAGGGCGGCCGACAGAAGCATGCAGAGGGCATCACAGGCGGACTCCCGGCCGGAGGAGACGCCGCGGGCTGCCCCGGAAAGCCAGGGGCTGCCCGAGACCAGGGCGCAGAGCATGATCAGCGGGAAAAGCGCGGCCAGCAGGGCTTCCAGCACGCCGCACCGGATTTCGTTTCCCCAGGGAGCGGGGAAATGACCCATCATGTAGGTAAAGGGCCCCGCATTCTCCCGCAGCAGGAAGAAAAGCAGCAGAGCGGCCCCGGCGGCGCAGAGGCCCAGGACGCTCCGGCTCCAGATCCGGGAAGCCCGGGAGGGCAGCACAAAGCAGACTGCCGCCGAAAGAAGGCAGAGAAGGAGGGAAAGAAAGGGAATATTCTGCCACCAGGGCATGCGCTATTCCTCCTCCCTTCGGGCCAGATGCAGGATTTCATCCAGATTCAGGGTGTGATAGTGCCGGTACAGCCGGACGGTCAGGGCCAGCATCAGGGCGGTGACGGAGACGGAAACCACGATTCCCGTCAGCACAAGCCCCGCCGGAATGGGGCTGACAAAGGCCCCGGCGGGCCGGGCGGAAAGGATGTTCTGAACGGGCGCGGTCCGTCCCTCAATATAGCCCTCGGAAGCCAGAAAAAGGAAGACGGCCGAATCCATGAAGGAAAAACCGATGATCTTCCGGATCAGATTCCGGTTCAGCAGCAGCGTGGTCAGGCCGATGCCGAAGAGGACAATGGCCGCGGCCTCAACGCGGTTATCCAGGAGCGCCTGCAGATCCATGATCAGATGTCTCCTTTCTCAAACAGGGCAAAGAAGCCGTACATTGTGCAGCAGACCACCAGCCCGACGGCGATGTTCAGGGGCAGGATCAGCCCGGCGGACAGGATGGCCCCGGGCGTGCCCGCGGGGATGAAGGAGGGAAGGCGGTTGGCGCCGGTATAGAAGGACCAGGCCTTGGAAAGGGCATAGAAGGACAGGGCGGCGAAGACTGCCCGGCGGAAGGTCCGGTAGGAAAAGAAGCGTCCGATCCGCTCCGTGCCCAGGGCGTTCCGGAGGAGAATCAGGCCCGCCCCCATGACGGCGCCGCCGGAAAAGCCCCCGCCGGGTCCCAGATGGCCGTTGAGGATGATATAGATTCCGAAGAGCAGAATCACGGGGCAGAGAACCCGGGCGCCCAGGGCGAGCACCGGATCCTCGGGAAGAGCGGAAGGAGATGCCTCCCCCAGAGGAGAAACCGCGGATTCCCGGTCCTGAATCCGCCGCAGCAGCAGAATCACCGTACAGCAGGCGGCAAAGAGCACGTTGCTTTCCCCCAGCGTGTCAAAGGCCCGGTAATCCAGAATCATGTTGGCGACCAGGTTTACGGCGCCGCCCTCCTGCAGGCCGCTCTGCAGATAGCGCAGGGAAACCTCGTTTTCCACGGGATTGTTTCCCCGGCCGAAAAGGGGCAGATCCAGGACGCCCCAGAGCAGGATCAGAATCACGGCCAGGGCGGCCAGCACGGAGATGCTCCGGTAGACGAGCAGGGAGACGCGCGCGGCCCTGTTTTCCCCGGCAGCCAGGCGCCGGTCCTGCCGGGCGACGCCGGCGTCATGCCGGTGCAGATGGCCGGAATCCAGATGGGACTCCTCCGGCAGCGCTTCGTCCAGGGAGGAAACCAGATCCCGATCCAGATCAGCCTTCATGAGCGGCATCCTCCTTTCCGCGGCCGATGGCGCGGATCTTCTTCAGCGCCAGAAAAAACAGCAGGGAGGAAACGCCGGTGCCCACGGCGGCTTCGGTCACCGCCAGATCGGGCGCCTGCAGCAGGATCCAGATCAGTACCATGATCAGGCTCTGGGCCATGAAGATGATGCAGGCGGCCAGCAGGTTCCGGACGCAGACCACCAGCACCGCGTTGATCAGCAGCAGCGCAAGCAGAACGGTCATCAGCAGATCCATCAGCGTTCCTCCTTTCCCGGGACGCGGGAACGGTATTCCAGCTGCGCGATCAGGTGGGAGGAAACCGGGGAGGAGACCCACAGGAAGATCAGCACCAGCAGGTATTTGACGGAGGTAAAGCTCAGGCCTTCCGCCAGCATCAGGGAGCAGACCGCCAGCAGAAGTCCCAGGGTGTCGTTCACCGCGGCGGAATGCATCCGCTGCAGGGCATCACGGAAGCGGAAGGTGCCCAGCACGCCGGTGCAGAGCGTCAGCAGGGACAGCAGCATCAGCGCGCCGGCCAGCCCGAACCGGATTTCATTCCACACGGGAGGATACCCCCTTTCCGGACGGATTCTTCTGTTTCCGGGAAAGAAAAACACGGGTCAGAACCACTGCGGCAAGGAAGCCCAGCAGGCTGAAAAGCAGGGCCACATCCGCCAGATAGCCTTCCCGGAGCAGAAAGGCAAGAATGCATACGGCAATGATTGTCAGGGTCGTCATCATGTTGACCGCCACCAGCCGGTCTGCCACCTTTGGCCCGCGAAACGCCCGGACAATACAGCAGAACAGAAGCAGCGCGAGCACCGCCAGAGCGGCCCGGAGCAGGGAAACGTAGAGTTCACTCATGGGCGGCTTTCCTCCAGACGGCGGATTTTCTGATCCATGGGGCAGGAGGAAAGCGACTGCGCGGCGCCTTCCTCCAGACAGTGAACGGTCAGCGTGCCCTCCTCCGACTCCAGGGTAATGGTTCCCGGGGTCAGGGTGATGGAATCCGCCAGGATCACCCGGCCGGCGCGGGTGCGCGCAGCGGGCCGGAAGGAGGCGACCGCGGACACAGGGCCCGGACCCGGCTTCCAGACCAGGCGCATGACCCGCCAGGCGGAGATGATCACCTGCCCGAGGAGAAACAGAAGACAGCCCAGGGCTCCGGGCAGCAGCCGGAAAAGCCGGAAGTCCCTCCGGAAGGAATAGCCCAGCGTCTTCCCGGAGAAAAGCGCAATCAGGCCGGTCACCGCCAGGCCGATCCAGAGGACCTCGGGGGTGACGCGCGCGTTGAGCAGAATCCAGATCAGATAAAGGAAGCAAAAAAACAAATCCAACGCTCCTTCTTTATGCTCGGGGCAGACGGGCATACCCCGGAAAAATCAGATTCCATTATATGCTATTTTCGGGAAAACACAAAATGTTGCAAATTGAAACAAAATTATAATAAAATTGTTGACAAATGAAACATATTGTGATAAGCTCTTTCCCGGAGAGGAGGGAGCGGGATGGAACAGCGGAAACCGGACGGAGGCGAAGGCTTCGCCGCGAGAATCCGTAAAGCCCGAAAGGACGCCGGGATCAATCAGCGCCAGCTGTCGGAGCTGCTGGGGATGAGCCGGAACACCGTGGCCGGATGGGAAACGGGACACAGCCGGCCCGATCTGGATTCCGTTCCGGCCCTCTGCCGGGCGCTGCGGATCTCCCTGGCCTCCTTCTTCGGAGTCCGGGAAGGGGTGACCAGGGCGGAGCGGAAGATGCTCGATGCCTTCCGCGCGCTGGGAAAGGAAGATCAGGATGCCATCCAGTGGCAGCTGGAAGCTTTGGTGGCCGGCCGGCAGGCCCGGGGCAGAGCGCCGGAAAGGGCCGCGGAAGGAAACGCCGCTCCCCGGGAGCCGGCGGGAAGGCCGGCGGGTCCGGTCCGGGCGGTTTCCGTCTATATGAGCGACCTGAGCGCCGCCGCCGGCGTGGGAACGACGCTGGACGCGGCGCGGGGTGAGCAGGTCTGGCTGAGGCAGGACGAGCTCACCAGCCAGGCGGATGAGATCATCACCGTGAACGGCCGGAGCATGGAGCCAACCTTTGAGGATGGGGATCAGCTGCTGGTCAGGCACGCGGATTCCATCCGGGAAGGGGAAATCGGCGTCTTCGTGGCAGACGGAGAGGGATATGTCAAGGAATACCGGGCCGACGGCCTCCATTCCCACAATCCGGCCTATGCCACGATGCGGTTTGGAGAAGGAAACGAGGTCAGGTGCATCGGCCGGGTGCTGGGAAAGGTTCAGGAAAGCCAGCGGCTGACGAAGGACGAACTGAGATGGATGGAGGAAAACCAATGAATACAGCAGCAGAATATGACCGCGGGACCGCAGAAAGCATGAGCATGCAGACCATCCGGGAAATCAATGCCCGGCGGTTTTTCCAGGCGGGGGAAAGGAAACCCGTGAACGGACTCCGTCCCTGGCAGTTTGTCGAAATGGAATACCGGCGGATGGGGCTTACGCCGCCCGCCTATATTCCGCCGCTGGAGACCATGGAGGACGCGGAGATCTGGATGTGCCTGGACGAAAGGGTCAACTACCGCATGCGGATGCGGGAAGCCAGCCTGGCCGGCTGAGAGGCGGAGGCCTTGCAGCTCGGAGCCGGCGCGGAATCTGCGTCCGCCTGAATCGCGTACTTTGCAGCTTCAATCTGCGCACAGCCGCCCTGGATTGGCGGCTGTGCTTCTTTCTTTTTTTATTGCAGAAAAGGGTAACATCCGATATAATAAAGGCAGAATTGGGAAGGAATATCAGAGGCGTTTGGGAAATGGAGATAAGGATTCTGGAACTGATCCAGGGGGCGGAGCAGGCCCGGGGACTGACTGTGATCATCGATGTTCTGCGGGCTTTTTCGCTGGAATGCTATCTGTACGGATTCGGCGCCGCCCTGGTGCGCCCTGTGGGAACGGTGGAGGAAGCCTTTGCGCTTCGGGACCGCTTTCCCGGCAGCCTGCTGGTCGGAGAGCGGCAGGGCCGGATGTGCGAGGGGTTTGATTTCGGAAACACGCCGGGGGGCATTCCGCCGGAAGCGGTCCGGGGAAAGCTGATTTTTCATACGACCAGCGCGGGAACCCAGGGAGTCATCCACGCTTCCGGCGCCGGGGAGATCCTGACCGGCAGCCTGGTCAACGCCTCCGCGGTGGCGGAATATATCCGGAGAAGACAGCCGGAAACCGTGAGCCTGGTCTGCATGGGAAACGGAGGGGTCCGCCGGGCGGAGGAGGATGTGCTCTGCGCGGAGTATATCCGGGCCCTTGTGCTGGGGGAGCCTTTTCCGGATCTGGAAAAGCGGATTCAGGATCTGCCTGCCCACGGAGCGCAGCATTTCTTTAACCCGGAGACGCAGGACGTCTATCCTGAGCCGGATTTCTGGCTCTGCATGAAGGCGGATCGCTTTCCGTTTGTACTCCGGGTGGAAAGGGATCAGGACGGATTCCGCAGCGTGCGGATTCCGATGGACGGGGAACGCAGATGAGAAGGATGATCTGCCTGCTGGCGGCGCTGCTGCTGGCTTTGGTGCCGGGCCCGGGGAGCGGGCTTGCGGAGGAGGAGCCGGCGATCTTTCTGGAGCTGATTCCCGCTTCGCGGACCGCCTTTACCAATGTTCTGCTGCACTATGTGTATTTTGACGCAGATGTGCGGAACGCGGAGAGGATCACCCTGCAGCTGCTGAATCCCGAGGGAGAGCCGGTCCCGTTCCGGACCCGGAAGCACGTGGACAATCATTTCCGACCCGTCCGAAGCGCGGGATATCCGATCCGAAAGGGACAGGAGAAGGCGGAAGGGCTGAATGTGCTTTTTCCCAGCGGCATGGTGCCGGGAACCTGGACCATAGCAGTCACCGCTTCGGCTTCCCGGAAGGAAACGGTAACCCGGCAGCTGAAGGTGGAGATTTCCGGCCCGCAGGAGCTTGTCCTGACCGGGCTGGAGAAGGCCCACAGCCTGCTGACGGGAACGGAGGGCGGAGCGCTGATTCCGGCAGAAAAAGGAAAAATCCGGTACATCGCGCAGGACCCGAAAGATTCGCTTTTTGTGAAGGAGTACTGGTTCAGCGGGGCCTTTGACCTGCGGGACAAGGCAAACCAGATGTGCTCCCGGGCGGTGCTTTCCATGGCGCTGAGCTGGCTGGGCATCGACTGCACGCCGATCCGCATGTCCGAGATGCTGCGCAGCAGGGACCTCTTCTATACCTATGACCAGGTCTGCGAAGCCCTGGGCAATGTGAGCCGGACGGAGGGAGACCTGGATACGCTCTGGCGGGAGTATGAACAGGGAAACGCGTCCCCGGTGCTGCTGCACTTTGACTATGACGGGGGCATGCACGCGGTTCTGCTGGTGGCCCGGGACGAGGCGAACTCCGAGCTGTTCTACGCGGTGACGCCGGGGCAGCGGGTGAATACGGCCGCTTTTCCGGACGGACGAAAAAGGGATATGGTGATTCCCCTGCTGATCGAGAAGGGAGAAATCGGCGAACGGATCCAGAGCCCCCTCCTCAAAAGGTACCACCGGGGTGTGATCGACCAGATCTGGCAGTGGACAGTCACAGGAGAATAAACGGAGCCCGAATGCAATCCTCCCCGGGAAAAAAACGGGGAAGAACGAGAAGGAGGCGGAAATCATGCGCAAGACAAAGATTATCTGTACCATCGGTCCTGCCTGCGAAAATGAGGAAACGCTGGAGGCCATGTGCGACGCGGGGATGAACGTGGCCCGTCTGAATTTCTCTCACGGAACCCATGAGGAGCATCTGGAAAAGATCCGGCTGATCCGGAAGGTCCGGGAAAAGAAGCAGCTGCCCATTGCCATCATGCTGGATACCAAGGGTCCCGAGTACCGGATCAAAACCTTCCGGGACGGGAAGATCCTTCTGCGGGACGGGGATACCTTCACCCTGACGACGGAGGAGACGGAAGGGGATCAGAACCGGGTTTCCGTCACCTATCAGAAGCTGACGGAGGAGCTGGGCCCGGGGGACACCGTGCTGATCAACAACGGCCTGGTGATCCTGAAGGTCCGGGAGATCTGCGGCAATGATGTCATCTGCCAGGTGGTGACGGGCGGCGAGCTGAGCAACCGGAAGAGCATGAACTTCCCCGGCAAGGTGCTGAAGCAGGAATATCTGAGCGAGCAGGACCGCAGCGACATCCTGTTCGGGATTGAAAACGACGTGGACTTCATCGCGGCGAGCTTTGTCTCCTGCCGGGAGGATGTGGCCGCCATCCGGAAGCTGCTGGATGAAAACGGGGGAAAGAACATCGACATCATCGCCAAGATTGAAAACCGCAAGGGCGTGGAAGAGGTGGACCGGATCTGCGAAGTGGCGGACGGAATCATGGTGGCCCGGGGCGACCTGGGGGTGGAAATCCCCTTCATGGAGGTTCCCGCGGTCCAGAAATTCCTGATCAGCCGCTGCCGGCTGATGGGAAAACGGGTCATCACCGCCACGGAGATGCTGGAGAGCATGATCCACAATCCCAGGCCTACCCGGGCGGAGATTTCGGACGTGGCCAACGCGGTGTATGACGGCTCCTCCGCCATCATGCTGAGCGGGGAAACCGCCGCCGGCAAATATCCGGTCCAGGCGGTGAAAACCATGGCGGAAACCGCGGAATACACCGAGAGCCACATCGACTACGCGGAATGGTTCCATACCACCAAGTTCAAGATCCACAGCAACCTGGACGCCATCTCCCACGCGACCTGCGCCATGGCGGTGGATGTGAACGCCAAAGCCATCGTGGTGAACTCCATCTCCGGCCGGACAGCCCGGATGGTGTCCCGCTTCCGCTGCCCGGTGAACATTCTGGGCACCACCACGGATGAGAAGGCCTGGAGAAAGCTGAACCTGAGCTGGGCGGTGACGCCGGTGCTGAATGAGGCCTACACCAGCATGGACGTTATGTTCTGGCAGGACCTGAAATACGCGAAGGACCTGCTGAAGCTGCAGCCCGGGGACAATGTGGTGCTGACCGGCGGCCAGATCAACGGCGCACCCGGGAATACCAATACCATCAAGGTGGAGATGATCCGGTAAGCAGAACGCGAAAACCGGGATCAGGGGATCAGATTACAGAAAAGCTGGAGGAAGACAGAGATGAGTTTTGAGTTCGGGAAACTGGCGGATCCGGGCTATTTCCGGGAAAACCGGATGGATGCCCATTCGGACCATGTTGCGACGGACGCGGAGGGCGAAAGCCTGCGCATGAGCCTGAACGGCGCCTGGTATTTTTTTCACGCCCGGAATGAGCAGCAGGTGATCCCCGGCTTTGAAGCCGCGGAAACGGACTGCCGCAGCTGGGCAGTCATTCCGGTGCCGGCGCATATCCAGATGGAGGGCTACGGACATCCGCAGTACTGCAACGTCCAGTATCCCTGGGACGGAACGGACAGCTCCGAGATCGGGGCGGTGCCGGAATTCTTCAATCCCGTCGCCTGCTATGTCCGGTACTTTACCCTGCCGGAAAGCTGGAAGGGAGACCGGGTGGTCATCAGCTTCCAGGGCGCGGAGAGCTGCATTGCGGTCTGGCTCAACGGGGAGTATGTCGGGTTTGCCTCCGACAGCTTTACTCCCGACGAGTTTGAGCTGACCCCCTATCTCAGGCCGGGGGAAAACAAGCTGGCCTGCCGGGTATACCGCTGGGGTGTCAGCAGCTGGCTTGAGGATCAGGATTTTATGCGCTTCAGCGGGATTTTCCGGGACGTCTATCTGCAGCGGATTCCCCGGGCGCATCTGACGGATCTGAAAATCCGGACCATGCTGGATGAAAAGTACGAGGACGCGGTGCTGGAGGCAGAGCTGAAGACCGAAGCCCCCGCGGGCAGCCGGGCGCTGCTGGAGCTGCGGGACGGAGACCGGATCCTGGCGGGATGCGAATTCGAAATCGGAACCGGAACCACCTCGGCAGCGATGCCGGTGAGCCGGCCGGATAAATGGAGCGCGGAGCTTCCGAAGCTCTATGAGCTGGAGATCCTGATCCTGGATCCGGACGGGAAGACGCAGGAGCGGGTGAGCCAGAAGGTGGGCTTCCGCCGCTTTGAAATGAAGGACGGCCTGATGCTGATCAACGGGCAGAGAATCGTCTTCAAGGGCGTGAACCGCCATGATTTCTGCGCGGAAACGGGCCGGGCCGTGACGGCGGAGAAGCTGCGGCGGGACCTGGTTACCATGAAGCGGAACAATCTCAACGCCATCCGCACCAGCCACTATCCGAACAGCAGCGTGCTCTACGAGCTGTGCGACGAGCTGGGCTTCTATGTCATTGACGAATGCAACATGGAAACCCACGGAGTCTGGACCCGGATCTACAGCGGCCTGATCAAGGAGGAGGAGACCCTGCCCGGAAACCGGGAGGCCTTCCTGCCCATGATGCTGGACCGGGCGCGCAGCATGGTCGAACGGGACAAGAACCATCCCTGCATCCTGATCTGGAGCTGCGGCAACGAGAGCTACGGCGGCCGGGTGATCTGGGAGATGAGCGAGGAATTCCGCAGGCTGGATGAAACCCGCCTGGTCCATTACGAAGGGGTGGCCATGGGCCGGTCCATGGGCTATCAGGACACCACCGACATGGAAAGCCAGATGTACACCCCGGTGGCCCGGATCCGGAAGTGGCTGGCGGAAAATCCCGGAAAGCCCTTCATCCTCTGCGAGTATACCCACAGCATGGGCAATTCCAACGGCGCCATGCACTGGTATACGGAATACGCCTATGAGGAGCCCCGCTACCAGGGCGGCTTTATCTGGGACTACATTGACCAGAGCATCCGCGGCAGGGACCGCTACGGAAGGACGGTCTACGGCTACGGCGGCGACTTCGACGACCGGCCCCATGACGGAGAGTTCTCCGGAAACGGAATCTGCTTCGGAAACGGGGATCCGACCCCGAAGATGCAGGAGGTCAAATACAATTACCGCAATATCGAGGCGGAGGTGACGCCGGAGGGAATCCTGATCCGCAACCGGCACCTCTTCCGCCCGACCTCGGACTTCGACTGCGCGGTGGTCCTGGAGCGGAACGGCGAGAAAATCGCGCAGGTCCGGATGGAGACGGATGTGCCCCCGCTGGGAGAGAAGAAATACGGCCTTCCTCTGGAGATTCCGGATCGGGCCGGAGAATATGCCGTGACGGTGTCCTTCCGCCTGAAGGAGGATACGGAATGGGCGCCCGCCGGGCATGAAATCGCCTGGGGCCAGGGGGTCTGGACCGTGGCCGGGGAGAAGAAGGCCGGAGCGGCGCCTGCCCCCCTGCGGGTGGTCCGGGGCATCAACAATGTGGGCGTTTTCGGAGACGGGTTCACCGCGATGTTCTCCCTCGAGCACGGTACGCTGATTTCCTATACGGTGTGCGGCCGGGAAATGCTGAAAACGCCGCCCCGCCCCGTGTTCTGGCGCGCCCCGGTCAACAACGACTGCGGCAACGGCATGCCGGCCAGATATTCCCAGTGGAAGATCGCGGACATGTACGCTTCCGCGATGGGCGCCGGGCAGCTGAAAAAGGAAAAGGACCTGGATCCGGTGATCATGAACGGGGACGGCAGCGTCACCTTCCGGACCTGGTGGAAGATGCCCTGCATTCCGCAGACGGAATGCGGAATGACCGTTACCGTGTTCCCCGGCGGCCGGACGGAGATCAGGCTGGAATATGACCCGGTGAAGGAGCTGGGCGATATGCCCCTGTTCGGTGTTTCCTTCCGGATGGACGCGGACTTCGACGAGGTGAAATATTACGGCCTGGGTCCGGAGGAGAACTACTGCGACCGGAAGGAAGGCGCCCGGCTGGGCATCTACACCTACTCCGCCGGAGAGAACATGACGCCCTACCTGGTGCCGCAGGAGTGCGGAAACCGCACCGGCGTCCGCTGGGCGGAGGTGACGGATTTCCGGGGACGGGGCCTGAAGCTGACAGGGGAGAAGATGGAATTCTGCGCGCTGCCCTGGACCGCTCATGAAATTGAGAACGCGGCCCACGGCCAGGAGCTGCCGGTGCGGCAGTACACCGTCGTCCGGGCGGCCGGCATGCAGATGGGCGTCGGCGGGGACGACAGCTGGGGTGCCAGAACCCATGAGGAATATCTGATTGATGTGAGCAGGAAGATGAGCTTTGCCTTCTGCCTGGAGCCGAAGATCTGATCCGGCCCGGAAAGGCAAAAAAGGAGCGGCCCCTTCGGGAGCCGCTCCTTTGCTGTACGATGCCCTGTTTTACTTCTTGACATACTCCTTCATGACATAACCGGAGATATCGCCGTAGTTGATCTTATACCATTTCCCCTTTTCGGCCACGACCGTCACCTTTTCGCCGGAGGGGATCTGGGTGACGGTGGCATAGCCGGTGCCCGCGTCCCGACGGACGTTGACCTTCCTGCCGTTGCCGCTGAAGATGGTCGCGCTGAAGGACTTGAAGGGGGACTTCGTGGGGGCGGGGGTTTCACCGGGCTTCGGAGTGGCCGTGGTTCCGGGCTTCCTGGAGGTCAGGAACTCATTCTTTACATATCCGGACAGCACCCCGGACCTGACCTTGGACCAGCCGTTTTCGGAGGAAACCAGCGTGACAGCCATGCCCACATCCAGCGTGGCCCGAACCGCGTATCCCTTTTCGCTGGGACCGTGGCGGAGATTGACGGACTTCCCGTTGGGAGAGGTAATGTAGCGCGTCTTTCCGGCGGAAGGATCCTTCGTGGAAGTCGCCGCCGTGCCGGTGCCGGACTTGGGAGCGGTCTTGCTCAGGTAGGCGGTCATCATCCATCCGGATACCGGACCGGTGATCAGACTCCAGGCTCCGTTGACCTTTTCCACGGTCACCTCGGTTCCCGGGGACAGCTCTCCGTCCACGGCATAGCCCTTGCCCGCGCCGCGGCGGACGTTGACCGTGCGGTTGTTCGGATTGACAACATAGGCGGTATAGGGCGTGCCCGCGTTGCCGGATTTCTTCACCGGCGAGGAGGACAGCAGGGACTTCCGGACATATCCGGTGCCGGCGGAGGCGGAGATGTAGCTCCAGGTGGCCCCGCTGGTCAGCACCTTGACCTTGTCACCCTGATACAGCGTGGCCGTCTCGGAGAAGGAAGCCGCGGGACCGGAGCGGAGCGCGGAGTCATCCTTTGTCACATAAGCGGTGGAAGTGGAGGAGGACTTCAGATATTTCCTCATCACATAGCCTTCCGCCCCGTCGGAGAAGTGGACATAGGCCCAGTTCGAATCATATTTTTTATAGGAAACCACCGCGAAGTCCTTCCGGTAGGAATCCAGAACCTTCGCGTTGGAGTCGGGAAGCTCCCGGATCTTCAGGGAAGATGTGCCGCTGACATAATAGTATGTCGCGGCGGAAGCGACTGTCATGGGCAGCGCCAGCACAAGCACCATCAGAATCAGCAGGAAAGAACGTTTCTTCATCATTCAGAACCTCCTTATCGCCCGTCACCGGAGTATAAACCATGGTTATGATAACAGAAAGAAATCAAAATGTAAAGAGAATTTGAAAGAAATTAAATAAATTTTTAAGAAATTATGACGAAATTATTTCTTTGCTGAACAGGACGGCCTGTGGTAAGATAGCGTGGCCGGGTCAGGGAGCAGCGCTTCAGGATCGGGAGTTGACTTTAGCACGCTAATGTGATAGCATAATAAAGAACCCCATTGGATAAGGAGGAACCTTTGTGGAGCTGAACCTGAACGTACTGGATGAGCAGGAGCGGATCGGCTTCCTTCTCCGGAGCCTGTACCAGGAGCACGGTTTTACCCGGTACCGCATGAGCAAATTCGAGGAATACGACCTTTACAGCCGGAACAAGGATTTCCTGCTGAGCGAGGGCGTGCTGACCTTCACGGACCTGAACGGCCGGCTCATGGCCCTGAAGCCGGATGTGACGCTGAGCATCGTCCGGAATATGAAGGACTGCGGAAACGGGCTGCAGAAGCTGTATTACCACGAGAACGTCTACCGCGTTCCCGCCGGGTCGGACGGATTCCGGGAGGAGACGCAGGTGGGCGTGGAGTGCATGGGCCGGGTGGACGGAAAAGCCATCCAGGAGATGCTGAAGCTGGCGGCGGAAAGCCTGCGGCTTCTGAGCGGGCGGTATGTGCTGGAGATCAGCCATCTGGATCTGCTCAGCGCCATGGTGGATACCGTGGCCACGGACAACGGCACCCGGGAGCGGATTCTGCGCTGCTCCGGGCAGAAGAACCTGCACGGGATCAGCGAGATCTGCCGGGAGGCCGGCCTGGCGGAAGGGGCGGAGAGGCCGCTGCTGGAGATGCTGGGCACCTACGGCTCTCCCCGGACGGTCATGCCCGCCATCCGGCGCATCGCGGAGGAAAACGGCTGCGGAGACTATGCCCGGGAGCTGGGACAGGCCGTGGCTTCCCTGATGGGCACGGAGGAAGAGGAGCATCTGTGGATCGACTTCTCCGCCACGGAGGATCTGAAATACTATAACGGGATTGCGTTCAAGGGATTCCTGGAGGGGATTCCCGATCCCGTGCTCAGCGGCGGACAGTACGACGCGCTGATGCGCCGGATGCACCGGAAGGACCGGGCGGTGGGCTTCGCGGTCTTCCTGCACCGGCTGGACCGGCTGAACCGGGAAGGAGGGGCGAACTGAGATGGAAGCGAACCGGACGTCTCAGGTGAACTACCTGAATGTGGCCCTGCCCAAGGGAAGGCTGGGAGAAAAGGTTTACCAGCTGTTCGCGGAAGCCGGCTTTGAATGCCCTTCGATTCTGGAGAACAGCCGGAAGCTGATTTTTGAAAACCCGGAGACGGGAGTCCGGTACTTCTGGGTCAAGCCCAGCGACGTGGCCATCTATGTGGCCCGGGGCGCGGCGGACATCGGGGTGGCGGGCAAGGATATCCTGCTGGAATACCGGCCGGATGTGTACGAGCTGATGGACCTGGGGATCGGAAAGTGCCGGATGGCGGTGGCTGCTCCGGTGGGCTTTGCCGAGGATCCGGCCCGGACGCTGCGGGTGGCGACGAAATTCAGCCGGATCGCCCGGGACTACTACGCAGGCATCGGGCGGGACATCGATATCATCCACCTGAACGGCAGCATTGAAATCGCCCCGATTCTGGGGCTGAGCGATGTGATCGTGGATATCGTGGAGACGGGGACTACCCTGCGGGAGAACCATCTGGAGGTCAGGGAGACCATCGTGCCCATCTCCGCCAGGCTGATTGCCAATCGGAGCGGATTCAAGTTCAAGCGGGAAGCGATAGAACGGCTGATGGCCGGACTGGGAGGAAAGGACAAATGATTCGGATTCTGAAGATGGGAGAGGTTCCCGCGGCGGAAATCTTTAACCGGAACATGCCCACGGTGAACGTGACGGACACGGTGGCGGAGATCCTGCGCAACGTACGGGAGAGGGGCGACGAAGCCCTGAAGGAATATACGGCCAGATTTGACGGAGCGGCGCTGGACAGCCTGACGGTTTCTCCGGAGGAGATGGAGGAAGCCCTGGCCCTGGTGGAGCCGGAATTCCTGCGGGTGCTGGAGAAGGCGGCCGCGAATATCCGGAAATTCCACAGCCGGCAGGTCCGCAATTCCTTTATCATCAACGATGAGGACGGCATCGTCATGGGGCAGAAGGTGATCCCGGTGGACCGGGCGGGCCTGTATGTGCCGGGCGGCACCGCCGCCTATCCCTCCACGGTGCTGATGGATCTGATCCCCGCCAAGATCGCCGGAGTTCCGGAGGTGGTCATGACCACCCCGCCCGGAAAGGACGGAAAAATCAACCCCGTCATTCTGGCGGCGGCGAAGGTGGGCGGAGCGGACCGGATCATCAAGGCGGGCGGCGCGCAGGCCATCGCGGCGCTGGCCTACGGAACCGAGAGCGTGCCGAAGGTGGACAAGATTGTCGGCCCGGGAAACGCCTTTGTGGCCGAGGCCAAGCGGCAGGTCTACGGGCTGGTCAGCATCGACATGATCGCCGGCCCCAGCGAGATTCTGGTGGTGGCGGACGGAAAGAGCAATCCCCGGCATCTGGCGGCGGATCTGCTGAGCCAGGCGGAGCACGACCGGGTTGCCAGCGCGGTGCTGGTGACGGACAGCGAGGAGCTGGCAAAGGCGGTGCAGGCGGAGATCGAAAGGCAGCTGCCCCTGCTGGAGCGGGAGGAGATTGCCCGGGCTTCCATCGAAAACCACGGGAAGATCATCCTGACGAAGGATCTGCGGCAGGCCATCGACACCGCCAACGAGATCGCGCCGGAGCACCTGGAGCTGTGCGTGGACAATCCCTTTGACTATCTGGACGCCATCCGCCACGCGGGCTCTGTCTTTATGGGACGGAACTGCCCGGAGGCGCTGGGAGACTATCTGGCGGGCCCGAACCACACCCTGCCGACCCAGGGAACCGCGAAGTTCTCCTCCCCGCTGAGCGTGGATGACTTTGTGAAGAAAACCCAGTATACCTACTTTACCCGGGAGGCCCTGAACCGGGTCGCGGAGGATGTGGCGCTGTTCGCCCGGAAGGAAGGGCTGACGGGCCATGCCAGAAGCGCCCTGAGCCGGGGGGAGGCGGAAGCATGAGCAGCCGCTTTTTCTCCGCCAGATATGCGGATCTGACCGCCTATACCCCCGGGGAGCAGCCCCGGCAGCGGAAGCTGATCAAGCTGAACACCAATGAGAACCCCTTTCCGCCTTCTCCCCTGGTGGAGGCGCGGGTGCGGGAAACGGTGCCCCGGCTGAACCTGTATTCCGATCCGGAAAGCACCGCGCTGCGGGAAATCCTGGCGGAGCGGCTGGGCGTCCGGCCGGAAAACCTGATCATGACCAACGGCAGCGATGAGGCGCTGAACTTCGCCTTCATGGCCTTCTGTGACGAGAGCCGTCCAGCTCTCTTTCCGGACATTACCTACGGCTTCTATCCGGTGTTCGCGCGGATCAACAGCCTGCCCTTCCGGGAAATTCCCCTGCGGGAGGACTGGCGGATTGCGCCGGAGGACTACGACGGATGCGGCGGCACCATCTTCCTGGCCAATCCCAACGCGCCGACGGGAATGGCTCTGACCCTCGGTCAGGTGGAGCGGATGCTGCGGAGCCATCCGGATTCCGTCCTCGTGGTGGATGAAGCCTACGTGGACTTCGGGGGAGAGAGCGCTCTGGGGCTGATCGGCCGGTATGACAACCTGCTGGTGGTCCGCACCTTCTCCAAATCCCGAAGCCTGGCCGGGCTCCGGCTGGGATTCGCCGCGGGAAACGAGGCCCTGATCCGGGATCTGAAGACCATGCAGTATTCCACGAACCCCTACAACGTGGACAGCCTGGCCCAGGCGGCGGGCATTGCGTGCCTGGAGCAGGATGAGTATAATATGGAAAACATCCGCACCGTATGCGAAAACCGGGAATGGACCCGGGAACAGCTGGCCGGCCTCGGATTCAGCATGACGGAGAGCAGAGCCAATTTCCTCTTCGTCTCCCATCCCGCCTTTCCGGGCAGCACCCTGCGGGACCGGCTGCGGGAAAAGGGAATCCTGATCCGCTGGTTCGATCAGGAGCGCATCCGGGACTGGAGCCGGATTTCCATCGGCACCAGGGAACAGATGGAAGCGCTGGTCCGGGCGGCGGAGGAGCTGCTCTCCGGAAGGTAAGCGGTCCGGAACGGACGAACAGGAGGGAAAAGACCCGATGAGAGAAGCGGAAATCATCCGGAAGACCGGGGAGACGGATATCCGGGTCCGGCTGGAGCTGGACGGAAGCGGAAAATGCGCCGTCGACACCGGCGTCGGATTTCTGAACCATATGCTGGAGCTCTTTGCCCGGCACGGCCGGTTCGACCTGGAGGTCTCCTGCAGGGGGGACACCTGGGTGGACGACCATCACAGCGTGGAGGATATCGGAATCGCCCTGGGGCAGGCCTTCGACCGGGCCCTGGGGGAAAAGAAGGGGATCCGGAGATACGGCCAGCGGCTGCTGCCGATGGATGAGACGCTGATCCTGTCCGCGGTGGATCTGAGCGGACGGAGCTATCTGGGCTATGAGCTGGAGATTCCCGCGGAGAAGGTGGGCACCTTCGACACGGAGCTGGGGGAGGAATTCTTCCTCGGCTTTGTGCGCAACGCGAAATGCACCCTCCATATCCGTCAGATGGCGGGAAAAAACAGCCATCACATTCTGGAAGGAACCTTCAAGAGCGTCGCCCGGGCGCTGAAGGAAGCGGTGGAGGTGGACCCTGCCCTGCAGGGGGAGATTCCCTCGACGAAAGGAATTCTGTAAAACGATGACAGCGATTGTGGATTACGGCGTGGGAAACCTGTTTTCCCTGCGGTGCAGCCTGGAAGCCATCGGGGAATCCGTGGAGGTCAGCTCCGATCCGGAGGTGATCCGGAAGGCGGACCGGGTGATCCTGCCGGGGGTCGGCGCCTTCGCGGACGCGGCTGCCCGGCTGCGGGACAGCGGCCTGGATCAGACAGTCCGGGAAGCGGCCCGGGAAGGAACTCCGCTGATGGGAATCTGCCTGGGGATGCAGATGCTGTTTGAGAAAAGCCTGGAATATGGGGAGCACGAGGGGCTGGGCCTGCTGGAGGGAACCGTGCGGCCGATCAGGGATATCCTGCAGGAGCAGGGCCTGGATCCGGAAGGACGGCTGAAGATTCCCCAGATGGGCTGGAATGCCCTGCGATTCCGGAAGGACAGCCCGCTTTTCCGGTACATCCGGGAGGGGGACTTTGTCTATTTTGTGCATTCCTATGCCGCCGCGGGATGCGAGGAATCCCTGCTGGCGGATACGGAATACGGCGCGTGGCTGACGGCCTGCGTGGGAAAGGGCAATGTGACGGGCTGCCAGTTCCACCCGGAGAAAAGCGGAAGCGTGGGGCTGCGGATCCTGAAGGCCTTCTGCGAAATGGAGAGAAGCGCGACATGATCATTTTTCCTGCGATTGACCTGTATGAAGGCAAGGCGGTGCGTCTGCTCCGGGGAGATTACGCCCGGATGACGGTCTACAGCGAACATCCGGAGGAAATCGGGCGGCAGTTTGCCTCCGAGGGCGCGTCCCACGTGCATCTGGTGGATCTGGAGGGTGCCCGGGACGGGACGACCCCCAACCTGAAAACCGTGCTGCGGCTGAAGGAGGAAACCGGCCTGTTCTGCGAGATCGGCGGAGGCATCCGATCGATGGAAACCGTGCGAACCTACCTGGACAGCGGGCTGGACCGGGTGATTCTGGGCACGGCGGCGGTGCGGGATCCGGATTTTCTCGGGGAGGCGCTGGCGGCATACGGGGAGAAGATCGCGGTGGGCGTGGACATCCGGGACGGAAAGGTTTCCGTGCAGGGATGGACGGAGGACTCCGGGCTCTCTTTTCTGGAATTCTGCAGGCAGATGGCGGAGAAGGGCGTAAAAACGCTGATCTGCACGGACATCAGCCGGGACGGCGCCATGCGGGGAACCAACCTGGAGCTGTACAGCCGGCTGAGCCGGGAGGTGGGCGTACGGATTACGGCCAGCGGAGGCGTTTCCTCCCTGGAGGATATCCGGGCTCTGCGGAAAATGGACCTGTACGGAGCCATCATCGGAAAAGCCTGGTATACCGGCGCGATTTCCCTGCGGGAAGCAATCAGGGAGGCAGAATGATTACCAAGAGAATTATCCCCTGCCTGGACGTGAAGAACGGCCGGGTGGTGAAGGGCGTCAATTTTCAGGGGCTGGGGGACGTGGATTCCCCCGTGTCCCTGGCGAAGCATTACAGCGACTGCGGCGCGGATGAGCTGGTGTTCTACGATATCACCGCCTCCGCGGAGGGCAGGGCGCTGTTCACCGACATCCTGACGGAGACGGCGCGCCAGGTGTTCATCCCCCTGACGGTGGGCGGCGGCATCAACACCGTCGAGGACTTCGAGCGGGTGCTGAAATGCGGGGCGGACAAGGTGTCCGTCAACTCCGGCGCGATCCGGGATCCCTCCCTGATCGGCAGGGCCGCCCGGAAATACGGCGACCAGTGCGTGGTGCTGAGCGTGGACGTGAAGCGGGTGGACGGCGTGTTCCGGGTGTTCGCGAAGGGCGGACGGGAGAACACCGGCCTGGAAGCGCTGGAATGGATCCGGCGGGGCGTCGGGGACGGCGCCGGGGAAGTGGTGGTGAACTCCATCGATACGGACGGCGTGAAGCAGGGATTTGACCTGGAAATGCTGGAGGCGGTCTGCGGGGTCGTGAAGGTTCCCGTCATCGCCAGCGGCGGCGCGGGAAAGATCGAAGATTTTATCACGCTGTTTCATACCATTCCCGGGGTGGACGCGGGGCTGGCCGCTTCCATTTTCCACTTCGGGGAGGTCCGCATCCCGGACCTGAAGAAAGAGATGCAGGCGCGGGGAATTCCCGCCCGGATCACGGAAGCGGACTGACAGACCGGCCTGGAGCGGGTGCTCCGGAGAAATGCCTCCCCGCCGGAGGGCGGCGGGGCATCGCGAAACAGTGAAGGAGCGAGAAGAATGATTGCCATTGAGGAACTGAAATTCGACGGAAACGGACTGATCCCCGCGGTTGTGGTGGACGCGAAAAGCCGGAAGGTGCTGACCCTGGCCTATATGAACCGGGAGAGCCTGCGGATCTCCATGGAGAAGGGGCTGACCTGCTTCTGGAGCCGCAGCCGGCAGGAGCTGTGGCTGAAGGGGGAGACCAGCGGAAATTATCAGCATATCGTATCCATCACGGCGGACTGCGACCGGGACGCGCTGGTGGTGCTGGTGGAGAAGGACGGCCCGGCCTGCCATCTGGGGACGGACAGCTGCTTCAACGACCCGGTGTTCATCAGCGAGGAGAAGCAGGATTTCACCTACGAGGGTCTGATGGAGCTGATCCGGGGCCGGAAGACGGAGAAGAAGGAAGGTTCCTATACCACCTATCTGTTTGAGAAGGGCCTGGACAAGATCCTGAAGAAGGTGGGCGAGGAATCCACCGAGGTGATCATCGCCGCGAAGGACCAGGACAAAAAGGAAACCATCTACGAGATCGCCGACCTGGCCTATCATGTCATGGTGCTGATGGTGGAGGCCGGCATCAGCCTGGAGGATATCCGGGACGAGCTTGCCAGCCGGCACGTGATCGATCATAAGGTCAAGCAGGAGAAGATGGCCAGCGATGTATGACCTGCATATGCACTCCGCTTTCTCCGACGGAAAGCATTCCCCGGAGGAGATGATTCTGGAGGGAATCCGCAGAGGACTGACCCGGATCGGGATTTCCGACCACTCCCATGTGGAGATGGACGACTCCACCATGCCCCTGGGCAGCGAGGAAGCCTATCAGCGGGAGATGAAGCGCCTGAAGGAGAAGTATGCCGGGAGAATCGAGGTCTGCTGCGGGCTGGAGCGGGATTACTATTCCGAGATCGACACCGGATACGACTACGTCATCGGATCCGTGCACTTTATCAAAATGAAAGACGGGCACCAGCTGACGGTGGACTGGACCCCCGAAAAGCTGGAAACCGACTGCCGGAAATACTACGCGGGCGACTGGTATGCCCTGACGGAGGAATTCTTTCGCCTGGAGGCGGACGTGGTCCGGAAGACGCGGTGTGACCTGATCGGCCACTTTGACCTGGTTATGAAGTTCAACGAGCAGGCCGGATGGTTTGATCCGGCGCATCCCCGCTACCGCGCCGCCTGGCAGCAGGCGGCGGATGCGCTGCTGCGGACCGGAAAGCCCTTTGAGGTGAACACCGGCGCCATTTCCCGGGGATACCGGACGGACGCCTATCCCTGCAGGGAGATTCGGACCTACCTGCGGGAGCGGGGCGCGAAGCTGATTCTTTCCAGCGACGCCCATCAGAAGGAAGATATTGCTTTTGAATTTGAACGGTTCGCACAGGAGATTGCAGACTGAAGCCTGATGCAGACCGGGCTGCAGGGA
>CAMNKK010000019.1 GCA_946542235.1 uncultured Clostridia bacterium | reverse complement strand
ACGGGGCGGTTTCCTTATCTCCCGCCTGCTTGAATCCCCCTGCCGTATCTGCTATAATTGACCGGTGTTCCGCCGCCTGGGCGGGTACGATTGGAGGAAGTTCGCATGGTTTTTTCATCTCCCCTGTTCCTCTTTTTCTTTTTTCCCATCTTTTTCCTGCTGTATTATCTGCTGCCTTCCCGGGCGAAGGTCGTCTGGCTGCTGGCGGGGAGCCTGCTGTTCTATGCCTGGGGCGAACCGGTCTATGTCTTCCTGATGATTGGGGAAATCCTTATGATCTGGGGATGCGGCGCCGGAATCCAGCGGGCCCTGGACAGCGGAAAAAGGAAACAGGCGGTTTTTTTCCTCGTGCTGGGGCTTGTCCTGGCCCTCGGCGCGCTGGTTTATTTTAAGTATACCAACCTCTTTGTCACGGAGTTCCGCCGACTGGCCGGAATCAAAAAGCGCTGGAAATCCATCGCCCTGCCCATCGGCATTTCCTTCTACACCTTTCAGGCCCTCAGCTATCTGGTGGATGTCTGGAAGGGCAGGATCCGGGCGCAGAAAAGCCCGGTTCGTCTCGGCGCTTATATCTCCATGTTTCCCCAGCTGATCGCCGGCCCGATCGTCCGCTATGAGCAGGTCTCCGCCGATCTGGACATGCTGGCTTCCGGACGAAAGAAGCCTTCTCTGGAGGACGTGTCCGCCGGCGCCGTACGAATGATCATCGGCCTGAGCAAAAAAATACTTCTGGCCAATCAGATTGCCGTCTGGTGCGACCCAATCTGGCAGTATAAGCCCCAGAATCTTTCCCCCGCCGTGATCTGGTTTGCCGCCGCCATGTACGCGCTGCAGATTTATTATGACTTTTCCGGTTATTCGGACATGGCCATCGGCATGGGCCGGATGCTGGGCTTCCGCTTCAACGAAAACTTCAATTACCCTTATGTGTCCCTTTCCATCCGGGATTTCTGGCGCCGCTGGCACATCAGCCTTTCCACCTGGTTCCGGGATTATGTCTATATTCCCCTGGGAGGCAGCCGGAAGGGAACCCTGCGCACACTGCTGAATCTGCTGATTGTCTTCGCTCTCTGCGGCTTCTGGCATGGCGCCAGCTGGAACTTTCTGGTCTGGGGTCTCTATTTCGGTCTGTTCCTCTGCCTGGAGCGGCTCCCGGTCTATGCCCGGTATGAGAAGCTCCCCCGCCCCCTGCGCTGGCTTGTGACCGCCGCGGTGATTCTCATCGGCTGGATCTTCTTCCAGGATATCGGGCTGGACCAAAACCTGGAGCTGATCGGAATCATGTTCGGCGCGCCGTCCACGCCGGCCTTCCCCCTGATCTCCCTTTTCACCTGGAAGCGGGTCCTGGTGCTGGGCTTCGCCGCCGCGGGCATTTTCCCGATACTGCCCTGGCTGCAGCGCCTGACAGAAAAGCATCCCGGGCCGTGTTCCGTGCTTCGCCGGTTTGCCGCGCCGGTATGTCTGATCCTGCTGCTGGCCCTGTGCATCATCCAGCTGGTCAGCAATACCTATAATCCCTTCATCTACTTCCGCTTTTGAGGTGATCAGGTATGAAAAAAACGGGAACTGTCTTATTTCTGGCGCTGGCGATGCTGATGATCCTTTTCCCGACCCTGGGGCATCTGCTTCCCCAGCCGGGATCCTCCGAGGATCTGAATGAAAACCGCGCCCTTGCCAAATGGCCCGAAAAGGCGAAGGACATTAAGGCCTTTGTCCAGGGCGTCGAAAGCTGGTTCAACGACCATCTGGCCTTCCGGGATCAGCTGATTGAAACCAACCTGCGAATGGATCTGGCACTGGGGGAATCCCCGACCTCCACGGTCATTCTCGGTACCAACGGCTGGCTCTTTTTCAATGAGTTTGATGAGGACAAAGACCTGCGCGGGGAGATCGTGCTGGACGAGGAGGACAGGGAAGCCCTGGTCACCGCCCAGAGCGCCATGCAGGCCTATCTGAAAGATCGCGGCGCTTCCTACTACGTGGTCATCGCACCGAACAAGCAAACCATCTATCCCGAGTATCTTCCCCTCTCCTCGCAGCCCGGAAACAAGCCGACCCGAATGGATCAGGTTCTCCGGATTCTCGGGGAGGATACCTCTGTTCCCTGCGTCGATGTCCGTCCCGCGCTTCTGGCTGCCAAGGGCGGACCGGATCTGTACTACCGCTATGATTCCCATTGGAACGAATCAGGCAGCTACCATGCCTTCCTGGCTCTGGCCGAGCGCCTGAAAAAGGATTATCCCAACCTTTACATCCCTTCCCCGGAAGAGATCACCACCGAGCCCGGAACCTTCCAGGGGGATCTGGCCAGCATGATCGGCATGGGGGGAAAGTACGTCGATCATACCCTGTGGTATCAGTTTCCGAACAGCCATGTCTATGAATCGGATGAGCTTTCCAATGAGATGCTGAACGCCTATGTGAACCCGGATCATCCGGAAGCGCCGAAGATTCTCTTCCTGCACGATTCCTTCGGCCCGGCGCTCACCACCTTCCTGGTTCAGAGCTGTTCCGAGCTGTATGAAACGATTCTGGACGTCTACCCTGTGGAGTCCCTGCTGGAATGTGAGCCCGATATTGTCATTTTTGAGCGGGTGGAGCGAAACTGCCTGGCGCTGGAGGAAAACTGATTTCCCATCCTTCTTCCGGACTGCCCGCAGGACCGCTTCTCCCGGGGAGTGTCAAAAAACGCTTCCGCGGAAGCGGATCGCCCTCAGCCCCGGAGGAAATCCAGAACCTCCGTCCACCAGGGAAAGAGCACCGCATCCGGAGATCGATAGATTTCATGCTTTGACCCGGGAACGACTCTCCGTTCGCCCAGGGGCAGGCGCGCTGCCAGTTTCTCCTGCTCCTCCGGAATCACCTGATTATCATCCTCCGCCGTGTAGATCCGGACCGGGATCTTCACACGCTCCGGTACGCCGGCAGCCAGCAGCCGCTTTGTGACCCGGAAGGCTTCCAGCGTCCACCCGAAGGTGGGGCCGTTGTTGCGGTATTTTTCCGTTTCAACCCGCATCCTGTCATACCAGTCAAAGCGTTCCCGGCCCGTGGCGCAGGAGGTCGCAAAATCCTCCGGCCCGGCCCACGGCCGGCTCATGGGGATCCGCTTTCTCGTCTGCCCCAGCAGCTTCGCCCCCACGCACATGATTTCCCCCATCGCCAGCGGTACCCCGCCCCGCTGGGGCGCGATCATCGGCGCGCTCAGCACCGCCTTTTCGAAGATGCCCGGATGATCCTCCAGGAAGGCGCAGGCCACAGCGCCTCCCATGGAATGGGCAAACACGGTCCAGGGTTTCGGCATGTCGGACAGAATCTGTTCGCAGACCGCCTGCAGGTCTTCCACGTAGTTTTCAAAACGGTTCACATGGGTCAGGGAAATATCCGAAATCCGTTCATCCCGCCAGGAGGCGCCGTGCCCCCGCTGATCGTAGGCCACAACGCTGAAGCCGTTGCGCAGAAGGCTGCAGATCATTTCACTGTATTTCTCCGCGCTTTCGGTAAAGCCGTGGATCACCGTGACCGTTCCCCGGGGAGACTCCGCGTCAAACCGGAAGGCGGCAATCGGGTTGCCGTCCGCACCCCGGACCGTGACGGCTGTTTCCCTTTCTTTCAGAAAACGCTTCACCTGCTCCTGCATGGTTTCGCTGTAGTCCTCGGAATACACCAGTCCCGTCTCATGAAAACCTTTTGCCATGACTTTTCCTCCCTGCCGGCGCAGCTCCTCTGCCGGTTTTTTTACTTCTGAATTTCCTCAATCAATTCCAGAATCCGCGCGGTTCCGTCCGCCGGCGGAGCTTCCTTCAGCGCCTTTTCCAGCTGTTCCCGGTCCGCCCAGGTCTCCTGCAGGGCTTTTGCCAGCGTCTCCGGATTCATCTCCTCCTGGGGCAGCACATGGCACAGTCCCCGGGACTTCATGCTCGCCGCGTTCAGAATCTGATCTCCCCGGCCCGCCCCTTTCGGATAGGGAACCAGCAGCATGGGCCTTCCCAGATGCTGGAATTCTCCCAGCGCATTTGCGCCGGCCCGGCTCAGCACCAGGTCCGCCGCGGCCAGGGCATCCGGCAGCTCGGCGTCCAGGAATTCGATCTGGCAGTATCCCGGCGTCCCCTCCAGGGAAGGCTCCAGGTTTCCCTTTCCGCAGATATGCGCGATGTCAAAGGTCTCCGTCAGCATGGGCAGCGCCCCCCGGAGGGCCTTGTTTACGCTCTGGGCCCCGGAGGAGCCTCCCATCATCAGCAGGACAGGCTTCTGTCCGGCGAACCCGAACATCCTCAGCCCTGCGTCCCGGCTGCCCTGAAACAGCTCCGGCCGGAGCGGAGTTCCTGTCATCTCCGCTTTCTTTCCCAGTGCCTGCGCGCATTCGGGAAAAGTCGTCGCAAACCTTTTCGCAAACGGCCTGCAGAGCCTGTTGGCCAGTCCGGGCGTCAGATCGCTCTCATGACAGAGCACCGGCACCCTGTGCAGCCAGGCGCCGAAGACCACCGGCACCGCCACAAATCCGCCCTTGCTGAACACCACGTCCGGCCGGATCCTTCCCATCAGCCGGGCGGACTGAAACGCACCGGCAATCACCCGGAAAGGGTCTGTAAAATTCTGCCAGGAATGGTATCTCCGCAGCTTCCCGCTCTTGACCGCATGATAGATGACGCCCTGCACCGAGCGCATCTTCGGCGCTTCCATGCCGTTTTCCGTGCCGATGTAATGAATCTCATACCCTGCCCTGAGCAAATGGGGAATCAGGGCCAGGTGAGGAGTGACATGTCCCAGCGTTCCCCCGCCGGTCAGTACAATCTTTTTTGCCATGGTTTCATTCCTCCTCTTCCGGATCCGTTTCGATTTCCTGCTCCGGGTCTTCTGTCTCTCCGTCCGCCCTGGGCTGGCATCCCAGATAGTATGCGGTCACTGCGGTGTTCAGGTACACCGTGATGGCCAGGGATCCCAGCATCTGAACCATCAGTGAGGGAATGGTTCCAAACATCTCCTGGCACACGCTGGCTGCCATCATCTCCAGCAGATACCACAGGATGAAGCTTGCATACAGCATAAAAACGGACCCCGTCCTGCCCCGGGTCGCCTGCCGGCTGGCCTTCGCCGCCTGAACCGCGCCCATCTCCGGATGGTCTGCCAGGTACATGTCGCTGAGGGTATATTTCAGCGCAGCGACTGCCCCGAGCACCCCCGCCGCCACCAGGCTCACGGTCTGCAGCCCGATCGCCGTGTTCGCGGCGGACAGCACCGAAATCCGGGACGATCTGTCGCTGAGCCACAGAGGCAGCATCGACAGAATGCTGAGCACGATTCCCGGCAGCATGTACAGGAAGACCCGCCAGGTCACATACAGCCGCAGCCCGATTCCCTTCCAGAAGAGCCCCATCCGGCTGAATACGGCGCCCACGCCGGGATCTTCCTGCTTCCGCAGCCGCCCCAGAATCCAGGCTGTCATGCCCAGCGTCAGGCAGGGTGTCAGCAGCCAGGCCAGCAGGCTCAGCCCCTGCATGACCCAAATTCCCGCGGAGCCCAGAATCCCCTGCAGCCCGTCCATCAGCCTGCTTTCATCCACTGCTCCGCTGCCGGCGTTCACGGCGCCGTACAGCGCCTCCTGCAGCCGGATCATCAGATCGTTGCCCGTGGCGGAAGCGATGCCCTGCACCAGAAGTGCCGGCAGATTCACCACCAGGGCAATCAGCAGTCCAACCAGCCAGTGATCTTTCAGGGCTTCCCTGGCCTTCATTTTCCAGTAGGCGGAAGCATATACCATCAGTCGTTCTCCTTGTGTAAAAAAGGGGATGCCGGCTTCTCCAGCGGCATCCCCGGCTTTTCAGGTTTCGTCAATCCTTCAGGGCATCCAGGTTTTCCTTGAAGTCCGCGGCGTCCACCCACGCCTGAATCTGACTGTTGTACGTCTCGTTCTGCTTGGTGGTCAGCAGGGAGGAAGAAATGGTTTCCTTCACTTCGTCCAGCGCAACGGCGCCTTCCTTCGCGTCCGCCTCATATCTGATGATGTAGTATCCGTAGGAGTTGCCCCTGGTCTTCGGGCTGACATCCCCGATCTTTTCCAGCGCCATCGCGGCCTGTACAAAGGCGGAATCAAAGCTGGTCATGTCCGCGCATACGGCGTATCCGCGCTCGGCGGTGATGCCGCTCTGCATACCCGGATCCTGCGTCTTGTCCGCCATCAGGGTGTTCCAGTCCGCGCCGGCTTCGAGTTCCGCAAGAACCTCATCCGCCGCCGCGTCGATGTTGGCAAACGCGGTATCCGTAGCTTCCTGCACGGCAGCCTGCGCCGCGGTCAGTTCCTCCTGCGCGGCGGTCAGATCCGCCTGAGCGGCTTCCAGATCCGCCTTTGCGGCTGTCTTGTCCTCCTCAGAGGCGTCCTCGCTGTCCACGATCGCCTGGGCGTCGCTGATCCTGCCGTCCGCCTCCGTTACCTTCGTATTGGCCTCGGTCACCTTCGTATTCGCTTCGTCGATCTTCTTCTGGTCGTCCTCCGTGAACTTGACCAGAATCTGCTTCACGAACCGTACGCCGGCGGGCGTATAGTACAGCGTGCTTCCGTTGTTGGCCGCGGTCGCCCAGGAGGAAGCATTGTTCTCGTAGGTTTCCTTCGCGGAAGCGACCTTGCTGTCATAATCCGCCTGAATCTCTTCGTCCGTCACCTGGACGTCCTTGATGATCTCCTGCCGCAGCTTGTTGCTCAGGAAGGTTTCCCTCGCGTCCTTCAGCGCAGTTTCCATGGTGTAGCCCGTGGCTTCCAGATCCGCTTTGGCTTTTTCGTTCTTCTCCTCGTCGCTCAGCTCGCTGTCCGCGTAGTTGGAAGAAAGGAGATAATCCAGATTGCTCTGATAGGTGCTCTCCGCATTCTTCCGGATCGTCTCCTGATCCTCCTCCGTCAGCTGATCCAGTCCCATCTCCGCGATCTTCGCGTTGGAAACCAGCTTCTGCTTGAAGGAATTGATCACCGTCTGCTGCGCTTCGGCGATCGCCTCGGCCGAGGTGGGATCAAAGTTGTATCCGTACATGGAATACAGATAGCTCATATAGTTCAGCTGATTCTGCACTTCTTCCTGAATCTCTCCCTTGGTGACCACCTGGTCCCCCAGCTGAAGAATCACGGTGGCCGCATCCACTGCGGCATCCTTCTGGATCAGCGTGCATCCGCTCAGGATCAGGGTCAGGGCCAGCATCAGGGCCAGCAAAGCTTGCTTTTTCATGTTGAAAGTCATCCCTTCGTACTCAGATTAATGTCTCACGGCATACGCCCGTTATTATATCAAAAGAAAGGGCGCAGAGCAAGAGTTTCCCTTCCGGTTCCGGAGAGTTTCCCTTCCGCCGGGGCCGTCCTGAAACGCCCCGCAGCTCCCGTCCTTCCCTTGAAATATCCTTTTTTCTGTGGTACGATTTGAAAATCGTGGCCTGCATACAGTAAAAGGCGGAAAACGGGGACGGTATGCTGAGCTGTCCGCGTTTGACAGACGATCGCCGGAGAAAGGAGAGAAGCCATGCCATACTATCCGGAAAAAAAACCGGGGAATGAGCTTCCTCCGCTCTCGGAAGATTCTCCCCGCCGGGGGCGGAAAAGCAGGCCGTACCGGCTGGTCATGCTGCTTAGCCTGGCCGCCATGCTCTACGGCGCCGTCCGGCTCGGGATCTACGGATTTCAGATGTTTTCGCAGCGGCATCTGGAAGCGGAGCTTCGGGAGGTAAACCGGGCGGAAACGGAAGCGGCTCCGGAGACCGTCTCCGCGGAGCCCCCCTCCGCCGAATCAGCCTCGCTCCCGAGGAGCGGGAAAACATCCCTGCCCGCGGAAGAGGAATCCGCTTCCTCCGCCGCGTCCCCGGAGCCCTCCGCAGCGAAAGTCACGGATCGGCCGGCTGCCGCGGATACCCGTCTCTCTGCTGTTCCCTATCCGGAGAACAATCCGCCCATCATCCGGGAACGCTTCATCCGGCTCCGGAAGAAGTCGGAATACATTGCCGGGTGGCTGCAGGCCGGGGACATCATCGATCAGGCCGTGGTCCAGAAGGATAATTCCTATTTTCTGAACCGGGATGCAACCGGAAAGAAGAATCCGAACGGCGCGCTTTTCCTGGATGAGAGCATCTCCCTGCGGACGCGGCCGTATACGCTGGTGATCTACGGGCATAACATGAAAAGCGGCGAAATGTTCGGGCGGCTGCGCAAGTTCCAGGAGAGCCCGGTTTTCTACGGTCATCGGATTCTGACCTTCGATACAATCTATGAGGACGGAAAATACGCCCTTTTTGCCGCCGGCGAGCTGGGTCTGATTCCCGGGGTCGGGAATTACGTGGATTTTTCGGCGCTCTTCTCCGTGGACACAGGCCTGCGCCGGCAGGCCATCCGCCAGCTGGAGCAGGCTTCCGTCTGCGGCAGCGCCATCGATGTGAAGCCGGAGGATCAGCTTCTGCTGCTGCTGACCTGCACCTCCGATGATGATCACCGGACCTTCCTGGCAGCCCGCCGTCTGCGGGAAGGGGAAGACGAAAACGCAATTGAGATCAGGCCCTGAAACCGCCGGGCCTGTGGAAAGGAATCGCAGAAATGGCAGAAACCGTTCTTTTTTTCCTTTTCCTGGCGTTGATCCTGGCCCTGCTCCCCGTCCTTCCGGCACGCGCAGAGGATGGAGCGCCCCTCTCCGGGGACGCCTCGGACTTTGTGCTGCTGACAGACGCGGTTCCCGATGTCCTTCTGGACATCCGGTACTTCTCCACCTTCAACTTTGTAGGCAGCCGGATCGACGGGTATGAGCAGCCCGTGGCGCTGCTGACCCGGGAAGCTGCCGAGGCCCTGCGCCTGGTCAGCTGCGATCTGGCAGCGAAAGGCTTCCGGCTGAAAATCTACGACGCCTACCGTCCGCAGGCCGCCGTCTCCCATTTCATGCGCTGGGCCGCGAACCCGGAAGATCAGCGCATGAAGGCTTATTTCTACCCGGATCTGGAAAAAGCCGCGCTCATACCCGGAGGATACATCGCAGAGCGCTCCGGCCACAGCCGGGGCAGCACGGTAGACCTGACGCTGTTCAGCGCAGCGGAGGGTCGGGAAGCGGATATGGGCGGTCCCTTTGATTTTTTCGGAGAGCTCAGCCATCCGGATTACAGGGGCGTTACGCCAAAGCAATATGCCTCCCGCATGCTGCTGCGGGAGGCCATGACAGCCCGCGGCTTTCAGCCGCTGGCCGAGGAATGGTGGCACTTCACCCTCGCCGGAGAACCTTTCCCGGATACTTATTTTACATTTCCCGTCAGCGCCGGCTCTCTTTCTCCGGCAAAGCACGGAGCCGGCAGATAACTGCCGGCTCCCTTTTTTTCAGGTGTTCAGAAGCTTCATCAGCACCCGGAAAGCCTTCCCGGCGCTCCGCTCCACGTTGGCCGCAAAGTCGCTTCCGTCCCCGTCCCAGGCGTCGCTGATGCACTTGATGGACAGGCAGGGCACTCCGTTCAGAAAGCAGGTTCTGGCGATCCCGGCAATTTCCATGTCGCAGATCTGGCATCCCATCCCGTACAGTCTCTTTTTCTCTTCCCGATCCTCCACAAATTTGTCGCCGCTCGCCGCGGCGGCTTCCCGCAGCCCGGGCTCCAAATCCAGCGCTTTCCGGATCAGGCCGCTGTCCAGGGGGATAAACTCATCCGGAAACTCCAGATACTGGCAGGGCTTTACCGGGTCAATCGCAGAGGAATCGTAGTCGTAATGGCACACCTTCCGCACCACAAACAGGTCTTCCACCTTCAGCGCGGGATCCAGGGCCCCTGTCACGCCGAAGTTCAGGATGGCTTCGCATCCGTACCGGGCAATCAGCAGCTGCGTTCCCGCCGCCGCGTCAATCTCTCCGCACCCGGAGCACAGGGCATAAACCTCATTCTCCCCGATCCGGGTCCGGTACACCGTCCGTCCGCAGGCCTCCTCCGCCTGCATTTCCCTTCCGCTTTCCAGAAAAGCCTTCAGTTCCCTCTCAATGGCAATCAGCAGTCCGTATTTCATGCCGGTTTCTCGTTCCTTTGCAGATTCTTCTTCCGTTTACGCCTGTTTTTCTTCCAGCAGCTTTTCCGCGCTGACGATTTTCACGCACAGGCAGAACAGGTGGCTCGCCTCCCGCAGGTCGTCCAGCGGCGGGAAGGTCGGCGCAATCCGGATGCTGGTATCCTGCGGATCCTGTCCGTAGGGCCAGGTCGCCCCGGCCGGCGTCATCACGACGCCCGCCTTCTTGCACCGGGCCACAATTTTCTTCGCGCACCCCGGCAGGCTTTCGAAGCCGATAAAGTATCCGCCCAGCGGCTTTGTCCAGGTGCCGATCCCGCTGTCTCCCAGCTCCCGGGCCAGGGTGTCCTCCACCATCTCAAACTTGGGCCGCAGGATATCCGCATGCTTCCGCATGTGCTCCACCATGCCGTGGATGTTCCCGAAGAAGCGGACGTGGCGCAGCTGGTTCACCTTGTCATGTCCGATGGTCTGATTCCGCAGCTGCTTCTTGATGTCCTCCATGTTGTTCGGCGAGGTGGCCAGCGCCGCGATTCCGCTGCCCGGGAAGGTAATCTTGGAGGTGGACGCAAATTTGTACACCAGGTCCGGGTTCCCGGCCCGCTTGCACTCCGCCAGGATTTCAATCAGGTAGTCCTGCTTCTCGTCATACAGGTGATGCATTCCGTACGCGTTGTCCCAGAAGATGCGGAAATCCTTCGCCGCGGGCTTCAGCCGGGCAAACCGGCGGACCGTCTCGTCGCTGTAGGATATGCCGCTGGGATTGGAGTACTTCGGGACGCACCAGATTCCCTTGATGGCTTCGTCCTCCGCGACCAGCTTCTCCACGACGGACATCTCCGGACCATGCTCGTTCATGGGCACCGGGATCATCTCGATGCCGAAATACTCCGTGATGGCGAAATGCCGGTCGTACCCGGGCACGGGGCAGAGGAACTTCACTCTGTCCAGCTTGCACCAGGGGGTGTTTCCCATAATGCCGTGGGTATAGGCCCGGCTCACCGTGTCATACATCACGTTCAGCGAGGAGTTGCCGTAGATGATGATATCGTTGGGGTTGTTCTCCATCATGTCCCCCAGCAGCTCCCTGGCCTCTTCGATTCCGGTCAGCTGCCCGTAGTTCCGGCAGTCCGTCCCGTCGTCGCAGGTCAGGTCCGAGGAGGAATCCAGCACGTCCATCAGCCCCATGCTCAGGTTCAGCTGTTCGATGCAGGGTTTTCCGCGGCTCATATCCAGATGCAGGTCCATCGCCTGCATTTTCCGATACTCCTGCTTCAGCGCGCTCAGTTCCTCCTGCAGCTCTTCCCGGCTCATCTCATCGTACCGCATGGTCTTTTCTCCTCTTCTGATTCTCCGCGTCTTTTTCCGCTTATTTTCCCTTATGGAACAGCAGCCGCTGATACCGCTCCACATCGTACCTGCGGACCAGCACCTCCAGCTCCTCGTCGCCCATCACCGTTGTCCGGCCTTCGGCGTACATGGCGTCCACCTGCTGCCGCATGGCGATGATCAGCGGATCCGTCTTGTCCAGCTGATCGTCCCCCGTCAGCCGGAAATAGTTATTCATCCAGTGGGCAATGGAAGCGGTGCCGCCCCGGCTGTCCACCGCCACGGCCGCGGGCCTGTTCAGGATCTTTTCCGTGTCGAAGGCATTGTAGATCTCCTCGTCCTTCAGCATGCCGTCCGCGTGGATGCCCGCCCGGGTGACATTGAAATGCCGTCCGACAAAGGGCTGCCGGGGGCTGATCTCGATGCCGATCTCCCGCTCCATGTAATCCGCAATCTCCGTGACCGCGGTCAGATCCATGCCGCCGTCGTCTCCCCGCAGGCTCTGGTATTCCACCGCCATCGCTTCCATGGGGCAGTTTCCGGTGCGCTCTCCGATGCCCAGCAGCGTACAGTTGACGCTGGAGCACCCGTACAGCCAGGCGGTCGCCGCGTTGGTCACCACCTTGTAGAAATCATTGTGCCCGTGCCATTCCAGCAGCGCGGACGGGAAGCCCGCATAATGGTTCAGGCCGTAGACAATGCCGGGCACGCTTCGGGGCAGCGCGGCGCCGGGGTAGCTGACGCCGTATCCCATGGTGTCACAGGCCCGGATCTTGATCGGGATTCCGCTTTCCCGGCTCAGGTTCATCAGCTGTTCCGCAAAGGGCAGGACAAATCCGTAGTAGTCCGCCCGGGTAATGTCCTCAAAATGGCAGCGCGGGCGGATTCCCTGATCCAGCGCGGCCTTCACGATGCCCAGGTATTTCTCCATGGCCTGCCCCCGGGTCAGGTGCATCTTTTTGAAAATATGATAGTCGCTGCAGGAAACCAGAATCCCCGTCTCCTGCACGCCTGCCCGCTTGACCAGTTCAAAGTCCTTCTCGTTGGCCCGGATCCAGGTGGTAATCTCCGGGAACCGCAGCCCGGCCTCCTGACAGAGGCGCACGGCTTCCAGATCGTTTTTCGTATACAGGAAAAACTCGCTCTGCCGGATCATTCCCCTGGGCCCGCCCATCCGGCTCATCAGTTTGAACAGGTGCAGGATCTGCTTCGGCGTAAAGGGGCTGACGGACTGCTGCCCGTCCCGGAAGGTGGTATCCGTCATCCAGATTTCGTCCGGCACGCACATGGGCACATGCCGCATATTGAAAGACACCTTCGGAATATGGTCGTAGTCAAATATCTCCCGATACAGGTTCGGCTCCTCGACATCCTGCAGCGTATACTGGTACTTGTTCTGCATCAGCAGATTGTTTTTCCGGTCAAACTCAATCATGTCCGCGTCCTCCTTCCACCCGCCGGCGCCCGTTTCCCGCGGGGCGGAAACCGGCCCGGTGCCTGTCTATTATACCGGTCCGTACCAGAAAAGACAAGCTTGAACAGCGGAAATACAATGCTCCCGGGCCGGTTCGGCCGCTGTTCCCGGGGATCGCGGGATGTCTGCGGCAGGGTTTGCTTCCGGGGACGGCGGCGCCGCGTGAATTTTCTTTCCCCTTTTTTGAAAATGCAGTAGCAAAATCCCCGGGGATTATGTTATACTGGGAAAGGTAGCTGACCAACTTTCATTCGGACAGGAGGAAAATTGTCAATGCAATACACAAAAGAAGTTGAAGACATGGTTTGTGTCGCAAAGGGCCCGAACCATGGCCCCGCTCCGATTCCTGAGGAAGGAAAATGGGTTCAGGCCAAGGAAATCAAGGACATTTCCGGCTACACCCACGGCATCGGCTGGTGCGCGCCCCAGCAGGGCTGCTGCAAGCTGAGCCTCAACGTGAAGGACGGCGTGATCGAGGAAGCGCTGGTGGAAACCATCGGCTGCTCCGGCATGACGCATTCCGCGGCCATGGCCAGTGAAATTCTGCCCGGCAAGACCATTCTGGAAGCCCTGAACACGGACCTGGTCTGCGACGCCATCAACACCGCCATGCGCGAGCTGTTCCTGCAGATCGTGTACGGCCGCACCCAGTCCGCCTTCTCTGATGACGGCCTGCGTGTCGGCGCCGGCCTGGAGGATCTGGGCAAGGGCCTGCGCTCCATGGTGGGCACCATGTACGGCACCCGCGCCAAGGGCACCCGTTATCTGGAGATGACCGAGGGCTATGTGGTCAAGATGGCGCTGGACAAGGATGACCAGGTCTGCGGCTATCAGTTCCTGAGCCTGGGCAAGATGATGGACGACATCAAGAAGGGTCTCTCCGCGCAGGAAGCGTACGACAAGAACCTGGGTACCTACGGTCGTTTCAAGGCAGAAGACGGCGCGGTCAAGTGGATTGATCCGCGGAAAGAGTAAAGGAGGCGCAGCACATGGCTTTGTTTGAAAATTATGAGGGACGCATGCCGCAGCTGCAGCCCGTCCTGGAAAAGTACGGTTTCAAGAATTTTGAGGAAGTAAAGGCTTTCACCAACAGCAAGGGCGTGGATGCCTACAGCATCGTGGAGAGCACGCAGCCCATCTGCTTCGAAAACGTGAAGTGGGCTTATGAGCTGGGCGCCGCCATCGCCATGAAGGAAAACGCCGGCAGCGCGGCTGAAGCCGCCAAGTGGATCGGCGTGGGCCTGCAGGCCTTCTGCATCCCCGGCTCCGTAGCGGATCAGCGCCAGGTCGGTATCGGCCACGGCAATCTGGGCGCCATGCTGCTGGACGAGGAAACCGAGTGCTTCGCTTTCCTGGCCGGCCACGAATCCTTCGCCGCGGCCGAGGGCGCCATCAAGATCGCCCTGAACGCGAACAAGGTGCGCACCAAGCCCCTCCGCGTGATCCTGAACGGCCTGGGCAAGGACGCCGCCATGATCATCAGCCGGATCAACGGTTTCACCTATGTGCAGACCAAGTATGACTATCTGTCCGCGGATGTAAAGGAAGATCATGCCCTGACCGTGGTCAGCAAAACGGCCTATTCCGACGGCCCCCGCGCCAAGGTGAACTGCTACGGCGCGGACGATGTCCGCGAGGGCGTTGCCATCATGTGGCATGAAGGCGCTGATGTATCCATCACCGGCAACTCCACCAACCCGACCCGCTTCCAGCATCCCGTGGCCGGCACCTACAAGAAGGAACGCTGGGAAGCCGGCAAGAAGTACTTCTCCGTGGCCTCCGGCGGCGGCACCGGCCGTACCCTGCATCCCGACAACATGGCCGCCGGCCCTGCCTCCTACGGCATGACCGATACCATGGGCCGCATGCATTCCGACGCGCAGTTCGCCGGTTCCTCCTCTGTGCCCGCCCACGTGGAAATGATGGGCTTCCTGGGCGCCGGAAACAACCCCATGGTCGGCATGACCGTGGCTGTGGCTGTAGCCGTCCAGCAGGCGCTGAACAAATAATCCGGATCATTCCATGCTCCCGCGCTTTTGCCGGGAGCTTTCTTTTTTAAGAAGGCCCGGGTTTGGCGTCTCCGTCCTGCCCGGGCCTGAAGGAGCGTTGATTGATTCCATGAAGCTGATCTGGAAATATGTCCGGCCCTATCGCTGGTTCATTCTGGCCGTCATGCTGATCAAGCTGACCGGCACGGGAACAGAGCTGCTGATTCCCTATGTCCTGGAGCATCTGCTGGATCATGTGGTTCCCGAGGCTTCGGACGCCTGGCCCGTCGTCCTCTGGGGCGCCGTCATGCTTCTGCTGACCCTGGCGACCCGCCTTCTCAACGTCACCGCCAACCGCATGAGCGTCCGTGTTGCCCGGAACAGTACCTTTGCCATCCGCCGGGATCTTTTCCATACCGCCCTCAATCTTTCCGGCACGCAGATGGATCGGATCGGCCTTCCTTCCCTGATCTCCCGGATGACCAGCGATACCTACAATGTCCAGAACTTTGTCCGCATGATCCAGACCATGGGCATCCGCGCGCCCATTATGCTGCTGGGCGGCATTGCCATTACCCTCACCATGGACGTCGGTCTGGCCCGGATCCTCTGTATCATGGCGCCCATCATGATCGTCCTGGTCGTGTTCGTCTCCTGGAAGGGCATCCCCCTCTATGACGGGGTCCAGCGCCGGATGGACACCCTCGTGCGCATCATGCGGGAAAACATTACCGGCATCCGCGTGGTCAAGGCCCTCAGCAAGGAGTCCTATGAGCAGCGCCGCTACGGGGAGGCCAACACCGGCATGGCCCGCCAGGAGGTAAAGGCCAGCGTCATCATGAGCCTTCCCGGCCCCATTGTCACCCTTTTCCTCAATGTAGGGCTCACGCTGGTCGTGCTGATCGGCGCCCGGCAGGTCAATGACGGCCAGACCGCCCCCGGCGTGATTCTTGCCTTTCTGACTTATTTCAATATGATTCTCATGGGGGTCATGGGCCTGAACCGGATCTTTATGATGCTCTCCAAGGCGAACGCTTCCGCCAACCGCATCGCCGGGGTGGTTGATCTGCCGGAGGATCTGGTGCCCCTGCCTGAAGCCGGGCTTTCCGCCGCGCCCGGGGACGAAGAGCTCATCTTCGACCACGTCACCTTCAACTATGACGCGGATTCCCCTTCCGAGCTGCACGGACAGTTTCTCGGGGAGGAGCGCCAGCAGTGCCTGAAGGATATTTCCTTCCGGGTGAAAAAGGGCGGCAGCCTCGGCATTATCGGGGCCACCGGCAGCGGCAAGACCAGCATCGTCAATCTGCTCATGCGCTTTTACGATCCTCAGCAGGGGCGGGTTTTCGTCTCCGGAAAGGACGTCCGCTCCTATGACCGGGATACGCTGCACCGCAAGTTCGGCGTCGTGTTCCAGAATGATGTCATCTTTGCCGACACCATCCGGGAAAACGTTGTCTTCGGCCGGGATGTTTCCGAGAAAATGCTCCGCCGCGCCGCCGAAAACGCGATGGCCCGGGACTTTGTGGAGGAGTATGAGGATGCCTACGACCACGAGGCCGCCATCCACGGGGCCAACTTTTCCGGCGGCCAGAAGCAGCGCCTGCTCATCGCCCGGGCCCTGGCCTCGGATCCGGAGATTCTGATTCTGGACGATGCCTCTTCCGCCCTGGACTATCAGACAGACGCAGCGCTTCGGCGGGCTATCCGCCGGGACCACGGCTCCGCCACCACGGTCATCATCGCCCAGCGGATCTCCTCCGTGATGTCCCTGGATGAAATCCTCGTTCTGCACGAAGGGGAGATGATCGGCCGGGGAACCCATGAGCAGCTCATGGACTCCTGCCCGGTTTATCGGGACATCTGCCGGACCCAGATGAGCGAGGAGGTGAGCTGAGATGGCCCGTCGGGATACTGTCATGAAAAAGCCGAAGGATACCCGGGGAACTCTTCGGCGCCTGCTGAACTATCTGGGCCCCTGGCGCTATGTCATCCTCGGTGTCCTTCTGCTGAGCCTGGTCAGCAATCTTCTGAATCTCTGGGGGCCCAGCCTGGCCGGCTCCGCCATCCGGGAAGCTGCCGCCGGCCCGGGAAAGGTAAACTTCGGCGCCGTACGCCATGACGCGCTGCTCATGCTTCTCTGCTATGTGGGCTCCGCCCTCCTGGGCTTCGGCATCAGCCTGCTGATGACCGTGGTCAGCCGCCGGGTAGCCCGTCAGATGCGCCAGGACGTCTTCAGCAAGCTGATGCGCCTGCCGGTCGGCTATTTCGACCGCCATCAGGCCGGGGATATCATCAGCCGCGTGTCCTACGACATTGATGTCATCTCCACCAGTATGGCTACGGATATCGTCCAGATTCTCTCCAGCATTCTCACCGTAGCGGGCTCGCTGGTCATGATGATCACGATTTCCCTGCCCCTTTCCGCCCTGACTCTGGTCACGGTACCGGTCGCTGTTCTCTACACCGTGCTCATGCGGAAAAAGACCCAGCCCCGCTATGCCCGCCGATCCAAAAGCTACGGCGTCCTGAACGGCTTCGTGGAGGAGATGCTGTCCGGTCAGAAAACCATCCTGGCCTACGCGTATGAAAACCGGGTGGACGAGCGCTTCCGGGAAATCAACCAGGACGCCGCGGATGCCTTCTCCGACGCGGAGCATTACGGCGTCACCATCGGCCCCACCATGAGCGCCATCAACAACCTGTCTCTCAGTCTGATCGGCCTGCTGGGCGGTCTGCTGTATCTGAACGGCAGAATCGACCTGGGTCGCATCTCCTCCTTCGTCCTCTACAGCCGGAAGTTTGCCGGGCCCATCAATGCCATCGCGGAGATCTTCAATGAGCTGTTTTCCGCGCTGGCCGCGGCGGAACGGGTTTTCACCCTGCTGGATGAAGAGGAGGAAGCCGCGGACGTACCGGGAGCCAGGCTTCTCACCGGCGTCCGGGGAGATGTATCCATGGAGCATGTGGCCTTCGGCTATGACCCCGGCAAAACCATTCTGCATGATCTGTCTCTGGAGGCGCCCGCCGGCAGGCTGATCGCCATCGTAGGCCCCACAGGGGCCGGGAAAACCACCATCATCAATCTGCTTATGCGCTTCTATGACCCGGATTCCGGCGTCATCCGCATCGACGGCCAGGATATCCGGACCGCGGCCCGGCGCACCGTCCGCGGAGCATACGCCATGGTTCTGCAGGATACCTGGGTTTTCCACGGCACCATTTTTGAAAACATCGCCTATGGCCGGGAGAACGCCACGATGGAGGAGGTCGTTGCCGCCGCGAAGGCCGCCCGCATTCATCCCTTCATTATGCGGCTTCCCCAGGGATACGATACCGTCGTCAGCGAAGACGGCGGAAATATCTCCAAGGGTCAGAAGCAGCTGCTGACCATTGCCCGCGCCATGCTTTACGATGCCCCCATGCTGATTCTGGATGAAGCCACCTCCAACGTGGACACCGCCACCGAGCGGGAAATCCAGCAGGCCATGCGCCGGCTGATGAAGAATAAGACCTGCTTTGTCATCGCCCATCGTCTCTCCACCATTGAGCACGCGGACCAGATTCTTGTCCTCCGGGACGGGGATGTCGTGGAGCAGGGCACCCATCGCCAGCTGATGGATCGCAGGGGCTTCTATCACCGGCTCTACGCCTCCCAGTTTGAATGAATCATCCGTACCCGGGAGTGCGCAAAAAGAGCGGCCGCGCGGCCGCTCTTTTTGTGATTGCTTTTTTATTCGTCCGTTTCTTCCGGAAGCTCCGGGAACAGCTCCTTCCCGCAGTTGGGGCAGGGATGCTCCTCCTCCAGATCCAGCTCCTCCGGATCAAGCTCTACCGTTTCCCTGCAGTGGGGGCATTCATACAGCAGAGCTCCGTCCAGCTCGACCTTCTCCTCGTCCTCATCGCTGTTGTCTTCGCTGGCGCCGCCGTATTCCTCATTCTCGTCATCGTAGAGATCCGCTTCCAGATCCGCCAGATCCTCATCGATGCTTTCCACGTAGTCGCTCAGCTCGCCGTGGGCTTCCGTCAGCGCTTCCAGGCTGTCACCCACTTCTCCCAGCACGTCCAGGATGCCCATGATCAGGCGGTTCGAATCCTTTTCCTGATTCAGCTTCATCCCTTCCGCCAGGCCCTGCAGATAGGAGATCTTGTCCGTGAGTTTGCTCATGCTGTTCCTCCGTCTCAGGCCCGCTTCAGATATTCGCCGGTACGGGTGTCAATCTGAATCATGTCGCCGGTGTTGATGAACAGGGGTACCTGCAGGGTGAAGCCCGTCTCCAGGGTCGCGGGCTTATAGGTGTTGGAGGCGGTATCGCCGGCGAAGCCAGGCTCGGTGTCCGTCACTTCCAGCACTACGAAGTTGGGCGCTTCCACAGAGAAGGCCTTTCCCTTGAAGAACCGCATGGTCACGTTGGTGCCTTCCTTGACGAAGGGGATGGCGTCCTCCACCTGATCATGGGTCATGGGCAGCTGCTCATAGGTCTCCACGTCCATGAAGTAGTACAGATCCCCGTCGTTGTATACATACTGCATTTCCTTGGTCTCAATGATCGCCCGGGGCATCTTGTCGGTCGGGTTGAAGCTGCGCTCCACGACCGCGCCGGTCATGACATTCTTGATTTTGGTCCGGACAAACGCCGCGCCTTTGCCGGGCTTGACATGCTGGAAGTCAACGATATTCCAGACTCCGCCGTCCCATTCGATGGTGATGCCTTTTTTGAAATCTCCAGCTGTGATCATGGTTCTTCCTCCTTGTTTCTTTTCGAAACGGTTAAAATATAATAAATAATTTGGGAAACCTGGTTTACAGGATCACCAGTTCCTTCCTGGCGGTAGTCAGGGGCTCGCTTCCGTTTTCCTTCACCAGGCAGGAGTTCTCAATCCGGACACCGCCCAGCTCGGGAATGTAGATCCCGGGCTCCACGGTGATGACCATGCCCGCCTTCAGCACCTCGTGGCAGCTTGGGCTCAGGCGGGGATCCTCGTGGATGTCAATGCCCACGCAGTGGCCCAGACCGTGACCAAAGCGGCCGGCGTAGCCCTGGGAATCGATGTAGTCCCGGGCCAGCCTGTCAATGTCAAAGCAGTTCTTTCCGGCGGCCAGGGCGGCTTCGCACATGGCCTGCGCCCGGAGCACCGTGTTGTAGACCTTCCGCATCTCGGGGGAGGGCTCGCCCAGCGCCACCGTCCGCGTCATGTCGCTGCAGTATCCGCCGACCTTCGCTCCAAAGTCCATGGTGATCATGTCACCCTTCTGAAGCTTCCGGCTCCCGGGTACCGCGTGGGGCAGGCTTCCGTTCACGCCGCTGGCGATGATGGTATTGAAAGCCAGTGCCTCGGCGCCCAGGCGGAACATGCAGTTCTCCAGCTCCAGCCGCAGCTCCAGCTCCGTCATGCCGGGGCGGATCTTCGGCAGCACGGCCTCAAAGGCCTCGCTGGTAATCGCTCCGGCTTTCCGCATGGTCACTGTCTCCGCCGGAGTTTTGATCTGCCTCAGCGTCTGCGGAGCCTTCCGCAGGGGCGTGTAGCTGACCTCCTCGCCCACGGCGGTCCGAAGCTTCTCGAATTCATCCACAGGGAGATAGTTGCTCTCAAAGTACAGCTCGTTGATCCTGTCCGCGGCACACAGGTCCGCCAGGCAGCGGTAGGCGGGATGATCCTTGTCCGTCATCACGACTTCAAAGTCCGGCGCCTGCTTTTCAGCGGCTTCCACATACCGGAAGTCGGTCACGATGATTCTTTTTTCCTCCGTCAGGTATACCATGCCTTCGCCGGTATATCCCTCCGTCAGGTAAAACATGTTCGCCGGGTCGTGGATTACCACAGCCGCTCTCGCGGCCAGCCGGAGCAGATCCGTCAGTCTTTCGCTTGCGGTCATTCGTAAAGGCATTCCTTTCCGGGCCAAAAGCCCGTTGTTTATCTTATCATAATCCCCGCAGTTTGAAAAGTGATATTTTTACTCGGTATAGATCACTTCCGTCACGTCGTTGGTGATCACGATGAAAGTCCTGCCGCGCTGCATCCGCAGCTCGCTGCCGTCCTGATCCACCAGTACCAGCCGGCTGTCCGCCTCGTCGCGGACCCACGCGCCCTGCACATACTTCCCGCTCTGGAAGATTTCCGCCGCGCCGGATCCCACCATATGCTGGTTCAGGTAGATATAGTTCTTGTCATAGGACATTTTGACCCGCAGCACGATCACGTTGGCAAAATCCACGGTCTCCCCTGTCAGCCGGTCGATGTAGGTGCCGCTGGAATTGTTCCGGATGTAGGTTCCCTTTTCCGCGTCATATTTGAACACGGCGCGGCTGGCGGAATTGGACGCGCCCTTGGGATCCTCGCCCCGGTGCAGCACCCGGACGATATTCGCCGTTTTCCCTTCCGTCCGGGGTTCATCCGCGAACAGGAACGGCCGCTCCTCGAATTCCACGTTTTCCCGGATCAGATCCTCATGAATATCCTTCACATGGCAGGACAGGTTGTGGGCGCCCACATCCTTCCAGCGCTCCTTGAAGGCGTTTCCGCTGAGCAGGTTGTAGGCACGGTGGCTCTGCACCATGCCGAATTCCCGCATCTTCGCCATCAGGTCCACCTGTCCTCCCATCACCGCGGGCGGCCCGGCAAAGGCAAAGGCTGCGTCGAAGCTCGTCGCCGCCGGCAGCATGGAAACGCGGCCGGACCGGACCGGGCCCGCCTGTTCCGGATAGCGGTCCGCGAACAGTCCCAGCAGCTTCGTCGCCCCGGCGCCGGCATTGGGCACCTGGAAGATGATGTCCGCATCCGCCACGCCCCAGTGCGGGTAAGCATCCTCCGCATTGTCCAGCACCATCACTACCGGCGTATAGGCCTCCCCGGAAACGGGCAGGCCGGTGGTGGAGCTGATGCCGTCAATCACCGGATTGTTTTCCGGATAATCCTCCCGCAGCTCAATCTGCGGCTCCAGCACGCCCACCACGTGGATGGATTTGTCCTCCGTCGGGGCCATGTCCGCCGCCGTGATGGGATGCAGGGTAATGCCCTTCTGCTCCTCCTCTGCGACCAGGTTCCATTTGGTCTTCGCCACGATGAACTCATTGCTGGCGGAATAGCTTCCCAGGGGACCGAAAGTTTCCACAGTGCCGTACCAGGTGGAGCCGCTGGCATACTGCACCACATAGAAGCCGTCAGGCACCTTGACGGATACGTTCTTCCCGGGCTCCAGGAAGGCTTCCGCCTGGATGACTCCGGTATCCGCGTCCCTCAGCTGCACATAGGTGTTCCGTCCGTCCTTCGCCACCTTGATGCTCACATTCCGCCCCTTCTTGGCCTGCGTCATCACACCGGTTTTCGGCAGAGGCTGTGAGGCGAACTCCGGCATCCGGCGGTACCCCTCCACCAGCCGCGCATAATGCTCCCCGGGGGTATATTCAGCGAAATACGCCGCGTAGCCTTCCGGAGCCTTTCCGCTGATCAGCTCATCCACGTCGAAGGTGACCTTATGGGTTTCCAGCCGGCCCTTCTTCATCTTTACGGCAGCTTCCGCCAGGGAGCTCCGCCACAGAAAGGGAAGGCTGTCCTCCTGGGGCCGCTCGCTTCCGGGCATGGCCGCCAGGGTGGCCGTCAGCGCGTCATAGGCCTGGTCGAGCAGCTTCGCCGGACCGGCGCCGTCCCAGGTGATCTGCAGGCTGTGCGGTCCCTGCTTTACGTTATATTTCCAGTTCCTCTGCGTGTAGAAAAGCGGCGCCCATTCCGAAGCGCTTTCGCAGGGAAAAAGCTCCGGTCTGGCTTCGATGAAGGCGGCGAATTCCGGATCCGCCGTCATCAGCCTGGAGGGATCCGGATTCTTCTCCTCCGTCGGCTGGCAGAACATCAGGTCCGTCATGGCACCGGTCCAGTCATTCTTCTCCAGCGCCCCCTTTGCGTTTCCTGCCGCCTTTCTGACCAGGTTGATCAGATTGTTGAACTGCCTTTTGTTGACCGACCCGTCTTCCTCAAAGGTTACCTCCGCCGCCAGCCGGTAACCCTGAATGTTCTCTATCGCCTGCTTCCGCCAGGCTTCCCGGTCCCCCGCCTTCTGGTAGGAGCCCAGCGCCTTCAGATCCGGGTCAAAGCCGCGCAGAAAAAACCGGGCCGTATTTCCTTCCCAGGTAATCTCCCGCGCCCCGGCCTCCAGAATCGCGATCACCCAGGCGTCCTTCTGGCTTTCCGCCGCCTGCCGAAGCAGGTCTTCCACCCGGCTGTCCGCCGTCTGCTCCGCCGCCGCGCCAAAGCTCGCCGTCACAAGCAAAACCAGTGTCAGAAGAACCGACATCCATTTCTTCATCTGTCTTTCACCTCCCACAGGATTCCTTCCGCATTATACCTGAATTTCAGGGAAAGCACAATCAATCTCGTCATTTTTGTGCTTCCCGGCCTCCGTTCTGCGGGACGGCAAATAAAACGTTGCGCAATGTCGGAAAATAGGCTATAATAATCCCAGTAAAACCCACAAGGAGGTTGATCCCCATGATACAGGTAATTGCGGGCAATAAGGGCTCCGGAAAGACAAAGCGCCTCATTGACCTGACCAACGCCACCGCCCGGGAAGCCGTCCACGATGTTATTTTCCTGGATGACGACAATCGTTATATGTACGACGTGGACCACAAGGTTCGCTTCATTAATGCGGCCGATTATCATGTCAGCAACACGGACATGTTTATCGGCTTTCTTTGCGGCATTCTCAGCTCCAACTACGATGTGGGAACCGTGTTCATCGACGCGTTCCTGAAGCTGTGCCACACGGATCTGGCCCACACCGAGCCCGTGGTTTCCCTGCTGGCCGGCCTGGGCGCCAAGCACAATGTGGATTTCGTTCTCAGCGTCAGCTCCGATCCGGAAGAGCTGCCTGATTTCCTGAAGCAGTATCTGATTTGATTCCCTCCCTTCGGAGCAGAAAATCATGATACGGGAGGGGCGGCTGCCTTTGGGCGCCGCCTCTTTCCGTCGAAATGGAAGGTGAACCCTCTATGTCGTTCTTTTCCACCCGGGGCGGCAGCTGCGTAACCGCCAGCCAGGCCATTCTCCGGGGACTGGCGCAGGACGGCGGACTCTATGTTCCCGCCATGTTCCCGTCCGTCTCCCTCCAGCAGATCGCCGAGCTGAGTCAGATGCCCTATTCCCGCCGCGCCCAGGAGATCCTGAAGCTCTATCTGGAGGATTTTTCCTCCTCCGAGATCAGCCAGGCGGTCAGCGCGGCTTACGGGGAGGACCGGTTTGACGATCCGGCCATCGCGCCGCTGAAGCCCCTGGATGAAAGCACCTGGGTACTGGAGCTCTTCCATGGGCCTACGCTTGCCTTCAAGGATATGGCGCTCCAGCTGCTTCCCCACCTGACGGTTGCCAGCGCCCGGAAAAACGGGGAGAAGAGAGAGGTATCCATTCTTGTCGCTACCAGCGGGGATACCGGGAAGGCTGCGCTGGAAGGATTCCGGGATGTGCCGGGCACCAGCTGCACCGTCTTTTACCCGCAGGACGGGGTCAGCGATGTGCAGCGTCTCCAGATGGTGACCACCGGGGGAAGCAACACCCACGTGATCGCCGTGAAGGGGAACTTTGATGACGCCCAGACCGGCGTGAAGGAGCTTTTCGGCTCCGAAGCCTTCGCGGCCGATATGGACCGCCGGGGAAAGGTGCTTTCCTCCGCGAACTCCATCAACTTCGGACGGCTGGTTCCCCAGGTGGTATATTACTTCTCCGCCTACGCAGATCTGGTAGCCCGGGGCGCCGTGGTCTGCGGAGATCCTGTGAATTTCTGCGTTCCCACCGGCAATTTCGGCAACATTCTGGCCGCCTATTATGCGCATCAGATGGGGCTTCCCGTCGGCAAGCTGATCTGCGCCAGCAACCGCAACAACGTCCTGACAGATTTCTTCACAAGCGGCACCTATTCCACCCACCGGGTTTTCTTCAAGACCATGAGTCCCAGTATGGACATCCTGGTTTCCAGCAATCTGGAGCGGCTTCTTTTCGAAGCTGCGGACCGGGACGGCGCGCTGGTGAAGGCCTGGATGAAGACGCTGAAGGAATGCGGCTCCTACTCCGTGGGCGATCAGCGCCGGGAATGGCTGGAAAGCCTGTTCTGGGCCGGCTGCGCGGACGACCATGCCACGCTGGAGGAAATCAGCCTCCGCTTCCGTCAGGATCATTATCTGATGGATACCCATACCGCGGTAGCCAGCTCTGTCCTGCGGCAGTACCGTCTGGCCGCCGGGGACCATACCCCCTGCGTGGTAGTCTCCACCGCCAGCCCCTACAAGTTCTCCCGGGATGTGCTGACCGGCATCGCCGGTCCGGAGCGGAGCGCTTCGCTGGACGCCTTCTCCTGCAGCGAGGAACTGGAGCAGCTTTCCGGAGTTCCAATGCCTGCCCAGGTCCGCGGCCTGCGGAATCTGCCTGTCCGTCACCGCGCCGAATGCGAGGTCGGTGAAATGGGAGAGGCCGTACTGCATGCATTTGACAGCTGAAACCCTGCCGGTCAGTTTTCCCGCTGGCCGGCTTTCCTTGATTCAGCGGGGATTCCCGCCGCCGGCAGGCATCGGGTTCCCTTTTGAATACATTATGATGAATTCGGAGGAGAAACATGAGCTTAGACAAACGTCCGGAATCCATGGAACGAATCTCGACCCCCGAACTGGCAGAAGCATTTATCGAGGAGCAGGTAAAGGCTATCCGGGCCCAGGTTGGCAGCAGCAAGGTCCTGCTCGCCCTCTCCGGCGGCGTCGACAGCTCCGTCTGCGCGGCCCTGCTGATCAGGGCTATCGGGCAGAACCTGGTGGCGGTGCATGTGAACCATGGTCTCCTGCGCAAGGGTGAACCCGAGCAGGTCATCGAGGTTTTCCGCAATCAGATGAACGCCAACCTGATCTATGTGGACGCGGTTGACCGGTTCCTGAATAAGCTGGCCGGCGTATCCGACCCGGAGCAGAAGCGCAAGATTATCGGCAAGGAGTTTATCGATGTCTTTGCGGAGGAAGCCCTGAAGCAGGAAGGAATCCGTTTTCTGGCCCAGGGCACCATCTACCCCGACATTCTGGAATCCGCGGACGGCATCAAGGCGCATCACAACGTGGGCGGCCTGCCGCCGGAACTGGATTTCGAGCTGGTGGAGCCCGTCAAGTTCCTTTACAAGGATGAAGTCCGCGCCGTCGGAAAGGCTCTTGGTCTCCCGGACGGCATGGTCTATCGTCAGCCCTTCCCCGGCCCTGGTCTGGGCGTCCGCTGCGTTGGCGCCATCACCCGGGATCGTCTGGAAGCCGTCCGTGAATCCGACGCGATTCTCCGCGAGGAGTTCGCGGCCGCAGGCCTGCAGGGAAAGGTCTGGCAGTATTTCACCGTGGTGCCGGACCTGAAGTCCACCGGTATCAGGGACAACAAGCGCACCTGGGACTGGCCGGTCATCCTCCGTGCGGTGAACAGTGTGGACGCCACCTCCGCCACCATCGAAGAGATCCCCTACGCGCTCCTGGGCAAAATCACGAACCGGATTCTGGCAGAAGTAAAGGGCGTTAACCGCGTCCTGTATGATCTCTCTCCCAAACCTGTCGCCACCATCGAGTGGGAATGAGTGCCGGAACGGCAAAACCCCTTATGCCACAACGCTTTCAGCCCTCTCCAAAGTGGCTCTGATAAAGAAATGATAAAGTTTTCCGGAAAAAGGTCACATCGTCCCCATGTCCGGTGGTTGTGGGGTTGAGAGACTGATAACGGAAAACGGAATCAGAAAAAACTACAGATTTGTATGATTCAGCCCTCCGCTGTGGAT
>CAMNKK010000018.1 GCA_946542235.1 uncultured Clostridia bacterium | reverse complement strand
ATTCGATCTTTCATGTTTTTCGGAATTCTGCGCTCCTCTCCGGGCGGCTCGGCTTATTCCGGTGGAATTGCCGGCTGCATCCCTCCCGGCCCGCGGTAAACAAGGATGATGCTCTGATCAGGGCTGTATCCGTTTGAATTTCTTATCCAGTTCCGTATGGCTGATGGAAACCACCAGGGGACGTCCGTGCGGACAGGTGGGAGTCACCTTTTTTACAATCATTTCTTCCACCAGGGAGCGAAGCACATCCTCTGAAAGGGGTTCACCGCCCTTGACTGCGTGCTTGCAAGCCATTTGAAGAATGGCGGCACGCTTTTTATCCGCCCCCGGAATCCGACCGTTTTCCAGCTCGCTGATTGCCTCATGCAGGAATGCTTCGGATTCATTTTGCCCCAGGGTAACCGGCACGGACCGGATAGCGGCTTCATTCTCTCCGAAGGGTTCCACATGGAGCCCCAGCCCTTCCAGAAGCTCCCGGTTTTCTTCCAGCAGGGCCATCTCCATTTTGGTGACCGGGACAATGTAAGGCACCAGCATCTCCTGTCCGGCCCGCTGCTCTTCATAGGCCTTCATCATGCTGTCAAAGAGCAGCCGCTCATGTACAGCGTGCTGATCTACCATCAGCAGATGATCTTCATACTCAATCAGGATAAAGGTGTTGAACAGCGCGCCGAAGATCCGCATGGGACGGGGCAGATCCGGAGCCAGTCCGCTGACCTGTTCCGCCTTTTCCTCCGCCGGCAGGGAAATCTGCGGTGCTGCATCGGGCCCGGGAGACTCCATCCGTACATCACCGCTGAAAAAGGTCTCCTTCCCTGATGCTGTATCTGCAGGGGAATCACAGGTACCTTTCGCTGCGTTCCGGACAGGTTCGGATGCTTTTTGTTCCTTTTCCCAGGAAAACAGATAATCGTCAGCTTCTGCTCCTCCGGAGGGCATCAGATCCGACGCAGACCAGGGAGAGGGAGTCGTTTTTTCCGGCCCGCGGATACCGGGATCCGGCAAAAGATCAGGCTCCAGATTCGGAAGCTCCTGAGGATGATCTCTTTCTATCGGACGGTAAACCGGCTCCGGCGGTTTCTCCCGAAGCTGGATTCCGGGAACAGAATGCCCGGTCTCCACCACTGCGTTCTGTCGAAGTTCGGGCCTGCCTTCCTCCATGGGAATTTGCACCTCCGGCAGAGCTTCCCGACCCGGCGGCGTGGGATTCAGCGGCATTTCCACCGGCCTTTCAAAAGCATCCCTGTCGGCAAGCGACTCTTTGACCAGGGTGAATACAGCATCCCGCACCATAGCGTCAAAGCGGAACCGGACTTCCATTTTATTGGGATGAACGTTTACATTCACATTTTCATAAGGCATCTGCAGGTAGAGGGAGCAGATCGGAAACTTTCCGATCATCACCCGTTCCCGGCATGCATCCTCCAGAGATCCGCTCAACAGGGGGCTCCGAAGCATCCTTCCGTTAATAAAGAAGCATTCTCCGTTTCTGTTGTTCCGCGCGTTTTCCCCGATTCCGACATAGCCGTTCATCAGAATTCCGTTCAGGTGGCCTTCTACCTTCCGCATGGTTCGGACAACGCTGCTCCCGTAGATTGCAAGCAGAGCGGATTCCATTTTTCCGTCCCCGCTTGAGCGGTATATGGTTTTTCCGTTTGCGGTATACCGGAAGCTGACATCCGGGCGGCTCAGAATAAGGCGCGTCATCAGATCCGTCACTGCGTTCATTTCCGTGGCGGGCTTTTTCAGGAATCCTCTCCGTACGGGAACATTGAAAAAAAGGTCCCTGACCAGAATACCTGTTCCCGGAGCACAGGCAGCCTCGCTCAGGTCCGTGATGAGACCGCCTTCATTTTTAACCCTGATGCCTGTTTCTCGTTCCCGTGTCCGGGTTGTCAGGGTGACTCTGCTGACAGCCGCGATGGAAGCGAGTGCCTCTCCCCGGAAACCCAGCGTTCCGATCGCATCCAGATCCTCTTCGCTCCGGATTTTGCTGGTGGCATGCCGCTCAAAGGCCATTCGGATATCACTCTCGTCAATACCGCATCCGTCATCCGTCACCCGGAAAGAATCAATTCCGCCGTCGACGATTTCCACGGTGATGCTTCGGGCTCCCGCGTCCAGGCTGTTTTCCACCAGCTCTTTGATCGCGGCCGCCGGCCGTTCCACAACTTCCCCTGCGGCAATCTTCCCGATAACATCCTCACTGAGCATTCTGATCCTGGCCATTTTCATTTCCCTTCTGCTGTATATAGGCGTTTCTCAGGCGGACGCTACAGCTTTCTTGCTTTCTCCCGCAGCAGGAACAGCTTGTTGATAGCGTCCATGGGTGTCAGGGCCATTACATCGATCTGCTGCAGTTCATTGATGATTTCCGTCTTCTGATAATCAAACAGGTCCACCTGTTCATTTTTCCGCGGGCTTTCCTCTTCTCCGAGAATATTCTGCCCGATGGTATTCTGATTGATGTCGCTGACCTCGAGCCGGGCCTGTATTTCATGCGCCCGGACGATCACGGGATGAGGAACTCCGGCCAGCCTCGCCACATGCACGCCAAAGCTCCTGTCCGCGCCGCCCCGGATGATTTTCCGCAGAAAGATCACGTCCTCGCCGTGCTCCTTGACGGAGATGCAATAGTTCTTGACTCCCTCCAGGTGCCCTTCCAGTTCGCTGAGCTCATGATAATGGGTTGCGAAAAGGGTTTTCGCCCCGATATTCTGCTTGTCGGCTATGTATTCAACAACCGCCCAGGCAATAGCCAGCCCATCAAAGGTGCTGGTGCCCCGTCCGATTTCATCCAGGATGATAAGGCTCCGGGCGGTGGCGTTCCGCAGAATATAGGCGGTCTCGCTCATTTCTACCATAAAGGTGCTCTGTCCGCTGGCCAGATCGTCCGAAGCTCCCACTCTGGTGAAGATTCGGTCGCAGACCGGCAAGTGCGCTTCTGTCGCCGGAACGAAGCTGCCCACCTGGGCCATCAGGCAGATCAGCGCAACCTGACGCATGTAGGTGCTCTTTCCGGCCATGTTCGGTCCGGTGATAATCATCATCCTGTTTTCGTCCGTGTCCAGCTCGGTATCGTTTGGAACAAACTCACCGCTGTTCAGGCTCCGCTCCACCACGGGATGCCGGCCTTCTGTAATCTTCAGGCTCCCGTCTTCCGTCATCTCAGGACGGACATACCGGTTTTCCACCGCTGCCTGAGCCAGACTCTGATATACATCCAGCTTTTTAATCGCACCGCAGGTTCTCTGGATTCTGGCCATACACTCACTGACCCTGTCCCGGACCTCATTGAAAAGCTGAAGTTCCAGCCGCACGCTTTGCTCCTGCGCTCCGATGATCTTCTGCTCGGTTTCCTTCAGCTCCGGCGTCATGTATCGTTCCGCGTTGGCCAGTGTCTGTTTTCGTGTATATCGGTCCGGCACCAGGCTCAGGTAGCTTTTGGTCACTTCGATGTAATATCCGAAAACCCGATTGTACTGTATTCTCAGATTCTTTATCCCTGTCTCTTCCCTCTCCTTCTGTTCCAGGTCCAGAATCCACTGTTTTCCGCTTGTCTGGGCTTCCCTGTATTCATCCAGCATGGGGGAATAACCGTCCCGGATAATGCCGCCCTCGGTAATCACCAGCGGCGCGTCCGGATGGATCGCACGTTCCAGCAGATCCGTCAGATCGTCCAGCGGATCCAGTTCCGATGCGATCAGCCGCATTTCAGCAGTGCTGGCTTCCGTCAGCAGCGAGCGGATGGAGGGAACCTTTTTCAGGCTGGTGCACAGGGCCAGACAGTCCCGGGCATTCAGACTCCGATATGCGACCTTGCTTAGCAGGCGCTCCATGTCATAGACGCCGGTCAGTTCATCCCGAATGGACGCCGTCAGCATCGGCTGTTCCGCCATCTCCCCCACCGCGTCATGGCGGGCCAGAATATCCTCTCTCCGCAGCAGCGGCTGCTCCAGCCAGCTTTTCAGCAGCCGGCCGCCCATGGCGGTCGCTGTCTGATCCAGAAGGCCCAGCAGCGTACCCTTCTTTCCCCGGCTCCGCAGGCTTTCTGTCAGCTCCAGATTTCGCCGGGTATTAGGATCCAGCATCATCGTCCGTCCGTTTTCGTCGAACCGAAGGGTCCGCATATGCTCCAGAGAATTCTTCTGCGTCTCCCGAAGATATTTCATCAGCGCGCCGGCAGCGCAAACCGCGCTGCGGTGTTCATCCAGTCCCAGAGGCGTCAGGGAGGTAAGATGAAAATGCTCCTTCAGGGTTTCGGAAGCATTCCGGAACTGAAACCAGTTCTCATTCACCCTGCCGTTCACCGGCAGTTCCAGTCCGGTCAGCTCCCGGAGCCGTACAGGGTCGCTGCACAGGATTTCATGGGCGCCGATCCGGCTGATTTCCGGCCGAAGCATGGCCTCCGTCGGTTCGGATACAAAAAACTCTCCTGTGGAAACGTCCGCAAAACCGAGACCGATTTCCTTTCCTTTCAGATAAACGCAGAGCAGATAGTTATTGCTCTTTTCATCCAGCATGGCACTGTCCGTCAGCGTTCCGGCGGTAATCACCCGGACCACGTCCCGTTCGACCAGCCCCTTGGCCAGGGCAGGATCCTCAAGCTGCTCGCAGATGGCGACCTTGTATCCCTTTTCGATCAGCTTTTCCACATAGGTATTGACGGCATGATAAGGCACGCCGCACATGGGAGCCCGCTCCTCCAGCCCGCAGTCCCGTCCCGTCAGTGTAAGCTCCAGCTCCCGGGATGCGGTTTTGGCGTCCTCGAAGAACAGCTCATAGAAATCCCCCAGTCGGAAAAGCAGCAGGCAGTCAGGATATTGATCGTGAATCTGCAGATACTGCTGCATCATCGGTGAAAGTGCCATTTCAGTTCCCTCTGTTTCGTGAAATCAGACCGGATCGGGAGGAAAGCTTCAGACAGATTGTCCGGTTTCCCCGTCAGGCGAAAGTTCAGCCGCAGCCGGAGCAGCCGCTGCAGTTTCCGCTGCATCCGGCGGAAACGTCGTCCTCCCGGAGCTCTCCGGTTATGACCAGCCGCAGAATTCGGTTTACATTGTCCATCATCGTAGTGAAAGCCTTCCGCGCCGCCTTCAGTCGAGCCACCTTTTCATTGGCGTTCATATCTTTTTCCGCCTGGGCCATCTCCTGATTCGCCTTTACCAGCTCTTCCGGGTTCATTCCCTTCGAGGACAGCAGATCCTCGACCCGCTGACGCTTCCGCATCAGGTTGTTCACCGCCTCCGCGGCTTCCTCATCCTCCAGAAGCTCATCCTCGAGCCTTTTCATTTCCAGATAGGTTCCGCTGGCCTTGATCGCGTCCGCCAGCTCCTGCGCTTTCTGCATCACTTGATCCTGCATGAGTTTATATCCTTTCTGCAATCAGCGTATTGTTTTTGATCTCCGTAATCCGGCAGGGAATCATATTTCCGACGTCTTCCAGTTCTCCGGGCATGGTCACGGAGACTCCGTGCCTTCCCTTTCCGGATACAGCCCTGTCGCTTCTCCGGCTCAGGCCCTCCACCAGCACTTCTTCCTCCTGACCGAGAAAACGCTTCATCGTTTCCTTCTGCAGTTTTTCCTGCAGCTGAATCAGGCGCTGAATCCTTTCGCTGGAAACGCTTTCCGGGATCTGCCCTTCCATGGCAGCGGCCCGCGTTCCGACCCGGGGCGAATAGATGAAGGTAAAGGCGCCGTCATAGCGGACCTCTTCGACCAGGCGCATGGTGTCCTGAAATTGCTCCTCCGTTTCCCCGGGAAAGCCGACGATGATATCGGTGCTCAGGCCGATCCCGGGAACTGCCTCCCGCAGCCGGGAGACCCGATCCAGATACTGGGCTCGGGTATAATGCCTGTTCATGCGCCGCAGAATTTCGTCGTTTCCGCTCTGCACCGGCAGATGGAACTGGGGCAGGATATGCCGGCTTCCGGCCATGGCGTCGATCAGCTCGTCGCTCAGGTCCTTCGGATGGCTGGTCATGAAGCGGATCCTCGGAATCTGCATGCCGTCCAGTTCCCGCAGCAGACGGGCGAAGCTCATCCGGCCTTCCCCTTCCAGATCCTTCCCGTAGCTGTTCACGTTCTGCCCCAGCAGCATGATTTCTTTTACACCGCTTCTCTGCAGCGTCTCCGCCTCCCGGAGAATATCCTCCGGCTGACGGCTGCGTTCCCTTCCGCGTACATAAGGCACGATGCAGAAGGAGCAGAAATTGTTGCAGCCGTACATGATGGTCAGATAAGCCGCGTCCTGCCGCAGGCGGCGGACAGGAAGTCCTTCCGCGATGACATCCTCCTGCACAACCTGCACTACGCTCCGGTCGCTGTTCAGCGCGGTATACATCATTTCGGGCAGGCGGTGCAGATTGGCCGTGCCAAAGGCCAGATCGATAAAGCGGTACTGCTTCAGAATTTTTTCCGCCATGCCCGGCTCCTGAATCATACACCCGCAAACCGCGATCATCAGGTTCGGATGGGTTTTGCGAACCTCTTTCAGCCATGTCACGTTGCCCAGGGCTCTCCGTTCCGCGTTATCCCGGACGCAGCAGGTATTGAAAATCACAAAATCGGCCTCTTCCCGTACTGACGCTTCCGTCAGGCCCATTTCCTCCAGCATGCCCGCGATTTTTTCCGAGTCATGGGCATTCATCTGGCATCCGTAGGTCACCACGTGATAGGTTTTCGGCCGTTGGGGCAGCTCACGGATCTCCCGGATAAACTCCTGCTGCCTTCTGCTTTCCGCTTCGGTTACATAGACTGCTGTTCCTGCCATGCAGCTCTGCTCCTCTTTCTTGTCATTTCGATCAGCCCCAGGCTGGTATATCCATGGATCACTGTCTTGATCCGGTCCCTTTGAAAAGCTTCCTCCAGCGCCCGCAGGACGCAGGCCCGATCCTCCTCCGTCTCCATATCAATCATGTCCAGAATCAGGATTCCGGAAAGATTCCGGAGCCGAACCTGGATCATGATCTCCTCGCAGGCTTCCATGTTGGTCCGGAGAACGGTTTCCCGCCGGTTTCCCTCTCCGGAATCGGAAGCGCTGTTTACATCAATCACCGTCATGGCTTCACACCGGTCAATCACGATGTTCCCTCCGTGGGGAAGCCGGATCTTCCGGTGCTCCGCCTCCCTGAGCTGCCTTTCCAGATTGGGCGGAAGCTTCTCCGCGCGTTCGATCCGTTCCGTTCCCCGGGGGACGTAATCCCGCACCAGCTCATCTTCCGGATCAATTTCGGGATCGGCCCCGTTCAGAATCTCGTTCCATTGCGTCGTGAGCCTGTCCAGCTCTTCCCGGAGCATTTCCTCCGGCATCCCGGCGGCAGCCTCCCGCATGACGATTCCAAACCGGTCCCCGGCGAGCGCTTTCCCCGTCCGGAGCATCCGGCTTCTTTCCTCCGGATCCTTCACTCGTGCGCTGACGCCGGTAAACCTGTTCCTGGGCATCAGGATCAGATAGCTCCCGGCCAGGCTGATGTCCCTCGTCAGAAAGGCACCCTTGTTCCCTGTTTCCTCTTTCCGGATCTGGACCAGAATCCGGTCTCCGGATCGGAAATCCGGTTCCGTAAAGGTCTGGCTGCTTTCCTTCAGCGGAAGAAATCCGTCCTTGTTCCGGCCGATATCCACAAAGGCGGCGCCAAGCCCCGGCATCATCCGATCAACTCTTCCCCGAAGGATCTGCCCGGCGCAGTCTTCCTTCCGGAAGGGAATGTACTCGACCAGCCTGCCGTCCTCCGCCACCGCGCCGAAGTGATCACTCAGATAGATAATCCTTTCCATGTTCAAAGCGTTTCCAGCGGAACCAGTCCGCCGTCCCCTGCCTCTCCGAGCAGCTGTGTCCGGATGACCAGCATCCGCACCTCTTCCTCCTCCGGCATTCCGGCCGCCCTTTTCAGGCCCTCGAGGATCATGTTCGGCTTGCAGGACTCCCTTTCCGTCAGCATCAGGGTGGCATACAGCTTTTGCCCCTCTCCGCGCAGCGCGTAGATGAGCGGCTTCATATCCACTTCCTTGATTCCGGACTTGGTTTTTCTTGCCACAGGGATGGTCTCCTGTGCCATCATGGGACCGATGGCGGGAAGCAGCCGGTCCGCCTGCCGCGGATCCCGGATGACCATCTCATAGATGCCCGCCTTCAGGCTGGCCATCAGCGCGGGATGGCGGTCATCCACTGCCCGGGCGGAGGAAAGCTGCATATCCTGCGGCATAGCGGCATTCATCTTCCGGAGAAATACTTCCTCGGAGACAGGCTCCGCCATTTTCACATCCATGATCTCCCGCTTTCCGCAGGCGCCGGTGCTCAGGGCGGAGGCAAAGGTGACCTGAATATGCGGATTGAATCCATTGGAATACGCTACGGGCAGCCCGCTGCGGCGAAGTCCCCGCTGCACGGCCCGTTGAATGTCCAGATGGCCGATGTGACGAACCCGTTCGCTTTTTTCAAATACGCCCAGCATGCGCATCAGGCATTCCCTCCTTCCGGCTCATAGGGAACCAGGGAAGGCGAAGGGGCGCCGGCCCGCTTAGGATCCGCATAGGCGCACAGACCCTTGAAGCGCTGGATTCCGCAGCCGTTGCAGCCCTTCCGGCAGTCCCGTGTCGTTTCCGCCCGGTCGCTTTTTTCCTTTTCCCGCCAGAGAAAATCCTTCGTAATGCCGCAGTCCAGGAAATCCCAGGGCAGCAGCTCTTCCCGGCTGCGTTCCCGGTTGGCGTAAAACGCCGGATCCAGTCCGCAGTCTCTGAAGGCTTCCATCCATTCGTCAAATTTGAACTGATCGTTCCATCCGTCCAGCAGGCATCCCCGCTCCCAGGCACGCTTCAGCACCCTGCCCAGCCGACGGTCCCCGCGGCTGAAGCAGGCTTCCAGGAAGCTCAGATGCGGTGCGTGCCAGTTGAAATTAACCCCCTTGATTTTCAGAACCTCCCGGAGATGCTCCTGCTTCTCATTGATGACGGAAATGGTATCCTGGGCGGCCCACTGGAAAGGCGTATGGGGCTTGGGTACAAAGGTACTGCAGCTGACCGTCACCCGCAGTCCCCTGGCCCGCTCGCCTTTGGGAACCTTGAAGTATTCAGCTACCACCTTCTTCGCCAGATCCGCGATCCCGTCCAGATCTTCAACGGTCTCGGTCGGAAGCCCGTCCATGAAGTACAGCTTCACGCTGCTCCAGCCGCCCTGGAAGGCATCCCGCACCTTCTCGATCAGATCCTCCTCCGTAACGCCCTTATTGATGACATCCCGCAGCCGCTGGGTGCCGGCTTCCGGCGCAAAGGTCAGGCTGCTCTTTTTGACCTGCTGGGTTTCCTCCAGGCTTTCCTTCAGCACGCTGTCGATTCGGAGACTCGGCAGGCTGATGGAAACCCGCCGGTCCTTCATCCGGCGCATCAGCTCCCGGATCAGCTCCGGAAGGCAGGTATAGTCCCCGCTGGAAAGGCTGCTCAGGGAAATTTCTTCATATCCCGTCGCTTCCACCAGCGTTTCCGCCTGATGGACCAGGGTCTCCAGGCTTCTCTCCCGTACGGGGCGGTAGAGCATCCCCGCCTGGCAGAACCGGCAGCCGCGGGTGCATCCCCGCATGATTTCCAGGGTGATCCGGTCAAAGACCACCTCCGTGTAGGGTACGGCCACCTTCGAAGGGAAATAAGCATGGTCGAAATCGTCCACATAGCGTTTCATCACCCGCTCCGGTGCCTCAGGACAGTTGGGGCGGAAGCTCTTCAGCGTGCCGTCCGGGTGATATTCCGCGTCGTAAAGGGAGGGAACATATACTCCTTCCAGCTGAGCCAGGCGTTTCAGGCATTCCTCCCGAGTCCAGCCCTTTTCCTTCCGCTCCAGAATCACGCGGTTCAGCTCCAGCATGACCTCTTCTCCGGCGCCGATCATAAAGGCATCAATGAAGTCCGAGATGGGCTCCGGATTGGAGGCGCATCCGCCGCCGGCCACGACGATGGGATCATTTTCTCCCCGGTCCCGCCGCTCCACGGGCACGCCGCCCATGTCCAGCATAGCCAGCACATTGCTGTAGCTCATTTCGTACATCAGAGTAAAACCGACGACGTCAAAATCCTTCAGGGGTCTTCTGCTCTCCAGGCTGAACAGGGGTACCTGCTCCTCCTTCATCAGGGCCATCATATCCACCCAGGGCATGAAGCAGCGTTCGCACAGGCTCCAGTCCTGATCGTTGATGAGTCCGGTCAGGATCTTCATCCCCAGGTGGCTCATGCCGACCTCGTAGGTGTCCGGAAAGCAGAACACAAAATGAAGCGGCGCTTCCTCCCATCCTTTGATTTGCGTGTTCATTTCTCCGCCTGTATATCGCGGTGCCTTCTGCACCTTTTCAAGCATGGCTTCAATCCGATCATTCATATTCATGGAATCAGCTCCTCGTGCTCCTCCTCTTCCTCCGGCTCCGGCTCCGGCAGCGGCGGAAGTTTGTCCAGACTTTCAATTCCGAACCGGCTCAGAAACTCATCCGTGGTGCCGAACAGGATCGGCCTTCCGATGGTTTCCTTCCGCCCGACCTCCTGGATCAGCCCTTTCGCCGTCAGGCTCTGGAGACTGTAATCGCATTTCACGCCGCGGATCTGCTCCACATCCGCCCTGGTCACCGGCTGCCTGTAGGCAACCACCGCCAGGGTTTCCATAGCGGCCTGGCTCAGGCTCTGCTTCTGAACCGGCTGCAGAAGCCGAACCACGTCTTCCGCATACAGGGGGCGGGTGGCCAGCTGGACCTTCTCCCCGAAGCGCTTGATCATAAATCCGCGCTGATTGAAGTCATATTCGCTTTCCAGATCCTGAAGCGCCTTCCGGACCTTTTTTTCGTCCGTCCCAAGGGCCCTGACCAGATCCCGGATATCCACCGCGTCTCCCGCGACGAAGAGGATCGCTTCTATCCGTCCCTTCTCATTTCCCTCCAATGAATCCGTTCCTTCTTTCCGTTTATTCTTGATCCGCACTGCTGATCAGCAGGCTGTCCGGTCCGGAATCCGGCCCGGGAGCTTCGCTTCTTTCCGTGCTCTCAGGGCTGGAAAGATCCCCGCTCTCCGGGCTGCGCTTCTTCCGGCGTTTCCGCTTTCCGGTCGGTTCCTCCTCCGGCTCTTCCACGAACTTTGCCCGCCCGGAAATCAGCTCGATTTCCCCGTAGGTTCCGGTTTGAAGGATGTGCATCTGCCCGAGCTTCAGCAGCTCAAGCACCGCCAGAAAATAGGTGACGACCTCTTCCCTGGTGGGCGCCTCGGAAAAAGCGTCTTCAAAGCGCATCCGCTTTTTCTTCCGAATTTCATGCATCAGGTTCAGCATGCATTCCTGCACGGTGTGCTGATCCCGGTGGATATCCCGAGGCGCATAATGGTTGACCCGTTCCACCTCCCGGGCCGGCTTCCGGGCCCAGATACGCAGAAAAGCCTCCGTAAGCCCTTCCAGGGTCAGCCCTGTCAGCTCCACCTCCTGGGGAGGAAGAGGGTATTCCTCCGGCAGCTTGGTAAAAACATTTCTGGCCGCTGCCTCAAAGTCCCGGAGTTCCTCGGCGCTCTCCCGGAACCGTTTGTATTCCTCCAGACGGCGGATCAGCTCCGTTTCCGGATCCTCCTCGCCCTCCTCCGGGGCCGGCGGCCTCGGCAGCATGGCCCGGCTCTTGATTTCCACCAGCGTCGCCGCCATGACCAGGAAATCGCTGGCTTCATCCATGTTCAGATCGGGTGCGCTCCGGACCAGGGACAGATACTGTTCGGTAATATCACTGACAAATATCTCGCGGATATCGATCTGTGCCTTTCCGATCAGGGTCAGCAGGAGATCCAGAGGACCGTCAAAATCCTTCAGTCGAAAGTTCATTGTCATTGTTCGTATTCCGTCCCGGTCCTGTCAGAACAGGATATTCATGAACAGCCCGGCCACGTGGGTAAAGCAGAAATTTGCCACCGTGCTGAAAGCGTTGCTCAGTACCCCGCTCAGGCAGATAAACAGAAACGCAAAGTGGATGATCTGCATGGTCTGGGGAGACAGGGCATCATCCAGCCTTCCCTTGAAGAAGATCTGATTGACCAGCCTGTATCCGTCCAGGGGCGGAACCGGAGTCAGATTGAAGATGGCCAGGGAAATATTGTAGGACAGCATAATCATCAGAAACTGCTGCAGATAGGCAACTACCGTCCCGTTCCCCCTGAAGCAGAGTACCCACAGGAAGGTGGAAACCAGGAAAAGAATCAGGTTTACAAAAATTCCCGCGAAGGACACCAGAATCATGTCCCGGTTCCGGTGGCGGAAGTTGTAGGGATTGATCGGTACGGGCTTTGCCCATCCGATGCCCAGGAGAAACATGCAGACAGCTCCGATGGGATCCAGATGCTTCCGGGGATCCAGTGTCAGCCTTCCCATCATTTTGGCGGTGGGATCCCCGCATCTCAGCGCCACATAGCCGTGGCCGATCTCATGCAGAATCAGACTCAGCAGCAGCGCCGCGATCATGAAGACAATTTCAATCAATGTCCCGGCCGGGTCCGTACGAAGGCTGTAAAGCCAGCCGCTCAGGTTTCTGAACATACCCTTTTTTCCTTTCTTCGTTATCTGTCCGCGGTAAAAAGCTGATCATTTCTGCGCGGACAAATGGGCTCTGCGGATCAGCTCCGCCTCATCGACGGTTTCGATGCCCAGGCTCCGGGCCTTGTCCAGCTTGCTTCCCGCATCCTCGCCCACAACCACGAAGGCGGTCTTTTTGCTGACTGATCCGGCGGCGGTGCCGCCGCTCTGGCGAATCAGCTCTTCCGCCTGCTTCCGGCTCAGGCTGGGCAGCGTGCCCGTCACCACGATGCTCATCCCCCGGAAGGGACCGTCTGCCTTTCCCTGGGCTTCCCTGGGATGGACTCCGGCCTCCAGCAGCTTGCGGATCAATGTCCGGTTTTCCTCGAAGCTGAAAAACTCCACCACGCTCTGAGCAACAATATCCCCGATATCCGGTATCGCCGTCAGCTCCTCCATGGAAGCTTCCTGAACGCGGTCCAGGGATTTGAAGGAGGAAGCCAGATCCCGGGCGGTTTTCCGTCCGATATTCGGAATACCCAGGGCAAACAGGAAAGCATCCAGCTCGCAGTCCTTGCTCTTTTCCAGAGACTGCATCAGATTCATGGCCTTGCGTTCCTTGAAGCCCTCCAGGCTCAGCAGATCCATGGGCAGCAGCCCGTACAGGTCAGAGGGGATCCGCACCCCGCAGCTGTCATAAAGCTGTTCAGCTGTTTTTTCGCTGAGGCCGTCGATATCCATTGCCTCCCGACCCGCGAAATGAGCGATCCGGGCTACGGCCTGGGGCTTGCAGCTGGTCCGGTTCATGCAGAACAGGTGAGCGCCCCTCACAGTCAGGGGACCGCCGCAGGCGGGACAGACCTCCGGAGGTTCAATGGGGATCTCGTTCGGAGCCGCTTCCCCGGCCCGGCCCATGATCTCCGGAATGACATCGTTGCTGCGGCGGATCCAGACATCGCACCCGACCGCAATATCCTTTCTGCGGATATCGCCCAGATTATTCAGCGTAGCCTTCCGGACAGTGACGCCATAGAAGTCCACCGGAGCCACGTGGGCCAGCGGTGTCAGCTTTCCTGTTCTGCCAAGCTCCCAGGTCACCTTCTCCAGCCTGGTTACGCATTCCTCTGCCTCAAATTTATAGGCTACAGCCCATCTGGGAAACTTTTCCGTAAAGCCCATCTGCTCCCGCAGGCGGGTATCTCCCACCTTGATGACAACGCCGTCGATCAGCCAGTCCAGCTGATTCCGCTGTGCCCCGATTTCCCGGATCCGCGCCTCCAGCTCTTCCCGTCCTGTCCCGCTGCCCAGATAGGGACTGACCTGAAATCCGTTTTCCCGGATGAAATCAATCATTTCAGGCTGTGTCCTGTAGGGCGGATCATCTATGGTTCCGATCTGGTAGAAGAAGGCATCCAGATGTCGGGAAGCAGTCACGGCGGGATCCAGGTTCCGCAGCGCGCCGGCTGCCGCATTCCGGGCGTTTTTCAGGGGCACCTTCGCGGTGCGGTTATACTTTTCCAGCGTGCTCAGGCGCATGATGCATTCTCCCTGAATTTCCATCAGCCCCTGATAGGGAATCTCCCTGGGGATCGAATGGATGGTCATCGCCTGGGGAAGAATGGCCTCCCCGGTCACACCGTTCCCTCGGGTAGCAGCCTGAACCAGCTTCCCGCCTTCATAGGTCAGATTCAGCGTCAGTCCGTCAAATTTGTATTCCACGTAATACTGGAGCCCTGTTTTCCCGGCCAGTTTCTCCGTTCTCGCAATCCATGCGTCCAGCGCCTCAAAGCTTTGGACCTTGTCCATGCTCCAGAGTCGGGTCAGGTGGGTATGTGTTTCAAACCCTTTCAGCGGTTCCCCGCCAACCTGCCTCGTGGGTGAATCCGGAAGCACGGTCCCGGTCTGCGCTTCCAGGGCTTTCAGCTCGTCATACAGCTGATCCCACTGCATGTCCGAGATAATCGGATCATCCAGCACGTAGTACGCATAGCTGGTTTCCTTCAGCCTGTCAACCAGCTCCCTCATTCGGTCCATGGCTTCCATGATGGTTTTCCTCCCCCCGGCGATTCCTCCGGGAAATGATGCACCGGCTCCTGAAGGCCGGGCCCCTCTGCAGGAGTACCTGTCAGTCCTCCAGCTTCACGATGGGGGCGATGCTCAGTGCGAATTCCTTGACGCCATAGGCAGTAAACTCAATTGAAATCCGGGCATCCGCTCCGCTGCCGATGATCTCCCGCACAACGCCCGCTCCAAATTTCCGATGCAGCACCCGCTCTCCCGGCCGGAAGAGCCGGTTCAGCGAGCTGCTTTCATTCTCCCGGGCCTTGCTGGGGGCAAATCCCTTGCTGACGCCGGGAATCTGGTCCAGTGTTTTTCCCTGGAAGGTCAGCTTCGGCTTTCCGATCTGGTTCAGGGGCGTCGGCTGGCGGCTGCTGCCGCCCATCCTGCCGGGCAAACGCATGCCGGTCATTTCACGCGGCTTCCCGAAAGCGGTCTCACGCCGGCTGGGTATGTTCGCGTCGGTCAGCCGTGCAGGGATCTCGGCGATAAACCGGCTGGGCGGATTATAGCTCACCTGATTGTAGATGCTCCGCTGCCTGGCCCGGGAAATAAAGAGCCTGGCTCTGGCTCTGGTGATTCCCACATACATCAGGCGGCGCTCTTCCTCCAGGCGGCTTTCCTCGTCCCTGCTGCGGCTGCTGGGGAAGATGTTTTCCTCCATGCCGGCCAGATATACGTTCCGGAATTCGAGTCCTTTGGCGGAATGCAGCGTCATCAGGGTAACATATCCCCGCTCGTCCTCCGTCCGGTCCAGATCCGTAACCAGCGCAACATTCTCCAGATAGCTTTCCAGCGTCGCGTTCTCGCTCATCTGGACAAACTCATGAATTGCTCCCATGAATTCATCCATGTTTTCCACCCGGGTCTTTGCTTCGTCGCTGGTCTCACGCGCATACTGTTCCCTCAGCCCGGTGCGGGATATCAGCGTCTCCACGAACTCTTCCAGGGGCATGCTGTCCTTCAGCGCGCTGAGCATCGTCATGGTCATGAAGAAATCCGAGACACACTTTCTGGGGCGGCTTCCAAGCCCGGCAGGCAGATCGCTGAGAGCGCTGTAAAGCGGCATGTCGTTTTTTGCCGCATGATCCATCAGCTCCTGCACGGTGCTGTCTCCGATGGATCTTCTGGGCACGTTGATGATCCGCCGCAGGCTGATATCATCCGAAGGATTGGCGATCACCCGCAGGTAGGCAATAATGTCCCTGATTTCCTTGCGATCGTAGAATTTCTGACCGCCGAAAACCTTATAGGGAATCCCCGCCCGCATCAGCATTTCTTCCAGCACACGGCTCTGGGCGTTGGTCCGGTAGAGGATGGCCATGTCCCCCATCTTTTCCCCGCTCCGGGTCAGTCCCCGGATGCTGTCGGCGATCCAGGCCGCTTCGTCCCGCTCATCCTCCGCGACGAAGAGATGGATCTTCTCCCCTTCTCCGATCTGAGTCCACAGCTGCTTGTCCTTTCGGTCCTCATTGTGGGCAATTACCTGATTGGCTGCGTCGAGAATGGTGGAGGTACTGCGGTAGTTCTGCTCCAGCTTGATCACCTTTGCGTCCGGATAATCCTTCTCAAAGTCAAGAATGTTTCGGATATCCGCCCCCCGCCAGCCATAGATGCTCTGATCGTCATCCCCGACCACGCAAAGGTTGCGGCTCCGTTCCGTCAGCAGCCGGATCATTTCATACTGCGCCTTATTGGTGTCCTGATATTCGTCCACCATGACATACTGGAACCGGTCCCGGTAGCTTTCCAGCACGGGCGGATGATCCGCCAGCAGCTCCAGCGTCTTCAGGAGAAGATCGTCAAAATCCAGCGCGTTCAGGCTCTTGAGCCGCTTTTCATATTCCACCATGATATCATGGATCTGGGAGGTCCGATGGTCCCGCATGGTCTGCATGAACCATTCATCCGGAGAAAGAAGCCTGTTCTTGGCGTCGCTGATCTTTCCCTTCACTTCCCGGACCGGTATATATTTATCATCAATGTTCAGCCGCTTCAGGATTTCCTTCAGCACGGAATTCTGATCATCATCGTCGTAGATGACAAAGGACCGGCTGTATCCAATCTTTTCAATGTCTCTTCGCAAAATCCGGGCGCAGGTGGAATGAAAGGTGCTGATCCAGGCGTCGTCCGCGTCCTTCTGTCCCACCATCTGCGCAATTCGGTCCTTCATCTCCCGGGCCGCCTTGTTGGTAAAGGTCAGCGCCAGAATCCGCCATGCCGGCACTCCATGGCTGATTAAGTTGGCTACTCGACAGGTCAGTGCTCTTGTTTTTCCGCTTCCGGCGCCTGCCAGAATCAGAACCGGGCCTTCCAGTGTTTCAACCGCTTCCCGCTGTTCCCTGTTCAGTCCGCTAAAATCCATGTCTCTCTGCTTTCCTCTTCTATGTCTGTAGGTGGATGGCCGGATGATGCCGGCTCTTCTCCGGGCCGGCTATTTCTCCTGAACCCTGCTCATGTCAATTTTATCCAGCACCCGGTCATATCCGTCCGCTCCGTAACTCAAAGATCTCTTGACCCGGGAAATCGTCGCGCTGGAGGCTCCGGTCTCTTCCGCAATTTTCTGGTAAGTTTCCTTCTTCCGAAGAAGATAGGCCACTTCCAGACGCTGCGCGATGCTCCGGATTTCCGGAATGGTGCACAGGTCTTCAAAAAAGCGGTAGGCATCCTCTTCCGTTTCGAGGGCCAGCACCGCCTGCATCAGCATATCCGTCTGCCTGCTGTGAATCTTCGGTTCAAACATCATCGACCGCCACCCCTTTTCTCAAGGCAATTTCACGCTTTACCTTGTGACAATATCATACACCAAATCAGCCCGAAAAACAAGCGAGACCGGAGAAGAATCCGGTCTCGCCGCGGGTCGGGAAAAAGCTTCGGAGGCCGTTTCCCGGGAATATGAGAGGCTTCCCGGGTGCAGCCTGTCAGATGTTGAAAAGCAGTTCGTCATAGGTCGGAAAAGGCCATGCGCTGCGATCTGTAATGGCTTCCAGATCATCCGCCGCCTTCCGCAGCTCCGCCATGCGGATCATGACCACATCATGCATGTATCGGGCAGCTTCCAGCGGATCATTCCCTTCGGGCTGCTCGTCCATAGCCCGGGCCAGCTCTTCGATCCCGCGGTTCAGCGTTTCGCATCCGGCGCAAAGCTTTTCCACCAGCTTGTCCGCAGCCGCATGGGGCAGCGTCTGCCCGTATCGGAGAATCCGGTTCCCTGCTTCCGCCATTTCACCTGTGTATCTGATGACGGCGGGCAGTATTTCCCGCCGGGCCATCATCAGCATCGTCTTTGCCTCAATACCGGTCATCTTGGCATAGGCGTCCAGCCCGATGTCCCTGCGGCTGCGAAGCTCGTTTTCCGAAAGAACCTTGTGTATGGCAAAGAGCTTTACGTTTTTTTCCGCCGTATAGCAGGGCAGTGCGTCCACCGTGGAGTCCAGCTTCAGCAGTCCGCGCCGCTTTGCCTCCGCTGCCCATTCCGGTGAGTAGTTGTTTCCGTTGAAAATGATCCGCTTATGCTCATGGATCGTCCGGACAATCAGGTCATGCAGCTTCTCCTGGAAATTCTCCGCACCCTCCAGTTCGTCGGCAAACTGGCGCAGGCTCTCGGCCACGATCGTGTTCAGCACAACATTGGCCGTGGAGATGGACGCGCTGGAGCCCAGCATTCGGAATTCGAATTTGTTGCCCGTAAAGGCAAAGGGCGAGGTTCGGTTCCGGTCTGTAGTATCCCTGGGGAACTTGGGCAGCATATGGACGCCCACTGTCATTTCGGATTTTTCACGCCCGCTGTAGTCCATGCCCTGCTCGATGGCTTCCAGAATCTCGGTCAGCTCATCCCCCAGGAATACAGAAATAATCGCCGGAGGAGCTTCAAATCCTCCCAGCCGGTGATCATTCCCGGCACTGGCCACGGAAGCCCGGAGCATGTCCTGATTTTCGTCCACCGCCTTGATGACGCTCATCAGGAACAGCAGGAACTGGGCGCTTTCATGGGGGCTGTCCCCCGGCTCCAGCAGGTTGTATCCCGTATTGGTCGTCAGGCTCCAGTTATTGTGCTTTCCGCTGCCGTTTACTCCCTCAAAGGGCTTCTCATTCAGCAGGCACATAAGTCCGTGCCTTCCGGCGACTTTTTTCATAATCTCCATCGCCAGCTGATTATGGTCGCAGGCGATGTTGACGGTAGAATAGATCGGCGCCATCTCATGCTGTGCGGGCGCGGTTTCATTATGCTCCGTCTTGGCGAGCACGCCCATTTTCCACAGCTCCTCGTTCAGTTCCTTCATGAAGGCCTGGACGCGGGGCTTGATGGTTCCAAAGAAATGATCTCCCAGCTCCTGCCCCTTGGGTGCCCGTGCGCCGAAGAGGGTTCTGCCGGCGAAGATCAGATCCTTCCGCTGATCGTACAGATTTTTATCCACCAGGAAGTATTCCTGTTCCGGTCCAACGCTGGGGGTGACCCGGGTCGCATCGTTCCGGCCGAAAAGCTTCAGAATCCGCACAGCCTGTCGGCTGACCGCCTCCATGGAGCGCAGCAGAGGCGTCTTCTTGTCGAGGGCTTCTCCGCTGTAGGAACAGTAAGCTGTCGGAATGCAGAGCGTGTTTTCTTTGATAAAGGCATAGGAGGTTGGATCCCAGGCGGTATAGCCCCGGGCTTCAAAGGTGGAACGGAGTCCGCCGCTGGGAAGGCTGCTGGCATCCGCTTCCCCCCGTACAAGTTCTTTTCCGCTGAATTCGCTGATGATCTTTCCGCCGCCTACCGGGGTAATGAAGGCATCATGCTTTTCCGCCGTCACACTGTTCAGCGGCTGGAACCAGTGGGTGTAGTGGGTGGCGCCGCGCTCCAAAGCCCAGTCTTTCATGGCGTTGGCTACAACGCTGGCGACCTGCGCATCCAGTCTCCGGCCGTCATCAATGGTCTTGTGCAGCGCCCTGTAAGTTTCCTTCGGCAGCCGTTCCCGCATGACTTCATCGTTAAAGACGTTGATTCCGAAACTCTCATACACTGATCCCATAGGGCTTTCAACCTCCCTCATCGCTGTCCTGGCAGCGATTCACAGTTTAGAGGAGGATCTATTCCTTGTCAAGAAGAACTGGCGCTGAAAGCACAAAAAAAGCCCCTCCCGTACCGGGAGAGACTTCTATGGTTCCAGGTAAACTTATTTGAAGTACCGGTCCAGCAGGCCCTGGAAGCCCTTTCCGTGCCTCGCCTCATCGCGGCCGATCTCATGCACGATGTCATGGATGGCGTCCAGATTCAGCGCCTTGGCCTTCTTGGCCAGGTCGGCGCGGCCCTGGGTTGCGCCGTATTCAGCGTCCGCCCGCAGTTCCAGATTCTTCTTGGTGCTGTCGGTCACCACTTCACCCAGCAGCTCCGCGAAATGGGCTGCATGCCAGGCTTCTTCCATGGCAGCCTTTTCAAAGAAAGCTCCGACTTCGGGATATCCTTCCCGAATGGCCACCCGGCTCATGGCCAGATACATGCCAACTTCAGAGCACTCTCCGCTGAACATTTCCCGCAGTCCGTTCTTGATTTCTTCCGGCGCATCGCTGGCTACGCCAACCACATGCTCCGCCGCCCAGACTTTCTCATCCGCCTGCTTGATGAACTTGCTGGCAGGAGCTTTGCAAACCGGGCACTTTTCCGGCGGTTCCGGTCCTTCATAGACATAACCACATACGCTGCAAACCCACTTCATAGATTACACCTCCAAAATTTGTCGGAATTGTCTTCCAAACCTATCAGATTATACCATTTCTCCGTCTAAAAAGCAACTGTTTCAAATTCATATTTTCTGCAGGGGGCTCCGTAAGCCGGGGAGAGCTCTCCTTTCCTGGGCGCTTTATATTACAGCAAAGGAAGGGAGCCTTCCGGCTCCCTTCCTGCGGATAAAAACTGATCTTATTCGGCCAGAGGCGCGAACTCCACATTGGTCAGGAAAGACAGCATGTTCTGGATGTCTTCATCCTTCACGCCGCCTTCTTCCGCGTCACCGGGGAAGATGTCCACTTCGATTTCGTGGCTCATGTAAATGGTATAGACAGCCGCAAACGCGTTGTCCACTGCCCGGGCAACCAGGACGGGAGTACCCATGCCGGTCTGCTGATCCTCAAAGATGATGTCTCCGTCATCCAGCTCGGTCACATCGTAGAAGTCCTGCTTCACGGCCGCGATGTCTTCTTCGGTTGCATCTGCCAGAGTATTCACGCCGTCCCATTCATCGCTGAACGCCATGGTCAGCAGGATTTTCGGCTTAGAGGCATCCTCGGCGGTGATGGAAGCAACATAGTCCATTTCGGTATCAGTCATTACATTCAGGGTATATCCTTCGGGCAGCTTGTCATAAGTGATGGTGAAAGCGCCCATCATGGTAATGGTTTCCTTCTCCGCAGTCTCCGCGAAAGCGGAAACGCAGCCCAGCAGCATCATCAGGCTCAGAGCCAGCGCAACAATTTTCTTCATGTTTCAATGTCCTCCTTCAAAACTCTTCGTTCATTACTTGGAAACATACGCGGTGTTCACGAAGCCAACCGCGCCGCTGGAAGGATCGCTGATCTGATACCAGTTGTCCAGCTCGGCAATAACCTGAACCTGGGTTCCGGAGGGATAGGCCTTCAGCAGAGTTGCCTTCTTGCTGGGAGCCCAGCGCACATTGGCCACACCCTTGCTGTTCTGGGTCGCCTTGAGCGTCACGGTGTAGGGAGCCACAAGCCTGGCCTTGGAAAACAGGCTGTTGTAAGTGTCCACAGGGTCCTTTTCGGGCGTGGTTTCCTTTTCCGGGGGGACATAGGGGCCGGGATAGGTGCGGCTGGTCAGGCTCTTCATGACATAGCCGGGAACGCTTCCCCAGACAACTTCCAGCCAGCCATTGCCCAGATCATGGTCGATCGGGATCTCAGCACCATAGGGGAAGGAACCGACTTTGTCATAGTTTTTTCCGGGACCGGAACGAACATTCAGCGCTTTGCCGTTTTCACAGTGGGAATACACGATGTAAATGGCAGAAGCAGAAGTTGTGAAAGCGAACATCGTCATCAGCAGCACAACCACGGCTGCAAGGGAAATGATCCGTTTGCTCATATGAAAACCTCCTTAAAAAAGATTTACTGAATTGTAATATTTTCTTCCTTTTTTGTCAATAGTTAAAAGATACATTAGATTCAGCCAAAGGAATGTTTTTTTTCTTTTTTCCTGTTATAATGGGATTTGTTCATGGTTATTCAAATCATCCGGAAGCCGTTTCCTCCCGAAGCGTCTCCGGATCGCAGACAGGAACGGTGAGTGTATCTTGAAGGCAAAACTGGCAGCCAAATTCCGGGAAGCGGTCGCGGCCGTGCTTCCCATTGTTCTTCTGGTGCTGATTCTCAGTCTGACCGTAGCGCCCATTCCCAGCGGGGTGATGCTCAGCTTTCTGATGGGTACTGTCATGCTGATTGTCGGCATGATGTTCTTTTCTGTAGGGGCCGAGGTGGCCATGCAGCCGATGGGAGAATTGATCGGAGCCAGGGTTACAAAAAGCCGGAATCTTTCGCTGATTCTTACCCTCGGGTTTGTACTCGGTGTTCTGATTACGATTTCTGAGCCGGACCTGCAGGTGCTGGCCGAGCAGGTGCAGGCCATTCCCAATCTCGTACTGGTCCTGTCCGTAGGCGTGGGTGTCGGCGGCTTTCTGGTGCTGGCGTTGGCGCGAATCCTGTACCGGATTCCACTGCGTCTGCTGCTGTTCGGTTTCTATGTTCTGATTCTGGGACTGACCTTTCTTGCGCCGGAAAACTTCCGTTCCATCGCCTATGATTCCGGCGGAGTTACCACAGGCCCCATGACCGTTCCCTTTATCATGTCTTTCGGCCTGGGTATCTGCGCAATCCGCAGCGATGCCAACGCCGCCGAGGATTCCTTCGGAATGGTGGCCCTGTGCTCGGTCGGACCGATTCTGGCTGTGCTGATCCTGAGCATGATCTACCATGCGGACGGTGCGGATTATACGCCCCTCGCCGTGGAAAATGTGAAGGACTCCATCGAGCTGCGTACGCTCTTCGGCAGCGGCTTTCCGGAATATCTGAAAGAGATGATGATATCCATCCTGCCGATCACTGCTTTTTTCTTCGTGTTCAATTTCATTATGCTGAAGCTGAACCACGAGCTTCTTTCCCGCATCAGCCTGGGCATCCTGTATACCTACATCGGCCTGACCGTCTTCATGACCGGAGCGAATTACGGTTTTATGCCCGCCGGCGCCTATCTGGGTCAGACGCTTGGTGAACTTCCCTATCACTGGATTATTGTTCCCGTGGGTGTACTGATCGGCTTTCTGGTGGTCCGGGCCGAACCGGCGGTTTACGTGCTGATGCGCCAGGTAGAGGATCTGACCGACGGTGCCATTTCAGGCCGCAGCCTTCAGGTCAGCATGTGCGCCGGCGTAGGTATTTCCGTTGGACTCTCGATGCTGCGGGTCATGCTTCATCTCAATGTGCTGTGGATTATTGTACCCGGCTATGTGCTGGCTCTGGTCATGAGCTTCCTGAGTCCCAGGCTGTTCACCGCCATCGCCTTTGACTCCGGCGGCGTAGCGTCCGGCCCGATGACAGCCGCTTTCCTGCTGCCGATGACCATGGGCTTCTGCACCGCCATGGGCGGGAATCTGGCAAGGGATGCGTTCGGCGTTGTGGCGCTGGTAGCCATGACGCCCCTGCTCACAATTCAGGGACTTGGAATTGCATTTCGGATTAAGTCCAGGCATCGCAAGCAGGCTCGGACCGAAACCGATCTGTTCGCAGAGCTGCCTGATGATGCGGTCATTGACCTGTAAGGAGGGGGGAAAAGGATGAATCATTCTGATCTGTATCTGATGATCACAGTGGCAGACCGGGAAAAAATGCGCGATTTTTCCCGCCTCTTTACGGATAAGGGGCTTGATATCCACTTTCTTTCCCTGGGGCACGGTACGGCGCAGGCACGCTATCTGCGCCTGCTGGCGCTTAACGAAACGGAAAAGATGGTCTGCCTGACAGTGGTCACCGGGCGTAAATGGCTGGAGGTTAAAAAGGCCATGACGGTACGGCTCCGGATCGATGTACCCGGTGTGGGGATTTCCTGTGTCGTGCCGATGGCCTCCATCTGCGGAAAGAGAGAACTGATGTTCCTGCTGAACGGACAGGATTTTCAGAAGGGAGAGGAACAGGTTATGAAGGGAACAGAACAGGAACTGCTGATCGTCATCGGAAAGCAGGGATACAGCGAGCAGATCATGGACGCGGCCAGAAAAGCCGGAGCCCGCGGCGGCACGGTGATCCATGCCCGTGGCACGGGCCAGCAGAAAGCGGAACAGTTCCTGGGGATTTCCCTGGCCAGCGAAAAGGATATCATTCTGATCGTAACCCCCTCCGAGCAGAAGGCGGAGATGATGCAGAGCATTGTCCATGACGCGGGACCCGATACACCCGCCGCCGCCATCGTGTTCTCCCTGCCTGTAACAGATACAGCCGGGATGACGCTGCGTCCGCAGACAGAGGACCTGGAGGAATCAGATCTCCCGCAGGATGCCGAAGCATCTCCCGAGGGCGCTTCCCCTGCCTCCGATGCTCCGGATCACAGCGTCTGACTTCAGTCGCTGAAGTGATTGTCGAAATTGATCTCGGTCCGATATCCCGGAAGATACTCCTGGATATGCCCTTCCAGGTCCTCCTTCAGGGCATTCCTGTCCACGCTGAAATCCGTCATCACATCGATGGTAATGTACTTTTCTTCGTCATCAATATAGATTGCATGGGTTCCGAGCACGCCCATGTGCTCCATGGCGGTTTTGTGGATGCTTTCCCGCAATCCCCTGTGGATGCTGTCAATGGCATAGATTCCGATTGTCAGAATCACGTGGTATTTCTCCATGATCTCCTGGGAGATCTCCCGCGTCAGCCGGTCGATCCGGCTGGCCGTCATTTGGGACGGAATCTCAATGTGAACCGAGCCGATGGCATAATCCGGTCCGTAGTCATGCAGAATCAGGTCATACGCTCCCAGAACATCCTCATGCGCGCATATTGTTTTCCGGATGGCTTTGGAGATTTCGCTGTCCGGCCGGTTCCCGATGACGCTGGATACGGATTCCATCAGCATTCCCCAGCCGGCCCTGATAATATACACCGCGATAAAAGCGCCGATCCAGCCATCCAGGGTAATATGGAAAAGCATGGTAATTCCGATGCCAACCAGGGTGGAAGCGGACAGAAGGGCATCGTAGCTCGCGTCCGCCCCGGAAGCCGCAAGGGCTTCGGACTGATATTTTTCGCCCTGGGCTTTCATGTATTTTCCCAGCATGATTTTAACCAGCACGGCCACCGATACAATGACAATGCTGGCCGCGGAATATTCAGGTATTTCCGGCCGGATGATCTTCTGGATGGATTCATAGAGAGAGGTCAGCCCGGCGGCGATGACGATGCCGGAAACGATGATTGCGCTGAAGTATTCAATCCGCCCGTGGCCGAAGGGATGCCGTTCATCCGGCTTTTTTCTGGCCAGCTTGATGCCGACGATGGTCACAACGGAGGAAATCGCGTCGGTCAGGTTGTTTACCGCGTCCAGTACGATGGAAATGGATCCGGCAATCAGGCCTGCCAGTGCCTTGAAGCCGCTCAGCAGCATATTGACGATCACGCCGATGATGCTTGTTTTTGTAATTCCCTGCTCGCGGGTTAACCCGGACATCCTCAGCCGCCTCCCCTTGTCTTTTCTGCGGTCACATTCAAAGAAGATCCATTCCGTTGCTGTAATGCTTTTCGTTGAATGCGGAAAGAGAGCATGCCTATTATATCTGAGCATGCTTTTGTTAGTCAATTGCACTTCCCTGCAAAATCTGATATACTTTCCCCGCCCCGGGAAGGAAGCAGGTTCCATGCCTGCGCGAGCCCGTCGCCGTAGGGCGGATGAACACCCTCTGTCTTACTCCCTGCCGCAGGGGAGAACAATCGCCATTGGCCGCGTCAGTCGGCTGAGAAGGCGCGTCAGAGGCCGCCGAGCCGGAATATTTCCCCGGGCTGAAAGAAGGCTCTTCCTCTGCGCGAGCGCCGCGGGGTTTCCCCGGGAAGAGCAGCGGAAACGGGTCTGAGCGCAGCCTGTGCAGGCTGCGGGTCAGCCCAGATTAAAAAAGGAGATGCAAAGCGAAATGAGAAAGTCAACTATCAAGTCCTGGCTTTCGCTGGTCCTTTGCCTTGCGCTGCTTGCGGCAGCTGCGCTGTGCAATGTGTCCCTGGCGGAAACCGCAGCCGAAACCGAGGAAGCCGTCATCCTGATGACCGGCACGCAGGAAGAGCCTGTAGAACTCGGAGAAGGCAAACTGTCCTTCCTCTTTGAGGTGGTGGACACGGAGGGCGCTGAATCCTGGTTTCTGGTCAAAACCGACGCGGAAACCGTAGGTGCCGCGCTGGTGGAAAACGGTCTGGTGGAAGGTACGGTTGGAGACTACGGTCTGTATGTGACCTCGGTCTGTGGAATGGAGCTGATCTGGTCCGAAGAAAATCCGCATTACTGGGCTTTCTACATCAATGGCGAATATGCCCAGACCGGCGCAGACAGCACCCCCATCGAAGAAGGGGTTATTTACCTCTTCCGCGCGGAATAAGAGTCCATCATTCATCCTGAAAAAATGGTTCGGCCCGGAGCATTTCTGCTCCGGGCTGCTTTTTATTTGCTGTCCGCCTGCCCGTCGGTCAGTTTGTCATGTTCTGCCGGAACCCATCTGATGATCATATCCCACATGCTGGGCTCAATATGTACATAGTTCGGCCGGAAGTGCACGTCGTACCCCTGCGCCTCATAGATTTCAATAAAGCGCTGCTGATGCTTCGCTACATAGCTGCGGGCGGCAAAGCGAACCTTGGTTTCGTACTGCCCCTGATCCGCCGCATCTTCAATCTTCTGATTAATGATCCCGCAGTACCAGGTTTCCGCCAGAAAGCACTTTCCCCGGCCGGCTGTTCTGGTACGGTTTTCTGCTTCCTCCCGCAGCATGCTTCTTCCTCCCCGATACTTTGAAAAGCTCCGCCGCCCGGGACGGAGCTTTCAGGTATTTTT
>CAMNKK010000017.1 GCA_946542235.1 uncultured Clostridia bacterium | reverse complement strand
GCGCAGGTGGAAGAAGCGAAGAAGGCCGGGGAAGAAGCCCTGGCTGCCGCCAATCAGCAGGTGGAAGACCTGACCAAGCAGGTGAACGATCTGACCGCCCAGGCAAAGGACGCGGCGGACGCTGCCGCGAAGGAACTGGAGCAGGCGAAGGCGGATGCCGCCGCGCAGGTGGAAGAAGCGAAGAAGGCCGGGGAAGAAGCCCTGGCTGCCGCCAACAAGCAGGTGGAAGACCTGACCAAGCAGGTGAACGATCTGACCGCTCAGGCGAAGGATGCCGCGAAGGAACTGGAGCAGGTGAAGGCGGATGCCGCCGCGCAGGTGGAAGAAGCGAAGAAGGCCGGAGAAGAAGCCCTGGCCGCCGCCAATAAGCAGGTGGAAGACCTGACCAAACAGGTGGAGGAACTGACGAAGCAGGTGGAGGAGCTGTCCGCTGCGACGCCTGTACCGGAAGCCACCGCCGCGCCGGCACCGGAGGCGTAATTCCGGACCCGATTTGCGAGATCATTTCCAGGCTGCGGGATTCCAGCCGCCGGCTTCGGCCGGGGCGGCTGGTCCCGCGGCTTTTTTCATTCTTTTCCCGGGGAAATGGCATGATCCGGAACCGTTAAAAACAAAAAAGAGCCTGATTTGAGGGCGAATACGGAAATTAGTGCTTGCGGACGGGACGGTTTGCGTGTAAAATTACAGAAAGGCAGGAAGAAAATATAAAAAGAGTTGCTCCCTGCGGAAAGGATAGGGATCGGAAAATGAAGAAGCTGATTTCCCTGCTGCTGGTGCTGGTGATGGCGCTGTGCGCGGCAGAGGCTCTGGCGGAAGATGTCAAGGACGGGGAAGTTTCCTATAAGGATGAAAACGGGAAGTACGTTGAAGAGTATTGGGATCAGGGAACGCTTGTGCAGCGCGATGTTTACTTTGAGAATGAAAAAGGCGATTTTGTTCATGAATACTGGAACGAGAGCGGCCTGCTGGGCTATAACGTTTATACGGCGGATGGAAGGGAAATCAATTACGACGCCGAAGGAAACGTGAACTCCTATACTGTTGTTACCAATGAGACAGATGACAGTTATTCCTGGATCCGCTATGATGCAAACGACCGGGTTATCGGGGAAGGAGAAGAGGAGTACGCGAAGAACGGCAGCAAGGCTAAATCAATCCATTACGGTGAAAATGGAGAGAAGACCACTGTTTTTATATTTGAGTCGAATGCAAACGGTTATGCTGAAATGACATTCGATGAGGATGGAAATCTGCTCAACGGCTGGACCGATGATATACATTATGAGCCTGAAAACGGGAAATGGGTTTCCAATGAATCCGGCGAAGAAACGAAAGCCCCGGATGTCAGCGAATATCTGGAAAAGGCCATGGCGTATCTGAAGTCGAAAAAGGCTGCGCCGGCGCAGGAGCCTACCTGGTATGCCAACAATACGGTGGGCGTGATCGGCATCTCCCTTCGGGACGAGTATCCGAACCTGACCCAGAAGTGGTACAACGTGCTGCCCGTGGATGTAAGCAAGGACGGAACCCAGACCTTCCAGCTGGTGGCCTCCAACAAGTATTATCTGGGCAACGTGAAGGTGACTGTTTCCGGCGACGAAGTGACGACCACCTACGCCTATCCCTATATGACGGATTACGAGCTGTATCCCCAGGATGAGTGCCTGGCCTGGTTCACCGGCGTGGAAGAGATCACCGGCGCGTTCCTGGAGAATCCGACCAGCGAGATGAAATTCGGCACCGCCATCTCCAGGGAAAAGGATCTGAACGGCCAGGAGACGGCGCTGCTGTTTATCTGCAACCATGTCACCTACCGCGTTCCCTTCAATGATGCAGGCGCCGCTCCCATCCGGTTCTGGCGGAACCATCTCCGGATGGCGGACTACTTCGCCGGCGCGAAGACAATGCTGGAGAAGGTAGAGACCGAGTACGCCCAGAAGAAGGCGGAAGCGGAAGCGGCTGCCCAGGCGGAAGCGGAAGCCGCTGCGAAGGCCGAAGAAGAAGCGGCTGCGGAAGCGGAAACCGTGGAGGAGGCCGTGGAAGAAGCTGCCGAGGCGGTAGAGGAAGCCGCGGAGGAAGCTGTGAAGGAAGCTGAGGAGACCGCGGAAGAAGCTGCCGAAACCGCGGAGAAAGCTGCGGAGGAAGCTGCGGAAACCGTGAAGGAGAACGCGGAAGAAGCTGTCGAGACCGCGGAGAAAGCTGCGGAGGAAGCTGCGGAAACCGTGAAGGAGGTCGCGGAAGAGGCTGCCGAGACTGTGGAGAAAGCTGTGGAGAAAGCTGCGGAGGAAGCCGCGGAAACCGAAAAGACCGAGGCGGAGACCAAGTAAAGCGAAGCGGTTGAACGGAAGGGGTTCCCGATCATCGGGAACCCCTTTTTCAGCCGATTCCAACAAAAAATGTAACAAAAAGCTTGCAATTTTGGAAAAAGTAGTTTAATATTTTATAAGAATTGGTTACGAAAGGGTGTTACGTGTGGCAAAACGGATTCTTCTGGTCGATGATGAGCCTTTGATTTTGAAAGGGCTGAAGTATACCCTGGAGCAGGAAGGATACGAAACGGACAGTGCCACCGACGGCGAGGAGGCGCTGAAGAAATTCGAGGACAGCGCCTATGATCTGATTCTGCTGGATGTTATGCTGCCGAAGAAGGACGGAATCGAGGTATGCCAGCGGATTCGGGAGAGCAGCGACGTGCCGATTATCATGCTGACCGCCAAGGGCGAGGATATGGATAAGATCCTGGGCCTGGAATACGGGGCGGATGATTATATGACCAAGCCTTTCAACATTCTGGAAGTCAAGGCCCGGATCAAGACCATTCTGCGCCGGGTTTCCACCAGCATGCAGCAGCAGGAACAGCGGGTGATCCGGGTGCATGACATGGATGTAAACCTGGTCAAGCGCAGCGTGGTTCTGGGCGGAAAAGACGTTAAGCTGACGGCGAAGGAATTTGACCTGCTCCAGCTGTTTGTTACGAACCGGGGAACGGTTTTCAGCCGGGAACAGATGCTGGAGACGGTATGGAAATATGACTACGCAGGGGACGCCCGCACGGTAGACGTGCATATCCGCCGCCTGAGGGAGAAGATCGAACGGGATACAGCCAAGCCGGAGTTCATCTTCACCAAGTGGGGGGTTGGTTACTATTTCACGGATCAGGACTGATAAAGTTCCCTTCTGGGCCAGCATCAGGGGCAAAATCCTGCTGGCTTTTTTTGTCGTGGTGGGAAGCTCCTTCCTGGTGGCGGCGACCAATCTGACGGGCCTGGTCAGCAACTATCTGACAGAGCAGAGAACCCGCGAGGATACCCAGGCGGCGGAGAGCTTGGCGGCCGTATTCGGCCCCATGATGCAAAGCGCGGAGAGCACCGGCCTGAACAACCGGCTGAAGGAATCCGCGGAGGGACTGAATGGACGGCTTCTGCTGCTGGATCCGGACGGAAAGGTGCAGTATGACAGCCTGAACAGCCTGTGCGGGCAGCGGCTGGCAATTCCGGAGGTGCTGAAGGTGCTCGTCCGGGGAGAGGTCAGCGCCTACGGCATGTACCGCCTGAGCAGGGAGACCGTGGCAGCCATGAGCGGAGAAGGGGAAGCGGAATACCTGGCTTATGGAGCCCATGAAATGCAGGGCCCCCGGGGACGGAACGGCGTGCTGCTCTATGTGAGCCGGATCCAGGGGATGATGGATTCCATGCAGGGAGTCCAGAATCAGCTGAATACCGTATTTATTCTCATCGCGGTGGCGGCGCTGATTCTGGCCCTGATTCTGAGCCGGCTGCTGACAACCCCGATCACCAATCTGAGCCGCACCATGCGGAAGATGGGAAAGGGCGACCTGAGCGTCCGCGTGCCGGAAAAGGGCAGCGGGGAGCTGCGCCAGCTGGCGGAAAACTATAATGTCATGGCGGCGCAGCTGGAGAACCTGGATCAGTCGAGAAATCAGTTCGTATCCAATGCCAGCCATGAGCTGAAGACGCCTCTGGCCACCATGAAGATCATGCTGGAAACGATCATCTATCAGCCGGAGATGCCCGCGGATATGCGGCAGGAATTCCTGCAGGACATGAATCACGAGATTGACCGCCTGACGGGAATCATCACGGATCTGCTGACGCTGACCCGGATGGATAACAAGAGTGATCCCATGAAGATCGAAGAAATTGATCTGAGCGCCCTGACGGAGGAGACGCTGCGGCTGCTGGATCCGGCGGCCCGGAAACGGGGACAGACGCTGGAGAGCAGCGTGGCGCCGTCCCTTCGGATGCAGGGAGACCGGAGCAAGCTGCACCAGGTGCTGTCCAATCTGATTGACAACGCAATGAAGTACACCCAGGACGGCGGAAAGATCCGGGTTACGCTGGAGGAGAAGGGGGACTGGCTGGTCTGGCAGGTTGCGGATAACGGTGTCGGGATTCCTCCGGAAGATCAGGAGCATATTTTTGACCGGTTTTATCGGGTGGACAAGGCCCGCAGCCGGGAAACCGGCGGCACAGGGCTGGGGCTCAGCATCGTGCGCCAGCTGGTGACAATGCACGGCGGACAGATCCGGGTAGAAAGCGAGCCCGGCAGAGGCAGCTGCTTCATCGTGACGCTGCCCAGGGGCGAGAGGGGAGCGGAAACGGCATGAGAGGGAAAAAACTGCTGAGCCTGACGGTCGCGCTGTCCCTGATCACCGCCGGACTGGCCGGCTGCGCCCGGAACCCGGCGGAGGATACCTATGAGGAGATTCCGACCCCGGGAATGCCCGCGCTGGAGTGGAACGCGCCCGACGGGGACAGCCTGACGGAGGCGGAAGGCCTGTGGACCCTGTACCTGCCCGCGAAGAACGGACTGAACCTGGTGGCGCAGCATGTGCCGTCCGTTCCGGGAATCCTGCGGGCGGAAAAGATGGAAGCAATCTGCCGGGAGCTGCTGAGCTACCCGGCCAACAACCAGGTGGACAGCCTGGGCGGAGAGACGGAACTGACCCTGTACGGAACGAACCCGGTTGAGTTCAGCGGCGGTGTTGTTACGGTCAACCTGGGATCCTCGGCGCTGGGGCTGAGCTATCGGGCTTTTTATACGCTGAGTCTGGCGCTGGCCTCCACCCTCTGCGAGATTGAAAATGTCCGCTGCGTCAACGTGCTGGTGGCAGGGCGCAGCGTCGGCATGGATACCACCGGCAGCCTGGCCATGGGCAGCCTGATTGCCCATCCGGGAGAAAACCTGCCGGTGCTGTGGGAACAGCTGGAGGCAAAGCGCTCTCCGGTGGGAAAGGATGCGGCGGACACCCCGCTGACCTCCTATATGACGCTGTACTATCCGCTGGAAAACGGGCAGGGGATCTCCTGTGAAAACAGAACGCTGACCTTTCAGGGCCAGACGCCGCAGCAGATGGCGGCCGCCATTCTGGACAACCTGAGCCACGGCGCCATGTACCTGACCGGTGTGCCGGATCTGCCGGACCTGGCGGGAATGCTGACCTATGCCCCGCTGGCCAGCGATCTGGCGGACGGGGGAAGAATGATTACCCTGAACTTCCGGGAAGGCGCGGAACAGGAATGGGAGGAAGCAGGCGTGGATCCGGCCTGCATGGCCGCGGCGATCTGCTACAGCATGACCACGTTTATTCCCGGGATGGCCGGCGTGGCAATCCGGATCGGAGACCGGCCGCTGACAACGGTCAACAGCGAGATCTTCGGCGCGGTTCCCGTGCTGGGCGGCCTGTTCCGCAGGGAAAACTTCGAAGCTTTCCTGATGGGCAGAACCACGGTTTATTTTGCCCGGGAAGGCCTGCTGACGCCCGTGGAAAAGAGCGTGGACCGGGAGCTGGCGGACAGCCCCCGGGAGCAGCTGGAGGCGCTGATCGACGGACCGGGCGCGCGGGAGCGGGCGGACGGTATGGAGCCGACGCTGCCGGAGCTGGTTGGAGAGGACGATATTCTTGGAATCGCTCAGAACGGAGATGTTCTGCTGGTGAACCTGAGCGAGAGCTTCCGGGCAGAGATTCAGAGCTGGGGCAGGGAGCGGGAGACGCTGCTGTGCTACAGCATGGTGAACACGCTGTGCGAAAACACCGGAGCCCGGAGGGTATGCTTCTTCTTTGAGGGGGAACAGGTGGAATACATAGCCGGGGTGATCTACTGGGCAGGGGTATTCTACGAGAATTCAGGAATGTGTGAAGAGAGCTTCGGATAATAAGGATACGAACCGGGCGCCGGTATCTAGCCGGCGCCCGGTTCGCATTGTGCGCCCGGAGCTGCTGCCGGAAAGGACAGCGCTCCGGGATGCGGAATCAAATCAACAGAACAGGGAAAACAGTTATTCGTCTTCCAGCGCGCTGGTCTGGCGGACAAGCACCTTCTTTTCATAGCAGGAGAAGGCGTTTTCCACAATCCGGGAATCGGGCTTCGGCGTCACGAGAGAAATCAGCGGCACGCAGACCAGCCCGATGATCATGCAGAAGGCGCCGGCATTGATGGGGCTCTGGAGCAGCCCCAGATTGACGCTGAGGACGCCCAGGTTGCTGAGCATGTCCACCGTCATGAATATGCAGGAGAACAGAATATTGATCCAGCAGGCGGCGCGGGAGGTCTTTTTCCAGTACAGCCCATAGAGGAAGGGCGCCAGGAAGGCTCCGGCCATCGCGCCCCAGCTGACGCCCATAGCCTGGGCGATAAAGGCGACGGGCGAGCTGACCTGAACGATGGCGATCACAGCGGAGATGACGATGAAAACCACGATCAGCGACCGCATGATCAGCAGCTGCTTCTTTTCATTCAGATCCTTGATGACGTGTCCCTTCAGCAGATCCAGGGTGACGGTGGAGGAGGATGTCAGCACCAGGGAGCTCAGGGTGCTCATGGAAGCGGAGAGCACCAGTATGATGACCACGGCGATCAGCAGATCCGGAAGCCCGGAGAGCATGGCCGGAATCACCGCGTCAAAGCCGCCCACGGGATTTCCGTTTTCCGCCACGCCGATGACATCGGAGAAGAGCCGGCCGAAGCCGCCCAGGAAATAGCATCCGCCGGCGACGATGATCGCGAAGACGGTGGAAATGATGGTTCCCTTGTGGATGTCGCCCTCGCTCTTGATGGCGTAGAACTTGCCAACCATCTGGGGAAGCCCCCAGGTTCCCAGAGAGGTCAGGAGCACGACGCCCAGCAGGCTCAGGGGGTCGGGACCGAAGAAGGAATTGAAGACCCCGGGCGCGGAGGAGACCCTCTCATCGGTGATGGAGGCCAGCCCGTTCAGGGAGCCGAGGAAACCGCCGTTCTTCCCCAGAACCGCGGCGATGACCGCGACGATGCCGACGAGCATGATCAGGCCCTGGATGAAATCGTTGATGGCGGTGGCCATATATCCGCCGGCGATGACATAAACCGCGGTCAGAACGGACATCACCAGCACGCACCAGAAATAGGGAATGCCGAAGGCCATTTCAAAAAGCCGGCTCAGCCCGTTGTACAGCGAGGCGGTGTAGGGAATCAGGAAAATGAAGATGACGATGGAGGCAACAATTTTCAGGGATTCGGAGCCAAAGCGCCGGGCAAAAAAATCCGGCATGGTGGCGCTGTGCAGGTGCTGGGTCATGATGCGGGTCCGGCGGCCCAGCACCACCCAGGCCAGCAGGGAGCCCAGCAGGGCATTGCCGATGCCTACCCAGGTGGAGGAAATGCCGAACTTCCAGCCGAACTGGCCGGCATATCCGACGAAAATAACCGCGGAGAAATAGCTGGTGCCATAGGCGAAAGCCGTCAGCCAGGGACCGACGCTGCGCCCGCCCAGGACGAAGCCGCTGACATCCGTCGCGTTTTTTCGGGTGAGAAACCCGATGGTAAGCATGATGCCGAAAAAGACGACCAGCAGAATGATCTTAATGGCCATACCGGAAGCCCCCCTATCTGTTTACTTTAGCGCTTTTAAACTTTTATATCTAAAAGCGCTAAAGTGTTTGCGGAGCTATTGTACTCCTTCCGGACCGAATGGGCAAGGGAGGAATTGTACTCTTTTGGTTTTTTAATGGCTGAAATAAAACGTGGCCTCTGACGATTGCAGTGCCCGGGGAAAATGGAATGATTATTCAGGTATCATCCCGTTTGCCGGTTTCCCCGTCCTGGCAGCGGTAGTAGACCCTGTTGGGCTCCAGCGCGACACCGTCCTTGGCAAAAAGCTCATCAATGGTCAGCAGCATATATCCCTGCTCCTCGAGATAGCGGACCATCTGCCTTGTGCTTTCCGGCGTGTTGTCCTTGATATCATGGCAGAGAATCACGTCCCCGTCCTGAATCGCTTTTTTCACCTTGTTCATCACCTGAACCGTGCTGCGCCCACGCCAGTCATAGGTGTCCAGGCTCCACTGGATGTAGGCCCAGCCTACCTTGGCCTTGATCATCTGGGGATAGCGGCCGCCGGGAACCCGGTCGTACCGGACAGGGATACCGATGGCTTTGATCATGGCCTTGTTAACCTTGGCCGGCATGGCCCGCAGCGCGGCGCCGGAGGATTTGGTCACATTGCCGTGGTGCCAGTTGTGGGAGGCCACTGCGTGGCCTTCGTCATGCTCCCGCTGCACCAGATAATCATAATCCGCCACCCGGTTTCCGATCACGAAAAAGGTGGCTGCTGCGCCGGTTTCCATCAGGCTGTTGAGCACCTTCGGGGTATTGGTGCCGCTGGGACCGTCATCAAAGGTCAGGGCGCAGGTTTTGTAATACTTCAGGTTGTCCGTTTCCGCCCAGGCTGCCTCTGTCATCATGTCCCGGATCTGAGGATAGAAAAAGGTAACGGACATCAGCGTATGCCTGCCTTCATATAATAGATCCGCGGGATAATGCAGCACAAGGCTCATGCCGTGCAGGGTAAAATCCGCCTGCTCCAGGGCGCTCCGCAGGCACAGTGCTTCCAGCTTATCCGGATCGGGCTCCTCCTCCGGCCAGTATGCAGCAAGCCCCTGCCGGACTCCTTCCGCCAGAAAAGCCCAGGCTGCATCGTCATCCCCGAAAATGTCCGTCAGAAAAATCCGTGTTCCCGTGCTCATATCGTAGGTTCGGGTTGTCATGACCTGATCCTGCAGTTTCTGGTGATACTGGGTCCGGGCCTGCACCAGAAAGCTGAGCCAGGAATGCCCCGTACGGCTGTAGCGGATCTCCACATCCAGGCGGCTGTTCCGTTTGGTGCTGTTTCCCTGCGCCGGGAGATCCGGCCCCCGCTCCTCCGCCCACGCCCTGGCGATTCCGTTGATTTCTTCTGTCACGCTGGCCGAGGCCGTTTCCACCTGCCAGAGGCGGACGACGGATTTATTGGCATTTTTGGTGTCGGTATAGGAATTGGCGACCTTGTGCAGCGGGGAAATGGATTCCCCGAGGGCTCCGCAGCACAGGAGAAGCGCCCCCAGCAGGAGGAGGACGCCCGGGATTTTTTGAAGTCTGGCTCTATGCATGGAAGGATTCCTTTCCTGAAGCTGGTTCTATAAAGGCGGGATCTGCCCGCGGCGAAAACGGAATCCGGTTTTCCGGGTCCAGCCGATTTCGGACAGACATACCCCCGGCATGCTTTCGGGGGAAGATTCGCAGGGCTGAAAGCAGCGCCTGCCGCGTGATTATCTTATCACGGGACTGGCGTTTTTTTCAACCGGTATCCACTGCTCGAAAGAATAAGGAGAGGGATGGCTGCGGCAGGAGTATGAAAAGCTTTTATCCGAAATGATGCGAGAAACCTGTAAAAAATGGTTGCATTTTCCCGTAATTTGGTTATAATAAGTCCATCAACGGCGTGAGCCGCAAATAACTGAAAAGGAGACCTGTATATGAAAAAGTTTTTATCCCTCATACTGGCTTTGACCCTGTGCCTGACTATGTTTTCTTTTGCGTCCGCTGAGTCTGTGGAGGATGTGATCGCGGAAGCGCAGAAGATGACGCTGGAGGAGCTCTTTAAGAAGGCCATTGAGGAATCCAACGGCAAGCGGTTCGACGCGGTCGGCAACTCCAGCCGCGGCAAGAGCGTGCTTCCCCTGTTTGTGGAAGAGCTGCAGAAGATCGATCCCAGCTATAAGCTGGACTATGAAGGCGGCTGGCAGCAGCCCAAGGAAAACAAGATCTTCGATCAGCTGACCGAGGATATCAATGGCGCCAATCACGTCATGTCCATGACCCTGATCCAGGACGGCAACCAGATTCAGAGCAAGATGCTGGACACCGGCCTGCTGCTGAACTTCGTACCCAAGGAGTGGAGCGAAGCTGAAGGCGTGGCCAAGGAAGGAAACGAGAATCCCCTGGCGCTGCAGACCCTGAACAAGGTCTTCATGTTCAACAACCTGGGCGAGAAGACCTACAAGAACATGTGGGATTTTGTCCGGGAAGGCGAAGCTCCCCTGTTCATGGGCGTGAACTCCGAGCCCGTGGGCAAGAACTTCCTGTACATGATGACCAACGACAAGTATGCCACCATCGCCAAGGAAGCCTATGAAGCCTGGGACGGCAAGAATGCCGAGGATGACGAACTGATCGAGAGCATGAAGGAAGACGCCGCGGATCTGGGCCTGACCGGCGATAACGTGCAGTACGGCCTGGCCTGGGTATATCTGTGGTGCGAGAAGTACAATGAAGAGACCGATGACGGCCCCATCTGCAACACGCTGGTGACCACCTCCGCCAAGGATCAAGCCGGCCTGCTGGTGTATTCCAAGCTGCGCAGCGTGGAAGAGACCGCTGAGTCCTCCGTGAACAACGTTACTGTGGCGGCCTATCAGGATGGCTACGTCGGCATCGGCGGATATGCCTACAAGCATTATCTGATGCTGACCAAGACCAGCCCCCTGCCCTGGACCTCCTGCGCTCTGATTGCCTATATGACTACCACCCAGGAAGGATTCAAGGCCTGGGGCAAGGATATGGGCGGCTACGCTCCCGTACCTGCCTGCATGCAGGATCACAGCAAGGACGGCTATGTGGACGGCGTGGACACCTATCCGGCCAAGAATGACCGCGGCTACGACTGGTGGCTGAACGAAGGCAAGCTGGTTGTGGAAGAGCCCGCTTACTGCGCTTCCGTTTCCGGCACCATGAGCGACTGGATTGACGGCATCGTGGCCAGCAAGTAACTCAGAAGGCAATACAGGCAGCTTCCGCAAAAATGATTTGCCGAAGGCCCGCCTGAACCATGATCGATGCGGGCGGCGCGTCGGAGAGATACCGGCACGCCGCCCCTTTCCTTACCAAATTCCGAAAGAAAGGAAGGAAAGAAATGACCACAGCCTCGGCTAACCGGATCAGCGGGTTCCATCGAACCTGGAACCGGTTCAAAACCTATATCAGCAAGCCGCAGAACGCGATTCTGCTGATGCTGGGAATACTGCTTACGATTACGACGATCTTTCCCATGTACACGATTGTCCGTGACACGGTGAGGATCCATCCCGGCAGCATAGATACTCAGGGGAAGGCCCTGGAATCCCAGGTGGACGCTCTGGGAACGACCCTGACGACCTACAACTGGTCAAACCTTTTCACGGAGACGATCACGACCCGGGTGGGCCGGGAAAGAGTGACCCGCAGCGTGGCTTCCATCTATCTGTGGACACCGCTGTTGAATTCCGTGCTGATCAGTATTTTCGCCTGCTTCGGGGCCATCCTGTACGGCGGGGTTTTTGCCTACCTGGTAACCCGAACCAATCTGAAGTATAAAAAATACCTGAGCTCGATTTTCATTTTCCCCTATATCATGCCGCAGTGGACGCTGGCGGTTATGTGGCAGAACCTGTTCAACTCCAACGCGGTGACAGGAGGAAACGACGGGCTGTTTGTAGCGCTGTTCAACGTTTACATGCCGCGGTGGTGGTGCGAGGGCATCTTCCCCGTATCCGTGGTGCTGGCCATTCACTACGCTCCCTTCGCCTATATCCTGATCGGCGGCATCTTCCGGAACATGGACGCCAACCTGGAGGAGGCGGCCACCATTCTGAACACCCCCCGGTGGAAGACCTTCTTCCGGGTCACGCTGCCCCTGGTGAAGCCCGCGATTCTCAGCACGGTGCTGCTGGTGTTCTCCAGTGCCATGGGCTCCTATCCGATTCCCCATTACCTGAAGCTGAGCACCCTGAGCACCCAGTATGTAGGCATGAGCACGAACCGGGCCGGACAGGCGAGCATTCTGGCAGTCATCATGATGCTGTTCGGCTTCCTGATTCTGATCGTAAACCAGAAGACCACCTCCGGCCGGAAAAACTTCACCACGGTGACCGGGAAATCCGGCCAGAGCAGCGTAGTGAACCTGGGGCCAGCCAAGTATGCGATCTCCATTCTGTTTGTGCTGCTGACGCTGTTTACCGGCATTCTGCCGATTATCCTGTTCGCGGTGGAAACCTTCCTGCCCAATCCCGGTGATTATTCCTTCATCACCCATGGGATCGCGGGCCATACCACCACCAAGTGGTGGCTGACCTCCGAGAACGTGACGGAGAACGGAATGTACGGGCAGAAGGGTATCCTGTACAACGCGGATATCTGGAACGCCTTTGCCGGAACCTTCTTCGTGGCCATCTGCTGCGCGCTGGCGGCAGGTATTATCGGAACCCTGATCGGCTACTGTGTCAGCAAAAACCGCAGGAGCAAATGGGCGGCCTATGTGAACAATATGGCCTTCCTGCCCTATCTGATGCCCTCGCTGGCGGTGGGCGTCGCGTTCTTCATCTTCGGATCCGGCGCGGGAATATACAACACCTTCCTGCTGCTGATCCTGGCCGGCACGGTGAAGTATATTCCCTTTGCCAGCCGGAGCGCGCTGAATTCCATGATGCAGCTTTCCGGAGAGATAGAGGAGGCAGCCATTATTCAGAATATTCCCTGGTGGAAGAGAATGACCCGGATTATTATCCCCATTCAGAAGACCTCCATCATCAGCGGGTTCCTGCTGCCGTTTATGACCTGTCTGAGAGAGCTGACACTGTTCATGCTGCTGTGCGGTCAGGGGAAAATCATTACCACCATGCTGGGATATTTCGATGAGATGGGGCTGTACGCTTTTTCCAGCGGAATTAACCTGATCCTCATTATCCTGATCCTGCTGTTTAATACCCTGGTGAATAAGCTGACGGGAGCCAGCATTGACTCCGGCATCGGCGGAGATTCCTGAGGGAAAAGAGGTAAAAAGCAATGGCAAGAATAGAATTGAACCATGTAACCAAACGCTGGGGCGGCTTTTACGCGGTGGATGATCTGGATCTGCTGATTGAGGACAATGCCTTCGTCACGCTGCTGGGACCTTCCGGCTGCGGAAAGACCACAACCCTGCGGATGATCGCTGGCCTGGAAACGCCAACGACGGGTCGGATCACGATTGACGATACCGTGGTGTTTGACAGTGACGCCGGCATCAATGTACCCGCCAACAAGCGCCGGGTAGGATTCCTGTTCCAGAACTATGCCCTGTGGCCGAACATGACTGTTTATCAGAATATTGCCTTTGGCCTGAGCAATATCAAGGAAGCCGGCCTGTCGGTTTCCAAGGAGGGGGAAATTGTCCGGAATCCTTCCGCCGGCGGCGCGGAGAGAAAACTGACGAAGGAAGAAATCGACCGGATCGTGGCACGGGTCAGCGCTATCGTGAAGATTCAGCCTTTCATGGACCGGTATCCCGGCGAATTGTCTGGCGGCCAGCAGCAGCGCGTTGCCATCGCCCGGACCCTGGCTCCCGGCCCCCGGGTGCTGTTCATGGATGAACCGCTGTCCAACCTGGACGCGAAGCTGCGGCTGGAAATGAGATCGGAGCTGCAGCGGCTGCATCTTTCCACGGGAAGCACCTTTGTTTACGTTACGCATGACCAGATGGAAGCCATGACGCTTGCGACCCGGATCTGCCTGATTTCCAACGGCGTACTGCAGCAGTATGATGAACCGCTGACGGTATATAACCGGCCGAACAACACCTTTGTGGCGGATTTTGTCGGAAACCCCGCGATCAACTTCATCAACGCGAAGGGAGCGCAGCAGGCGGACGGCAGTTTCTCCCTGAAGCTGCTGGATCAGTACGACGCGACATTTGTTCCCGGAGAGGAGGTCCGGGTGGACGACTGGTTCGCAAAGGCTAATGCTGAGATCGCGGCCTTTGCCGCGAAGGAACGCCCGACGGAAAAGACTAATAAGGACGAGCCCTTCAAGTATCCGGTAGCCAGAGTGTCCGACGAAGGGGTTCGCGATGAGACGCCGGGCCGGGAGGACTGGGTTCTCGGTGTGCGTCCGGAGTTTGTCCGGATCAGTGAAGACGGCCCCGTGGAAGGGGAAATTTTTTCCGCCATGCCTACCGGTATGGAGACCACGGTCCGGATCAGGGTGGGGAACTACCTGCTGACCGGCGTGGTATTCGGCGGCGTGCTGTACAAGATCGGCCAAAAAGTGCGCCTTTCCTTCGAGGGCGCAGGAACCACTCTCTTCAGCAGGGAAAACGGCAGGCTGATTGCCTGCGGAACGCTGAAGATCAAATAACTCAATCCAAAAGAGGCACCCCGACTGCGAAAGCAGCCGGGGGTGTTTCTTTCGGCTTTACGCTGAAGAACAGGGAAAGGAGGGATCGGGATGTTCCCCTGGGTGGCCAACGATACAGGACCGACGGCTTCCTCGATCATCGTGTCCATCGCGGTGATGATGCTGGCCGGCTTCCTCATGACCCGGGTGACAAAGAAGCTCAGGCTGCCCAATGTGACAGGCTATATTCTGGCGGGAATTCTGATCGGCCCGTTCTGCCTGAACATGATTCCTGCCTCCTTTATCCGGAATTCGGACTTCCTGCCTGATGTGGCCCTTTCCTTTATCGCCTTCAGCACCGGCGAGTTCTTCCGCTTTTCCGCAATCCGGAAAAACGGAGGCAAGGTGATTGTGATCACCCTGCTGGAAGCGCTGACCGCGTCCCTGCTGGTGTTCCTTACGGTTTATCTGATTCTGGGCATGGATCTGGCTTTCTCCATCGTGCTTGCGGCGCTGGCGTCCGCCACGGCGCCGGCTTCCACCATGATGACGATCCGGCAGACCGGAGCCCGGGGAGATTTTGTGGATACCCTGCTGCAGGTGGTAGCCTTTGATGATATCGTGGGGCTGGTGGCCTTTTCCGCAGCCATTGCGGTGGCTGTTTCCAGCTATTCGGGAAGCGGTTTTTCCTTTGGAACCATGATCACCCCTGTTCTGTCGAATCTGGGCGCGCTGATTCTGGGCGGATTCTTCGGGATGCTGCTGAAGTTTGCCCTTCACAGCCGGTCTACGGACAACCGCCTGATCGTGACGGTGGCGCTGATGTTTACCTTCTGCGGAATCTGCGCCATGATGGGTATTTCTCCCCTGCTGGGGTGCATGGCGATGAGCACGGTGTATATCAATCTGACGGAAGATGAGCGGCTTTTCCGCCAGCTTGGATACTTTTCCCCGCCCATCCTGCTGCTTTTTTTCGTCCGATCCGGCATGAGCTTTGACCTGAGGTCCGTCCTGAGCAGCGGCGGAAGCCTCGGATCAACGCCGCTGCTGATGGTGGGAATCCTGTATTTTATCACCCGGATCCTGGGAAAATACGCGGGAGCGTTTGCAGGATGCGCCGCGGTGGGCAAGGATAAAAAGGTTCGCAATTATCTGGGGCTGGCGCTGGTTCCCCAGGCCGGCGTCGCCATCGGACTGGCGGCGATGGGCGCCCGGACGCTGGGAGGAGCGGCGGGCAGGGCGCTGGAAACCATTATTCTGGCTTCCAGCATTCTCTATGAGCTGGCCGGCCCCGGGCTGGCCAAGCTGAGCCTGTATCTATCCGGCTCCTACAGCAATAAGCTGGAGGAGATAGTCCCCGTAGCGGAGACGGACGCCCAGGGGAACCCGAAAACGGAAGCCCAGAAGCTGATTGAACGGGTTCAGGCGATCCAGCGGGAGATGGCCGCCCGGCAGGCGCCCAGTGAGGAAGAGCAGGTTTATACCGAGGAAGCCCTCCGGCATTATGACGAAATGTGGAACGGCGGGGTGGCCAGACGGGGAAGAAGATTCAAAGGAGGTCGTTATTTCAGATGATGAGCGCGCTGAATGACCCGATTGTCAGGCTGCTTGGCCCCTGGGCAGGGGAGATCAATATCTGGTCCGTGCTGCTGCGAATATTCTGCTCCGCGGTGCTGTCCGCGATCATCGGGACGGAGCGGTCCAGCAAGCGGCACTCCGCCGGACTGCGGACCTTCATGCTGGTGTCCCTGGCGGGAACCATTGCCATGATGGCGGATCTGTGGCTGTATGAGCTGATGCGGACGGGGCTTTTTCTCCTGAGCGTGGCGGCGGTGATTTCCACCACCATGATCGCCACCAACTCCCTCTTCATCTCCTCCCGGAACCAGATCAAGGGCATCACCACCTCCGCGGGGCTGCTGGTGAGCTGCCTGCTGGGCATCAGCCTGGGAGCGGGATTTTACACGCTGACTGCGGCGGCGGCTGTGGCCATGCTGTTCTGCCTGAGCCTTCTGCCCTCGCTGGAAGTGACCCTGAAGGACCGATCCAATCATTTTGAAATTCATCTGGAGCTGACCAGCAGCACCCGGCTGAAGGAGTTTGTTGCCACGATCCGTGAGCTGGGGCTGAAAATCGACGATATCGAAACCAACCCCGCCTATGTGAATTCGGGGCTGAGCGTGTATTCCGTGGCCATCTCGGTGACCAAAAAGGAACTGAAAAAATTCAAGACCCACAGGGAGATCATCGACGCGCTTTCCACGCTGGAATATGTGTCCCATATTGAGGAGATCTGACGGAGCGGCGAAGCGCGAAAAGAAAAGCGGCAAAGCGGGGAGGAAAACAAATGAAAACAAGTCTGAGAAAAAGCGCGGCGGCAGGGGTGCTGATATGCATGGGCTGCATCGTCAACCTGAAGGCGGGGGGAGGAATTGCGGGAGCCGTTCTCTTCAGCGCGGGCCTGTGGTTTGTGGTCAGCTTTGACGCGGAGCTGTTTACGGGAAGGGTTACCCGCGGGGATTATGATCCTCTGCAGAAGCTGATCATGCTGGGAATGAATGTGGCTGCCGCGGGGCTCTGCGGATTTCTGGCGTCTGTTTTTCTGCCGGAAATCGGGGAAGCGGCGCGAAACATTGCCGCGGGATACAGCGATCCGGTGAAGGTGCTGTGGCAGTCCGTCATGTGCGGCGTCTGCATGTACCTGGCGACCACGCCGCCCCGGGACAAAGGCAGCCGCCTTCCCTTTGTGATGTACGGCGTGGCGCTGTTTATCCTTTCCGGATACGGGCACTCCATTGCCCTGGCCGGATATGCCTCCATTGCCCGCACGATTGGCTGGTGGGTCATTCCGCTGGCGGCGGTGGGAAACGGGCTGGGAAGCTATGGCATGAAATGGCTGCTGACAGGGGAGAACCGCTGAGAAGGGAGCACCTGCATGAAAAACAGCCCCGGGCGCGGATCGCTTTGAACCGCCCCGGGGCTGTTTCATGCTTTTTTGCTATTCTGCCGGAACGGCCGGAGAATGTCCCGGAAGAAGGGGAACGGTCACGCGGCCCGGCGCCTGACCACCGGAACCGTTTCGGCGCTGATGGCGTGCTCGGTTTTGACCCAGTGCTGCTGATCCCGGCAGCGCAGCAGGCCGACCACCTGGTTGAAGAAGCCCACAATCGCGTTGGCAAAGAACCCGCCGACCATCAGGGGCAGCGTCCGGAAGCGGAAGGGAATGCCGTTGTCCATCCAGTCCGCCAGATAGAACAGGAAGAAATAGCTGTAGGAAATCAGCACAACGCTGCTGAGCACGCCCGTCAGCGACGGGTCAAAGAACCGCCGTCCGGGGGTGATCAGGCAGAGCATGACGGTCAGCAGCAGCTGCAGCAGGGCAACCGGCGTGGCGGCTACGCTGTACATATAGGTGCCCAGGCTCAGGAACTCCCAGAAGCTGATCTGCCCGGCCCGGAAGGAACGGAACAGGTTTCCGGTGTTTTTCAGCGTTACGTGCCAGTGGCCCTGCCCCCAGCGGATCCGCTGGCGGATGGCGGCTGTCAGCCGGGTGGGCTTTTCATCATATACCCGGGTATAGTGATTCCAGAGAATCCGCCGGCCTTCCAGCGTGGCTTCCACCTGGAGCTCGTAATCCTCCGTCAGGCTCATGGTGGACCATCCGCCCCGCTGATACAGGTAGGAGGTGCTGACCGCGAAGCCGGTGCCGCCGATGGCGCAGTTGAGGCCCTTCCGGGTCTTGGCCAGGTTGAAGAACCGGTTGCTCAGGGTATAGCCGGTGTAGTAGAACCAGGCAACAATCCCTTCCTTGTTTTTGGCGCCCAGATAGCACTGGATAAACTCAGGCTTTCCGCAGTCCAGGTACTGGCTGTTGACCTCCCGGAACATGTTGGTGTCAATCAGATTGTCCGCGTCAAAAATCATCATCAGGTCATACTGATCCCGGTAATTGATCTGCTCCAGGGCCTTTTTCAGGGCGATGGGCTTTCCCGTCGGGGCATCCGGCGATTCCTTCCGCGTTTCGATGACCCGGGCGCCCAGGCTTCTCGCCGCTTCCGCCGTTCCGTCGGTGCAGTTGTCGGCGATAATATAAAAATCGTACAGCTCTCTTGGATAATCCATGCTGTCCAGGTTCCGGATAATATCCCCGATCACCTTTTCCTCGTTGTGCGCGGGAACCAGAACCAGAAAGCGGGACTGGGGATCATGATCCGCATAGCCCTTGTCTGATTTCCCGAATCCGAAAAAGCCGACCGCAATCTGATAGAGCATGCTGACGATCAGAAACACCCCGCAGATTCCGGCCAGCAATTCCAGCAAAAGTCTGATCCATTCCATCCTGTTTACTCCTGTTCTGCATTCCATTCCGGCCGGCGCGCTTTTCTTCCGGTCTGCCGCCGGGGAATCTTTTTTATCCCGCTGTCCAGGGTTCGCACTTTCCCGTCTCCAGAAGATCCGCGATCCGCCGGGAGGCCCGGCCGTCCCCGAAGGGGCTGCAGGCATGCGCCATGGCATCGTAGGCCGCCTGGTCTTCCAGCAGCTCCATGAAATTCCGGAAGATCGTTTCCTCTTCCGTTCCGACCAGCCGGAGCACGCCCGATTCCACGCCTTCCGGGCGCTCGGTGGTGTTTCGCATCACCAGCACCGGCCGGCCGAAGGTGGGGCACTCCTCCTGAATGCCGCCGGAATCGGTCAGGCACAGGTAGCATCTGGCCTCAAAGTTGTGGCAGTCAATCATGCTGAGCGGCTCGATCATATGGAGATTTTCGCAGCCCCGCAGCTCCTCATCCGCTGCTTCCCGAACCAGGGGATTCATATGGATGGGGTAGACGGCCCTGCATTCCGGATGCCTGTCCAGCACCCGGCGGATGGCCCGGAACATGTGATGCATCGGCATGCCCAGATTTTCCCGCCGGTGGGCGGTGATGAAAATCAACCGGTGATTCCCGGCCCATTCCAGCTCCGGATGCGTATAGTCTTCCCGGACCGTGTAGCGCATGGCGTCGATCACCGTGTTGCCGGTGACATAGATGCTGCCCGGATCCTTGCCTTCCCTGATCAGATGCTCCGCCGCGGCTGCGGTCGGCGCGAAATTGTAACGGCTGATGATCCCCACCGCCTGCCGGTTGAATTCCTCCGGATAGGGGGCGGTGATGTCATAGGTGCGCAGCCCTGCTTCCACATGCCCGACGGGGATCTGCAGATAAAAGCAGGCAAGAGCGGCGGCGAAGGAGGTCGTGGTATCTCCGTGAACCAGGACCAGGTCCGGCTTTTCCCCTTCCAGCACCGGCCGGATCGCCGAAAGAATGCTGGAGGTGATATCAAAGAGGGTCTGGTTTTCCTTCATGATGGAGAGATCATAGTCCGGAACCACGTGGAAGGCATCCAGTACGCTGTCCAGCATGCTCCTGTGCTGCCCCGTTACGCAGACCACCGGGCTGATGCCTTTCCGGGTCTTCAGTTCGAGAACCACCGGACACATCTTGATCGCCTCCGGCCTTGTTCCAAAGACCAGCATCACTTTCTTCATCGGCTTGTTCCTTCCGCTCTCACTTTACCTGCTCCGTCTGAATCAACAGCCGGCACAGGCGAATCGGCCTCCCGGGGAAGGGATCAGGGGACTTTCGGCATAAAAAGAGACCATTACCACAACGACAGATGCGGTAAAGGTCTTGCTTCTTAGAACATACCCCGGGGAAAAATCCCGTACTGACGAAATATATTACGCATACAGCGCAAGCTACTCCCCAATACCGCACCTTTTATAGCACACATGCCTTCTTTCGTCAAGCCGGAGACGCTTTTTCCCCTCCCCCGCGGCCCGGCCGTTTTGTATTCCCCTGCATGTCTGATCTGCTGCGGCGCCCGAAGAAACAGCAAAGCCGGCTTTTTGCGAAGGGAAAAGGCCGCCTTTGATTCAGAACAGAATAAAAACGGTTTTTTCCTTTACTTTTCCGCGGGGCCGGAGTATGATCGACATTAACCTATCGGGTTGAAGGGTAATTCCGGAGAGGGGAGGGAGCGCATGGACTGGGGTTTCATCGGCAGTCATATCACGGACTACACGGCGGGCGCCTGGGTGACGCTGCGGTTCGGCCTGTACGGCGTGATCTGCTCCCTGGTGCTGGGGCTGCTCTGCTGCCTGGCGCGGTATTTCCGGGTGCCGGTGCTGAAAAGCATAGCGCACGGATACATTGAGCTGGCCCGGAACACGCCTCTTCTGGTGCAGCTCTTTTTCCTGTATGCGGGCCTGCCCCGGGTGGGCATCCGGCTCAGCGCGGAAGCCTGCGCGGTCATCGGGCTGACCTTCCTGGGCGGAGCCTATATGTCGGAGGCGTTCCGGAGCGGGCTGGAATCGGTGGATAAGAGCCAGCGGGAAGCCGGGGAGTGCCTGGGCCTGACCAGGGCGCAGAACATCCGCTATGTCCTGCTGCCCCAGGCGCTGGCCACCGCGGTCCCTGCCCTGTTTGCCAATGTCATTTTCCTGATTAAGGAGACCAGCATGTTTTCCGTTCTGGCCATGATGGACCTGATGAACGTGGCGGATACGCTGCGGACCAGCGGCGGACATACGGTGGAAGTGCTGTTCATGCTGGCAGCGGCCTATCTGGTGCTGCTGCTGCCGGTCTCCCTGGCGGCAACCCTTACGGAAAGGAGGCTCCGGTATGCAGGATTTGGGAATCAGCGTACTGTTTAGGGGAATCAACTTTCAGCGCCTGCTGCTGGGCCTCTGGGTGACGCTGCGGATCGCCCTGATTACCATCGGGATTTCAGCGGTGCTGGGGCTCCTTTTCGGACTGGCCATGATGAGCAGAAGCCGTGCTGCCCGGGCGGTCTGCCGGATCTGGCTGGAGATCATCCGGTTTATGCCCCAGCTGGTGCTGCTTTATCTGGTCTATTTCGGGTTTGCCCGGCTTTTCGGATGGAACCTGGACGGAGAAACCAGCGCGGTTTTGGTGTTTTCCTTCTGGGGAACGGCGGAGATGGGGGATCTGTTTCGCGGAGCGCTGACATCCATCCCCCGGCACCAGCGGGAGAGCGCCGCGGCGCTGGGACTGACCCGGGCCCAGATCAACCGGTACATCCTGCTTCCGCAGACGGTGCGGCGGCTGGTTCCCCAGGCGATCAATCTGTCTACGCGGATTATCAAAACCACGGCCCTGGTCAAGATGATCAACGTGACGGAGGTGCTGAAGGTCGGACAGCAGATCATCGGCCAGTTTTACCGGGAGCCTTCCGCCGCCTTCTGGGTTTATGCGACGGTTTTCCTGCTTTATTTCCTGATCTGCTGGCCGATTTCTCTGCTGGCGGGCAGGCTTGAAATCTTATGGGAAGGGAATCATCACTGATGGAACCGATTCTGCGGGTGAAGGATATCCACAAGTCCTTTGACGGGACGGGGGTGCTGAAGGGTGTCAGCCTGGAGATCCATGAAGGCGAAGTTGTGGTCATCATCGGTCCGAGCGGATGCGGAAAAAGCACGCTGCTGCGCTGCATCAACGGGCTGGAGCGGATTGACCGGGGAGAAATCCTGCTCCGGGACCGGCGGATTTCCGGGCTGGAAAAGGATATGCATCTGGTGCGGCAGAAGATCGGCATGGTGTTTCAGAGCTATGATCTTTTTCCGCACATGAAGGTGATGGATAACCTGCTGCTGGGGCCGACAAAGGCATTGAAACGGTCCCGGGAGGAGACGGAGGCGGAAGCGATGCAGATGCTGTCCCGGGTCGGCCTGGCGGATAAGGCCCAGGCGCTGCCCAGGACGCTGTCCGGCGGCCAGAAGCAGCGGGTGGCGCTGGTGCGCGCGATGCTGATGCATCCGGAGCTTCTGCTGCTGGATGAAATCACTGCCGCCCTGGATCCGGAGATGGTTTCCGAGGTGCTGAACGTGGTGATCGACCTGGCGGAGGAAGGCATGACCATGGCCATCGTGACCCATGAAATGCGCTTTGCGGAAGCGGTGGCGGACCGGGTGCTCTTTATGGAGGACGGTGTGATCGCGGAGGAAGGGGGACCGGAGGAATTCTTCCGGGAGCCTCGTACGGAAAGAGCCCGCCAGTTTCTGCAGAGCTTTACCTATGCCTCCGCGAGGAAAAAGGAGAAGGCGGATTCCGGGAATCCCGGGTCCGGGAAAATTCGCTGAGCCGGAGCGCGCTGGCCGGGAAAACGAAAAACATTCCAAATACAATCCGGAGGGTTGACTTTTTCCGGAAGTGAGTTTATAATCCAACCAACCTACCGGAAAGGTGGGAAATGAGAGGAGGCGGCACCATGAAGCGTACGCAGATGATGGCCATGTGTATGATCTGTAGAGGGTGTCCGTCTCTGTCGGAGCCCTGTTTGCGTTGAAAGCGCGCACGCAGGATCGCAGTACCGAGGAGCCGGACCTGAATCAGGGAACCGGCTCCTTTTTCATTTTTCACGGAAGGAAGGGAGAGAAGCATGGGAAACCGCTTCATCAGCGCAAAGGACCGATGCCGGGTGCGGGGAGAATGCCGAATGTGAACCCGATGAGAAATATTCATGAACTGCAAATCCCAGATTCACCCCGATCAGGGGACATCATCAAAAAAGGAAGGTAAATGAAAATGAAGCGTTTTGTGAAAGTGATTGCTCTGGCTCTGGCTCTGGTACTGGTTCTGGCTTCCGCGGCGGCGGCGGACGGCTTCCGTACGCTGGATGAAGTGAAGGAAAGCGGCAAAATTGTCATCGGCCTCTTCCATGACAAGAAGCCCTTCGGCTATGTGGATGAAAACGGCGAATATCAGGGATATGACGTCTATCTGGCCCGCCGGCTGGCGGAGGACCTGGGCGTGGAGCTGGAAATCGTGGCGGTGGACGCGCCCAACCGGATCGAATTCCTGCAGAGCTTCAAGGTCGATGTGATTCTGGCCAACTTTACCTATACGGAAGAGCGGGCGGAACAGGTGGATTTCGCCAAACCTTACATGAAGGTAGCCCTGGGCGTTGTCAGCCCGGAGAATGCGCTGATTACCGAAGCGGAGCAGCTGAACGGAAAGAAGCTGATCGTTTCCAAGGGCACCACGGCGGAAACTTATTTTGAAAAGAATTATCCGGACGTGCAGCTGGTGAAGTACGATTCCTATACGGACGCCTATCTGGGACTGCTGGACGGCCGGGGCGACGGACTCTCCACGGACAACACCGAAGTGCTGGCCTGGGCGATTGAGAACCCCGGATTTGCGGTGGGCATCGATTCCCTGGGAGATCTGGATACGATCAACCCCGCCGTCTCCAAGGGAAATGAAACCCTGCTGGCCTGGATCAATGAGGAAATTGTGAAGCTGGGAGAGGAAAACTTCTTCCACGCGGATTATGAAGCCACCCTGCGGGAAACCTATGGCGAAGACGCGGACGCGGACGCCCTGGTGGTCGAGGGCGGCGAGATCTGAGCAGCCTCCTGAACGCAGAACCCTCTGGACAGACGGAAGCCTCCCGATGATGCGGGAGGCTTTTTTGACAGGAATGCCGGCGGGGAGAAAGAAAAAATTCCCGGGGAAGCTTCTTGCTGAAAGCCGGCGGATCATGTATGATCAGAAACGGCTTCCCGGGATTCCCGCGGGAGCCGTATTTCCGGAGAAGCCCGGAAGAAGAAGGATGGAAGAAGAATGAAAAGCACAGCAAACAGATCCCAGTATTACAGGATGACGGAAGAGTCCATTCCGAGGCTGATCATGACCCTTTCCATTCCCACCATTCTCAGCATGCTGGTGACCAATATCTACAACCTGGTGGACACGGCCTTTGTGGGCCGGCTGGGAACCAGCCAGAGCGCGGCGGTGGGTGTGATTTTCGGCTATATGTCCATCCTTCAGGCGGTGGGATTCATGTTCGGCCAGGGCGCCGGGAGCATTGCCGCCCGCCTGCTGGGCAGCCAGGATGAAGACCGCGCGTCCCGGACGGCTTCCACAGGCATCCTCTGCTCCGCCGGCCTGGGCATGATCATGTCCCTGATCTGCTTCCCGCTGATCGATCCCATCATCCGGCTGCTGGGCAGCACGGAGACGATTGCGCCCTACGCAAAGCAGTACATGACGTATATCCTGATTGCGGCGCCGGCCATGACCGGGGGATATACGCTGAACAACCTGCTCCGGTATGAAGGCAAGGCATCCCTGGGCATGGTGGGCCTTATGACGGGCGCCGTCCTGAATATTGCCCTGGATCCGCTGCTGATGTTTGTGCTGAACATGGGCATTGCCGGAGCGGCCATCGCCACCGCCTTCAGCCAGGTCGTTTCCTTTTTTGTGCTGCTGAGCATGTTTCTCCGGGGAAGGACCACGCTGCGCCTGTCCCTGAAAAAGGCGGAAATCCGGCCGAAGCCCATCTGGGACATCGCGACCACGGGGATGCCCAGCATGCTCCGGCAGGTGCTGAACAGCGTTGCCACCATCCTTCTGAACAGCAATGCCGCGGCGTACGGGGATGAGGCGGTGGCCGCCATGAGCATCGCGTCCAGGATCGTCTTTTTTGTGTTTGCCCTGGCGCTGGGCATCGGCCAGGGATTCCAGCCGGTGTGCGCCTTCAACTATGGGGCGAAAAAATACGGCCGGCTGATGTCCGCGTTCCGGGTGACGGTGATTATGGCGGAGGCCGTCATCATCGTGATGGCCGGCGCGGGATTCCTGTTCTCCGACCGGCTGATCGGATTGTTCCGGGATGATCCGGGGGTGATCGGGATTGGTACCCGGGCGCTGCGCCTGCAGTTTGCAACCCTGATTTTTCTGCCCTTTACCATGGCGGTGGAGATGCTTTATCAGAGCACGGGGCACCGGCTGGGAGCCTCGCTTCTGTCCTCCGCCCGCAGCGGCCTGTTCTTCATTCCGTCCCTGCTGATCCTGTCTGCGCTGCGGGGACTCAGCGGAATCCAGGAAGCCCAGCCTCTGGCCTATGTGCTGGCCTTTCCCCTGTCGGTCTGGTTTGTTTACCGTTTCGTGCGATCCCTGCCGAAAACGGAGAAGGCTTCCGCGCAGCCCGGACCCGGAGAAGACCGGCGCAGCGCCGGTTGAATCCGTACTTTTCAGCCCCGGGAGAAAAAGGTTGACAGGACCGGAGAGAAAGATTACAATGAGGCTAACAAGATTAACTGTTAAGTTACCTGTTAATAAATTGTAAAGGATGATGAACATGCTGCGGCAGGAGCTGAGAGAGCATCTGACAGGAAAGATCCTTCCCTTCTGGGAGGGGCTGAAGGATGAGGCGCACGGCGGGTTTTACGGATATGTGGACAAGGCGCTGAACATCGAGAAGGAAGCGGACAAGGGCTGCATTCTGCACAGCAGGATCCTGTGGACTTTTTCCACGGCGGCCAGACAGCTGCGGAGCGGAGAGTACCGCGCTTATGCGGACTGGGCTTATGAAGCACTGAAAAAGTTTGAGGACGGGGAGCACGGCGGCGTCTGGTGGAGCATCACCTATGACGGAAAGCCGGCGGATACGACGAAGCATACCTACTGCCAGGCCTTTGCGATTTACGGGCTGTCCGCCTATTACCGGCTGACCGGAAACCGGGAAGCGCTGGAAAAGGCCCGGGCCCTGTACCGGATTATCGAGGAGAAGTGCCGGGTTTACAACGGGTACGGGGAAGCCTACCGGGCGGATTTCTCCCCGGAGAGCAATGAGAAGCTGAGTGAAAACGGCGTCATGGCGACCCGGACGATGAATACGCTGCTGCATGTGCTGGAGGCCTATACGGAGCTGCACCGGGCGGAACCGGAGGACCATGTGCTTGCCTCCGCCGTCGCGGCGCTGGAAATCCTGCTGAAGAAAATGTACAATCCGGAGAAGCACCGCCTGGAGGTTTTTTTCGATGACGAATATCATCCCCTGCTGGATATGCAGAGCTACGGCCATGATATTGAGAGCGGATGGCTGGTGTGGGATTCGGTGCAGGAATTCCTGCCGGAGAAGGAGAGGGAACCCTACCGCGCCATGTGCCTGGACCTGCTGGAAAGCGTGCGCCGCAGGGCGTTTACCGATCATGGGCTGAAGAATGAGTGGGTCGGCGGCGAGGTCAATGAGCTGCGCATCTGGTGGGTGCAGGCGGAGACCATGCTGGGCCTGGACTGCGGCCTGCGTCTGACGGGGGATCCTTCCTGGGAGCGGGACATGGAAACCCAGTGGAAGACGATTCAGCGGATGATTGTGGATCCCAGGCCGAACGGAGAATGGTACTGGTCCGTGTATGAAGACGGAAGCCTGACGGAGCGGCCGATGGTGGAGGAATGGAAGTGCCCCTACCACAACAGCCGGATGTGCCTGAGACTCATGCAGTGAGACCGCCCGGGCCGGCACCATGAAAAAAGAACAGCGGGCAAAGGAGTTCGTTTGAAAATGAAAAAGCCGACGATGCGGGATATCGGGAAGGCGGTCGGTGTCAGCGCCGTGACGGTTTCGAAGGCCATGGCCGGAAAGACGGGCATGAGCGATGCCATGCGGGAGAAAATTCTGCAGACGGCCCGGGAGATGGGATATTCCTATCCCGGATCAGAAAAAACCGCGGTTCCCCGGAATCTGGATATCGGGATTCTGGTGCCGGAAGCCTTTTTCGGCGCGAATACCTTCTATGCCAACATGTACAAGCGCCTGGTCCAGAAGCTGACGGAAAACGGGATGTTTGCGCTGCTGGAACTGGTGGAACGGGAGGCGGAGGAGGGGCTGAAGCTGCCGAAGATCCTGGACAGCCATCACGTCAGGGGGCTGATCATGCTGGGACAGCCGAAGAAGGAATACTGCCGCTTCATTGCGGGACAGGGAATTCCCACCGTATTTCTCGACTTCTATGATGAACAGGCCAGCGCGGACGCGGTGGTGGGGGACAATACCTACGGATGCTATCGGCTGACGTCCCATCTGATCAAGAACGGCCACAGCCGGATCGGGTTCGTGGGCAATTTCCGGGCAACCAGCTCCATCATGGACCGCTATCTGGGCTTTTACCGGGCGATGATGATGCATGATCTGCCTTTTCGGGAAGACTGGATTCTGATGGATCGGGACATGGAAAACCATCTGGCGGAGAAAATCAGCCTGCCGTCGGAGATGCCCACGGCCTTCGTGTGCAACTGCGATGTCGTGGCGCGCCGACTGATCAGGCAGCTGGCGGAGAAGGGAATCCGCGTGCCGGAGGATATCAGCGTCACCGGCTTCGATGATTTCGAGATGGAAGCCGCAGCCCGGCCGGGGATCAGCACCTTCCGGGTGGATATGTACGCCATGGTGGACGTGGCGGTCAACACGATTCTGGATCGGTGCGCCGGCCTGCAGAAGGCCTTCGGGCGCACGGTGATCGGAGGACAGCCGGTCTATCGGGAGTCCGAGAGGATGATCGGAGAGCCTCCGCAGGAAAAATAAGCGCGTTTTCGGGACTGTGAAGGGCTGCAGGCTTCACGGTCC
>CAMNKK010000016.1 GCA_946542235.1 uncultured Clostridia bacterium | reverse complement strand
CAGATCATCCCGCAGGTCATCACGACTTTGGCCATACACGCATTCTCCTTTCCGCGGCGCCGAACGGTTTACAGCTCGTTATATCATATGATCCTTTTCGTTTCAAGGCTTTCGTTCAACTGTATCCGCTTTCCCCAAAAAAGAGATTGCTCCGGGATTCCGTTTGCGGAATCCCGGAGCGTTGTATGCCGGTTCTGTATTGCCGTTGATCAGCGGATCTGCGTCGTGCGCCCCTGGGGCTCGCCGTAGGCTTCCTCGGTGATGGTGCCGTTCAGCACCTCGGTGATGTACTGCATAACGGCCTCATCCAACGGGATGCCGGTGTCGAAGGTCGCGCCCGCGACATAGGCGTTTTTGAACACATTGTAGGTATCGCCGCCCACCGCGCAGAAGTTGTTGGTCACGACCGCGTAGGTGGCTTCGGGATCAAAGGGCTCGCCATTGACGGACTCGATGGTCACGCGCTTGATGGACGCCGGCGCAAAATAGGAAGACTCGCCGCCGGAAATGGTGGTGTACACATCGCCCTGATCGTATTCCACCGTGGTATCGATGGTCCACTTGATGCCGCTGGTCTGCGGATAGCCGCCGATGGCCTTGGGCGTGCAGAAGGTGGAAGCTTCCAGGGCCTCCAGGAGTTCCGCGCCGGTCACATAGACCACCGCGACGGTGTTGCCGAAGGGCAGCACGGTGTTGATATCCTTCATGGAGATATCGCCGGGCTGGAGCGTGGCGCGGATGCCGCCTCCGTTGGTGATGCCGATGATATGGGAGGGCTCCGCCTGTTCGATTCCGCCCTCATGGGCAACGCACCAGACCATCGCGTCCGTCACGAGGTTGCCCAGATTGGTCTCCTCGGTACGGTTGCCGGGATCGCGTTCGCCGTTCAGGACGACTTCGGTTTTGGCAAAGGGAGCGCCGTAGGTTTCGTCTACGCCGGCGATGATGCCGGCAGCCAGATCCGCAACTGCCTGATCCTGGGCCAGATAGGAAACGGGATGCAGATAGTGATCCTCAATCTTTTTGGTTTCGTTGTCGATGACGACCACTCCGACATTCGCAAACTTGGTGCCGGTGGACTGGATGGGCTCGCCGTTCTCGCCCTGGGTCATCGTGGCATGGGAATGAGCGTCGATCACGAAGTCAATCCCCTTCACATGCTCCAGAAGGTCCGTGGAGCGGTAGCCGTTCGCCGCGGATTCCGCTTCGATACCCAGATGGCACAGGCCGATCACCACGTCCGCGTCGGCAAGGCCGTCCACCGCGGTCTGGGCGGCGGCATAGAGATCATCAAAGGTGGAGAAATCGATCTCCGTAATCAGGGCCGGGTTCACCTTGGTGGCGGTCTCCGGGGTCTCCATGCCGAAGAAGCCCACCTTCAGGCCGGAAGCCGTCTCAACGATCGTGGAAGGCTCCAGGATCAGATCCTTGGTTCCCTTGAGGTACACATTGGCGCAGATGGTCTTGAATTTGGCGTCCTTGAGGTTCTCCATCAGCTGCGCATAGCCGAAATCGAACTCATGGTTGCCCAGGGTGACCACATCATAGCCCGCGGCATTCATCAGGTCGATGGCCGAATGGCCCTTGGAGAGGCTCACGTACGGATTTCCCTGGGTAAAGTCACCGGCGTCAACAACAATTACTTCGGCGCCGGCCTCCTGGTAGAATGCCTTCAGCTTCGGCATGTAAGCATAGCCTGTCAGCGCGCCGTGCACATCGTTGGAATGCAGGATGACGGTCTTGCCTGTCAGACTGGGCTTGCCGGTTTTGATCGTGATGATCTGACCGTCCACCTGAGGAGTCGTAGCCATGGCCGGAACCGTAAGGCTCAGCACCATGAGCACCGAAAGCAGGATTGCCAACATTTTCTTCATCGATAAATCCTCCTTCTGTTTGATATGATACAGCGGTTGAACAGACCAATTAAAATATAATACATCCCTATCAGAATTGCAAGCTCCGAATGCATTTTCAGCCCTGCGGTAAAAAAGAAAAACGGAGCAGGCGCATTGCCTGCTCCAAAGTAATTTACCAGATGTCCACATTGCCGACGCCCTTTTCGCCGACCCAGTAAATCTTATTCTCGTCGATCCGGACATAGACATCCGTCGCGTCCTTCGGCACCTTCGCCGCAATCTCTTCCGGCGTGATGACTCCGCCCATCGGAGACTGGATGTTGATGTTCAGCTTAGCGGCGGCCACCTTCCTGCCGGGCTTTCTGGCCGCTTCCTTCTTTGCTTCCACCTTGGCCTTCGCTTCCGTCTGCTTTCTGGTCCGCTTCGCCGCGGTCTTTCCGGCAGCGATCGTTCCCGCCAGCTTCGCTTTATCCGCCGCGGCATCCAGATCGCCGGCAGCCCGCTTCACGGGCGCAGTCACCTTTTCCCTGACGGCGCGCTTCGCTCTGGCGGTATTCTTCTTCGCTTCGATTTTCACAGCGTCGGCAACATCCTTTACGCCGGCCGCAACGGCAGCTGCGGTCTCCTGAACGTCCTCTGCCGCCTTTTGGGCGCGGGCGCCGGTCTTTTTGATGGCCTGCTCCGCCTTCGCTTTTGTATCCCTGGCCTTGGCGCGAACCGTCTTTTTCGCTTCCACAGCTTCAGCCACAGCCTTGTCATCGATTTTCCCGGCCGTGCTCTTCGCCTTTGCGCTTACCTTCTTCGCTTCCTCTTTGACTGCTTCCGAGATCTTCTTCTTTGCTGGCATTGTCGTTATCTCCCTTTTCCTTGAACTTCACAGCCGTACCGCAGGTCATCCTCCCTGCTGCGCGCTGCGGGACGGTTTCAGTCACGCCGAAAACCGTTCCTTCCGCCGATCACAGCTTCGCATGCCCCCTGCGGCCCTGTATTTGTATAATATACTATCACAGCAAAAACCATATGACAAGCGCTGCTGCAAAGGCCGTCAGGAGCGCGATCAGGACCGCTGCTGCCTTTTTTATCCTGCTTTTCTCCTTTTCTCTGCCAGGGCGGGGAACCATTTGGTTGCCGCCATATAGCCGATCCATCCGGCCAGAATACCGATGATCATGCCTCCCAGCACATCGCTCGGATAATGCACACAGCGGATGATTCTCGTAATTCCCACAATGACGGGGATAATCATAAGCGCCCAGGCCCACTTTTTCCTGTCCTTGGCGAGGACGGCGGCCAGCGCCGTGAATGTCGCGAAATTCAAGGAGGTATGGCCGGAGGGGAAAGACATGTCCGTCTCCAGATGCGATCCGGCATAGGCCCAGTGCACCTCATAGGTTTCCCAGAACGGCGTTTCCCGCAGGGTTACATAGGGCCTCAGCCTGCCCACGCCCGGCTTGATCAGCACGTTCACCAGAAGAAAGGCCACCAGGAAGGCAATCACCATCGCCACTCCGCATCTTCTGGTCTTCTTCGGAAAACAAAGGATCACCGAGATCACAAAATAGACGATGAAGGCGACCGTATCTCCCATGCGCTGGCATACGTCGGCGATGGCGACAGTTACCGGGTTCTGAAACTGCCAGAAAAAACTGTAGATTGCGGTATCAAATCCGTAAAAAAGCTGATCCATTCCTGTCCTTCCTTTCCAAGGCCCTGTTCCCGGCCGTCCTCTGCTTCCCTGATGCCTCTGCGGTTCGGGAAGCGGGAATCCTTCCCATGGATCATCATCCTAACCTGTGCCAGGGCTTTTGTCAAATTCCGCTTCGGCGGCGCCTCAGCCCTTTCCGATCTCCAGGACGTCCTCCCGCCGATGAATCAGGGCTTCCAGCACCTGAATATACAGATCGTGGAAGGCTTCGATCCTTTCCTTTTCAAACAGGCCCTCCGCGTATTCCATTTCGGAGTCGAAGCCGCCGTCGCCGAATTCGTTCTCCAGCAGCTCCAGCTCCAGCCGCGCGCCGGCCGCGGAGAATTCATCGTTCAGCTCGATCAGCTCATGGGGCAGCTCGTCCAGCTCGTCCCCGTTGATCCCCAGCTGCAGATTGACCTCCATGCAGTCGTTCTGATAGGCCTGGAGCGACTCGGACATGAAATCCCAGCCGGCGTGGGCGATGCCCCCGGCCACCTGTTCCTTCACGGAGAGCAGAATATCCCTGGCGCCGTTGACCGTCTCCATGCGGATCGCCGCCGGCAGGTTTCTGATCAGCATGCCCACCGTGTTTTCCGCTTCCGGAGCCAGCCGGTTGTTGAAAATCCAGTTGATCATCACATGCTTCCTGCCCGTAAACCTGGACAGGGCGATCAGCCCGGCGCTGATGGCCATCACGGAGTGGGAAACGCCCCAGAAGGCCTCCGCCTCCGCCACATCCTCCGCGGAGAAGCGCAGCCGCTTCATCCGCCCGGCCTGGTTGATATTGCTGCTTTCGTGATCCGGCTCCGGAATAATGCACCAGTCGTTCTCCGCGTAGGTTTCACGGAACCAGGCGCGGTCTTTTTCCGTGCCGCCCTCCGCGGCCCGGGCCTCCGCTTCCGCCAGCATGGCGAAGTAATAGTCCGGCTTCAGCTCCCGTCCGAAATAGGCGTTCATGATATCCGCCAGCACAATGCCGAGAGAGCCGCCGTCCATCAGCAGGTGATGCACATCCATGAACAGATAGCACCCCTTCCGTCCCCGGAAAACGTTGGCCTTGCACAGGCAGGCGTTCAGGATGCGGTGGAAGGGCAGCAGCAGAATATCCGCCAGCGCGTCCTCGGTTTCGGGGCGGATATCCCGGACCCGGACCTCGGGCAGCAGGCCGGGCACGTATTTCTGCCGCAGCTCGTTGTTCTCGTCAAAGCTGAAGGCGACGGACAGGGCGGGATGATTCCGCAGCGAGGCGTTGACCGCCGCGCAGAGCCGCTCCGCGTCCGTCTCCGCCGGGAAGCGGACCAGGAAGTGCATGTTGCTCCACATGGTGGAGCCGGGCCGGAACAGCTGGTTGTCGATCATCTGCAGCTGCAGCGGCGACAGGGCATGGGAAACCAGCCGCGCCTTCGCGTCCCGCTCGGGCAGGCTTTCCATGCCGGCCCGCTTTTCCATTTCCTTCGCGATGGCGCCGGGGGTGCGAAGCTGGAACACGTCCGCCGCGGTCAGGCCTTCGATCTGCGCCTCCGCCAGCACCACCATGGCCCGCAGGGAATCGCCCCCCAGGTCGAAGAAGTCGTCCAGCAGGCCGACCTTCTCTTCCATCTTCAGCGTCCTGGCAAAGGCTTCGCACAGCCGTTTTTCGGTTTCCGTCTCCGGGGGGATGTATTCCGCTTTCAGCTCCTTCAGATCCGGCTCCGGCAGCGCCTTCCGGTTCACCTTGCCGTTCTGGGTCATGGGCATTTCGCTCAGCCGCATCAGCACGCCCGGTATCATGTACTCCGGCAGCTTCTCCTGCATGAAGGCCCTGAGCGCCTCCGCGCTGATCTCCCCCCGGGCCGTATAGTAGCCGGCCAGATACTCGCTGCCGCCGGTTTTGCGCACCGCCGCGGCGCCGCTGGAGACGCCCGGGAACTCGGTGATCACCTTTTCAATCTCGTCCAGCTCAATGCGGAATCCCCGCAGCTTGATCTGATTGTCGATGCGCCCGAAGATCCTGACTTCCCCATTCTCCGTCCAGGCCGCCAGGTCTCCGCTGTGATAGGCGCGCAGGCCGTCGTGGATAAAGAACGCCTCGGCGCTCTTCTCCGGCAGGTTCACATAGCCGCGTCCCACCTGCTCTCCGCAGATAATGAGCTCGCCCTTCATGCCCGCGGGCAGCTCGTTGCCGAAGGGATCCGCCGTATAGAATCGGGTGTTGGCGATGGGCGGTCCCACCGTCACCTGCTCCCCGCCGGTCATCAGGGCCGCGGCGCAGCCCATGGTGCACTCCGTGGGCCCGTACACGTTCAGGATCACGGAATCCTCCCGCAGCTCCCGCAGCCGGTCATACAGCTGCCTCGGGAACGCCTCCGCGCCGATGTCGAAGAAGGTGAGCTGACGGATGGCTTCCCGGCTCTCCGGAATCTCCAGCAGGCTCAGCAGATAGGTGGGCGTGCAGGTGATCCCGTTCGCCCCGGTTTTCCGGACCAGTCCCGCAAAGGAAACGGGATCATGGATTTCCTCCTCCGTGGCGATCACGACGGGATTTCCGTTGCACAGGGGCACAAACGCCTCCACCACGGACACGTCGAAGGAGAAGGAGGCCAGCGCCAGGTTCACCCGTTCCGGGGCCGCATAATGCATGATCTCAATGGATTTTTCGTTCCGATGCACGTAGTTGGCGATATTCCGGTGCTCAATCATGACGCCCTTGGGCCGCCCGGTCGAGCCGGAGGTATAGATGCAGTAGGCCAGGTCGCCCGGAGCCGTCCTCGCGTCCGGGGCTTCCGCTTCGCCCGCTTCCGGCCGGATTCCGTCGGGGCTCTCCGCGCCGAAGGCCTCCTCCAGCGTGAGGATTTCATACCCCTTCCGGTTCAGGCTGCGCCCTTCCAGCTGGCGCCGGGTCGTCAGCAGCAGCGGACAGGCGCCGTCCTCCAGGCAGAAATCGATCCGGTCATCCGGGTATTCCGGGATGAAGGGCAGGAAGGCCGCTCCGGCCTTCAGCACGGCGATTTCCGCCACATAGGCCCAGATTTCGCGGCCGAAGAGCACGCCGATCAGCCGGTCCCGGCCCGCGCCCCTTTCGGCCAGCGTTTTCGCCAGGCGGCTGCTCAGCCCGTCCAGCTCCCGGAAGGTCAGCTGCCTTCCCGCGGCGATCACCGCGGTCCGGTCCGGCCGGGACAGCGCCCGGCGGTGAATCTGCTCCTGCACCGGGATGAATTCCATCGGCACATCGGTGTCGTTGAAGGCCTTCAGCTGTTTCCGGTCCTCCTCCGTCAGCAGGGAAACCTGCCCGATCGAGGAAACCCGCATCAGCTGCTCCGCCGCGGTAAACAGATCCTGGGCAAAGCGCCGCACCCACTTCTCCGAGAACCGCTCGTTCCGGTACTCGATCGTCATGTTGTACAGCCCGCCCGTGCAGAAGAACTGGATGGACATGCACCCGGTGACCATGCCGGTGTGATAGTGCTCCATGAACCATTTGTCGCCCTGCAGCAGCGCTTCCCCGGCCGCGGCGCCCATCCGGTCCGTGAACAGATCGCCCTGATAGATGAATTCCACGTCCTCATTGACGGGGCAGGTCTTGAGCACCTCGTCAAAGGAATAGATATCGTTGGACATCGTCGTGAAGATCTGCCTGCTGATGCCCCGCAGGAAATCCCCCACGGGCCGGTCCTCTCTCAGATCGCCGTAAACGGGAATCCGCTTGATCAGCGTCCCGATGGTGCGGCTCATCTCCGCCAGGGGCCTTCCGTTGTACACCGTGGAGAAGGAGACCTGCCGGCTGTTCAGATACTTGCCCAGCAGCAGCGCCATGGCCCCCTGGAAGAAGCTGCTCTCGGAGATGCGCTGCTGCCCGCAGAAGGCTTTCACGCGCTCCGCGGTCAGCGTACCGGGCTCGTAGCGGATGTTTCTGCTCACGCCGGGGGTCGGCGTTCCGCCCAGATCGCCGTCCAGGGCGGGCACGTCCTCCATATCCCGGAAGAGATTCCGGAAATACTCCGCGGCCCGGTCATGGGTTCCGTCCTGCAGCCGGCGTTCCTCGATCATGGCCGCCTGCTGAATGGTGCATTCCTCGCCCAGAAGCGGCAGGCCGGCCAGCGCCCTGTTCATTTCCGCGATGAACTGGCTGATGGAGGTTCCGTCGAAGAAGATCAGGTGCGTCTTGATCGCCAGATAGCATCTTTCCGGGGTCCGGTAAACCGCGGGGCAGAACAGGCGGTGATCCATCATCGGAACGACCGGCATCCAGCCTTTCATGAAGTCCAGCCGGCCTTCCTCCGTGCCGTCAAAGACGGGGATCTCCGTCTCCTCCCCGGGGGTGGGAACCATCTCGGGCAGGGTATTCTTCTCCGCATGGACGATATAGTGCATGCCGGGATGCGCCTTCAGCACCTCCCGCACGGCGCGGATCAGGTCCTCCGCCCCGACGCCTGCCGCCGCCCGGGCCAGATAGGGGCTGGTATAGGTCTCCTTGCTTCCGCCGGTCAGGCTTTCCAGATAGATGCCCATCTGGGTCTTCGTCAGCGGATAGGCGGCGCGGTTCATCGGCGGCAGCCCCATCTCCCGTCCGGAATCCAGGAAGGCCGCCAGCTCCTTCGGCGTGGGGTGGGCGGAAATATCCTGGAAGGAGAGCGGATGCTCCCCGTCGTTCAGCCGGCTGATCAGCACGGCCGCGCTGAGGCTGGTGCCACCGCAGTCAAAGAAGCTCGCCGCGGCGCTGACCCGGTCCATCCCCAGCGTTTCGGCAAAGGCCCTGCAGACCCTCTTTTCCGTCTCCGTTCTGGGCGGTTCGTACTCCGCCGCCTCCGTCTGAATCTCCCGGGCCTTCAGCGCCGGAAAATCCACCTTGTTCCGGGCGTTCCGGGGAATTTCGTCCAGCCGGATAAAGTATTCCGGAATCATGTATTCCGGGAGGTAGCGCTTCACAAAGGCCTTCATGTCCTCCGGGGAGGATTCCGTTCCGGTATAGTAGCAGCAGATCAGGTCCCCGCCGTGGACGCGGACATCCACGGTGGCGGACTCCTCCACCGCCTCCATCCGCCGGACCACCTGGTCAATCTCGTCCAGCTCCACGCGGTATCCCCGGACCTTGACCATCCGGTCGTTCCGCCCGTGATAGATCAGCCGTCCCTCCCCGTCCCAGGCCATCAGATCCCCGCTGTGATACAGCCGTTTTCCGGGCCGGAAGGGGTCCTCCGTAAACCGCTCCGCGGTCTCCTTCGGCAGGTTGTTGTATCCGATGGCCAGGAAGGGGCTCCTGACGCACAGCTCGCCCGTGACGCCGGGCTCCTCGATCAGGCCGCCGTTTTCGTCCAGCAGGCAGACCTCCACATCCCGGACCGGTTTCCCCAGGCAGTTCGGCCCTCCCTCTCCCGCCTTATGCATCAGCACGCAGAAGTTTTCGCTGGCGCCGTAGAACTCCCACGCTCCGGGCGGGTAGGCCGATCCCTTCGCCTTTTCGCCGGCGATGAACACATACTCCAGCGGCGGGTCTCCGTACAGGCTCTGCAGAACCCCGTACATCTGGGGCGGGCAGAACATCCCCGTGATCTGCCTTTTCGTGAACAGCTCATGGATCGTCTCCATGTTCTTCCGTTCCGTTTCATTGGCGATATAGACGCTGCCGCCGTGAGCCAGCACCAGCACGAAGTCCAGCAGGCTGGCCAGAAAGCTGAACCCGGAAATATTCAGCGACCGGGAGCGCTCCGCCAGCGGGATGATCCCCTCAACGGCGGAAAGCGGGCTGCAGAGGAAGCTCTGGCGGTGAACGACGCCCTTGGGTTTCCCCGTGGAGCCGGACGTATACAGGATGTAGCCCTCCGCGTCCTGATCGGAGAAATCCAGGTCCGTATCCGCCTCCGGCTCTTCCCCCTCCGGCGGAAGAATCTCCTCCAGCAGCAGCGTCGGATATCCTTCCGTTTTCGGGGCGAGCTCAGCCGTCGTGATGCACAGCGCGCAGCCCGCATCCTCCAGGATGCTCTTCACCCGTTCCGCCGGATATTCGCCGTCGATCGGCACCAGCGCGCACCCCGCCCGCAGCACGCCCAGCTGCGCGATGGCAAACGCCTTGGTCCGGGGAAGATGCACGGCAATCCGTCCGCGGCGGTCTTCCCCGCCCAGCTCCTTCAGAATGCGTTCCGCAAGGCAGGCGGAAAGCCTGTTCAGGCGGTCATAGGTCATCGCGCCCTGAATATCCAGCGCCGCCGGATGCTTCGGGAATCTCCGCGCCTGATTCAGAAACTGCTTTACATAGGTTTCCATGCTGTGCACTCCTTTGATGTGTCCCGCCGGGTCAGCCGGCAGTCTCCGTAAGGGTCTCCTCGTGAATCTTTCTGTGCTCGTTTTTGCTCCACCACAGGAAGCAGACCGCCGCCGTTCCCAGGGCCAGCACCTCCGCCGCGGGCGCGGAAAGCCACAGCCCGTCGCTGCCCATAGCCAGCGGCAGCAGATAAACCATGGCCAGCGGGCCCGCCAGGCCCTTGACCGCTGCGACAGCCAGGGAGGCGGTGCCCTGATTCAGCCCGGTGAAATAGGAGGAAGCATAGACCGTGATCCCGCCCAGCAGGAAGCTGGGGCAGATCATCCGCAGCGCCCTCGCCGCCAGCGCGGTCAGCTCCGGGTTATACCCTACAAAGAAGCGGGCAATGGGCTCCGCCAGCATCAGGCACAGCGCGGTCATGGCGACGCCGAAGGCGCCGTTCAGCAGCATGCCGCTCCGCCGGAGGCTGTGAAGCTCCTCCGTGTTCTTCTTTCCCAGATGATAGCCCACCACCGGCACGGCGCTCATGCTGATGCCGTAGAACACCGCGGAAAACAGGCCGCCCACATACTCGCTCACGGCGTAGGCGCCGACGCCGTCCCCGCCCAGATACCGCAGCATCTGCAGGTTGAAGATCAGCGCAACGACGGCGTAGGCCACTGCGGTAACCATCTCCGACGCGCCGTTGTACAGGGTTTTCCCCAGCGCGCCGGGATCAAAGACCGGGCGCGCAAAATGCAGGGCCTGTTTCCGGTTCGCGAAGAAGCACAGCGGAATGACGGCGCTGACCACCCAGGCCAGGCCGGTCGCCACGGCCGCTCCCCGCATGCCCCATCCGAATCCGGCCACAAAGGCCCAGTCCAGCAGGATGTTGGCCGCCGCGTTGGCAATGGTGGTCACCAGTCCCAGCCCGGGGCGGTCCGCGGTGATCAGCAGCGGATGGAAGGCCATGGAAAGCATCTGGAAAGGCATGAAAAACGCCAGCACCCTGCCGTAGGTCACGCAGTCCGGGGCCAGGGCTTCGGAAGCCCCCACCCATCGGGCGAGATCGGGCAGCAGGAAATACAGCGCGGCGGACAGCACAATTCCCAGCGCGGCGAGCGTGATGATCACCAGGCTCAGAATGCTTCTGGCCTTCTCCTCTCTTCCCTCGCCCAGCTCCCTGGAAATCAGCGCGCTCGCGCCGGTGCCGAACATGAGCCCCACGTACATCACGATGAGCAGCGGCGGGAAGATCAGGTTTTCCGCTTCGAAGGCGTTCTCCCCGATAAAGTTGGAGATGAAGTACCCGTCCGCCACCTGGTAGGTGTTGTCCACCAGCTCCATGCCGATGCTGGGCAGGGCAAACAGCAGCAGCTTCCGCGCCGTAAAATGGTCCGAGATCTGAATCTTCTTCAATAGCAAGCGCCTCTTTCATTCCTGAACGGACGGCCTCCCGGAGGCCGCCTCCGCCGGTTTCTGCCCGGCGGCAGTCGATTTCCGTGCCGCTTACAGCCGGTGAATCACGGTGGGATCCATGTCGGCGAGGGTCGCGCGGCCGGTATAGGCCATGGCCTTTTTCAGCTCCCGGTTGGCCCGCAGCAGATAGTCCCGCACGCCGTGCTCCGGATCCTCCTTGATGGCCGTCATCAGCGGCCGTCCGATGCACACGCCGGCCGCCCCCAGGCTCAGGGCCTTGAAGGCGTCCATTCCGGTCTGTATTTCACAGTCCGCAAACAGCGGTACGCGGCCGTTCACCTTCTCTGCGATTGCCGGCAGCACGGCCAGCGGGGGAACCGCGTATCCGATCCGGTTATTGTGGTGGGACAGCACCAGCCCGCCGGCCCCCGCGCTCAGGCAGCGCTCCGTATCCTGCAGGCTGAGCACGCCCTTGATGATCACCGGCAGGCGGGTTGCCCGGGTGATGTCCGCCAGCTCCGCGGTCCCCAGGGGCGCCATGAGCTGACCGTCGACCCGGTCCGGGCTGCCGTCCTCCGCGAAGGGATGATCAATGTCAATGCCCACCGCCAGCAGGCCGGTCTCCTCCGCGTGCCGGATCCTGCGATAGATGAGCTCCCTGTCGGCATAGGGCTTGATGATTTCGATCATCGGCGCGCCGTACCCGGCCAGGCGGCTGACCTCCTCCTCTTCCGCCATGCCCCACCAGAGGATTGCGCCGGCCTCCTTCGCGCCGCGGGCCAGCGCCTCCGCCGCGCCCGGAAACATGAAATGATCCAGGTGGCTGAGGGCGGCCGTCATAATCGGGGAGGCAAAGGTCTGCCCGAAGAGCGTGCAGCGGATATCCGGGACCGCCGCGTCCATATACCGGGTTTCAATCAGCAGGGAATCCAGATATTCCCGGGTGATTCGGTTGGAATTTCCGTGATCTGCCATGGATGTATCCTCCTTGACCGGCGGCGCAGGGCGCCTGCCGGATTCTGATCGCGCCTGTCTGTAATTTTACATGAAAAAGCGGCCGGAAGCAACACGGATGTCCTCCGGACGCAAAATTCGGCGGCTGCAAATCTCCCGGGACGCAGGCCGGACGGGAGGGCGCGGAAAACCTCCCCGGACGCAAAGCAGCCAGGCCGGAGGGCCTGGCTGCGGGAACGGTTATCCGGCTTCCCCGGGCGAAAAGACGTAGGTGCTGATGCTGTCCCCTTTCTGAAGCGCCGGCCAGACCCGGTCTCCCGTCCGGAGGAAAAAAGGCACATCCCGGTCCCCCGGATTCATCACCGTGACGCAGACGCTTCCGTCGGGATTCTGCGCCGCGGCGGCCTCCAGGCAGGAGCTGAAGCGGCTGAGCCCGATTCGTACGGCGCCGGGCCGCATATATCTGCTGAAATGCGCAATATAGTCCCAGGACAGGTTCCGCGTCAGTTCGCCGGTGCGGGTATTGTACATGATCGGAGCGTCGCAGTAGTTCCCGACATGGTTCGGCCCGCCCTGCTCATCCAGCAGCATGTTCCAGTCCAGAAACACGTTCAGCCCGTGGTTCAGGCTGCCGATCAGCTCATGGGCATACATCCGGGCGTTGCGCAGCTGGTTGTCCCCCCGGTAGATGCTGTACTCCACGCAGGCCTCCGAGAACACGATGCGCTTTTCGGGGAACCGGTCCCGGATCATCTGCAGCGCCTCGAAATGATCGCCGCTGTACCAGTGGACCGCGATGCCGTCCACCAGGCCGCGCATTTCCCCGTCGCAGATGGTTTCGCAGGCCCGCTCGTAGGCCCGCTCCTTGTTGTGGTCCCAGATCAGGAGGGATACGTGGGACAGGCCGTGCTTCCGCAGGGCGGGAGCAAGGCTGCCGCGAATGAATTCCCGCTCCCCGGCTCCGTCAAACAGGCAGGAATCCCAGGTCTGGACGGCCTTGGGCTCGTTCTGGGAGGAGAGGAACCGCACCTTCATGCCGGCCTTCTCCGCCTCCAGAAGATAGCGGCAGATGTATTCCGCCCACAGGGGGTAGTACTCCTTTTTCAGCTGTCCGCCGCCCGTCCGGGAGCCGTTGGTTTTCATCCAGGCCGGCGGCGACCAGGGCGTCATCATCATCTGGATCGGCTTTCCCGCCGTTTCCGCGGCCCGCAGGTACAGCGGGAGCACATAGCGCATCGGGCGCTCGAGGCTGAAATGCCGCAGCTCCGTGTCCCCCGCCGTGTCATCGGCGGCGTACATCCCGCAGGAGAAATCGCAGCTGTCGATGGAGGTGCGCCCGAAGGAATAGTTCAGGCCCTCGGGAGAAAAGCAGTCCCGCAGAAACTGCTCCTGCAGCGCTTCCGGCATCAGGGAAAACACATAGCCGGCCGCGTCCGTAAACGCGCCGCCGAAGCCTTCCACCTGCTGATACCGGACCTGCGGATAGAGATTGATCAGGTCCTTTTCCTGGCCTCTCCGATCCGGATCCGCCCGCAGCTCCAGGCACTCGGACGCTTTCCGGCCGCTTTGGAACAATGTGGTGTACTGTTTCATGGGCGTCGGTCCTTTCTGTTTTGCTTTATCGGATCCTGCAGGAATGCCGGACGATGAGATCCCCCGGAAGGCGGATAATCCGTCCGTCTTTTTCGGCCATGAGGCGGACGATCTCCCGGGCGGCCTCCACCCCCATCTGCTCCATGTGGGTGCGGATGGTCGTCAGGGCGGGCGTGACATATCCGGAGAGGATATGATCGTCGCAGCCCAGGATGCTGATGTCCTCCGGCACCCGGATGCCGTATTCCTTCAGCGCCTCCATGCAGCCGATGGCGCTGAGGTCGTTCGCGGCAAAGACCGCGTCCGGAAGCCGGTTGCCTTCCTGCAGATAGCGGTGCATGGAGCGGTAGGCGGCCGCGCGCTCAAACCGGCCGGCCAGGATGTTTTCCTCCCGCAGCGGAAATCCCGCTTCCCGGAGCCTGTCCGAAAAACCCTTCAGCCGCTGTATGCTGTCATAGTTGTTGGGCACGCCGAAGATATGCATCATGTTCCGGTGCCCCAGGCCCAGCAGATACTCCGCGGCCATGCGCCCATGCTCACAGGATTCATAGATCACGCTGGAAATATTCGGACCCGATATCTCCTGATCCACAAACACGATCGGGAGCGGTCCTTTCATCAGCTGCTGCTTGTCCCCGTCGGTCAGCCCGCCGAACATCATGATGGCGCCGTCAATGCTCTGGTTCTGAAGCCGGGGCAGGGGGGATTTGTTTTCATCCACGATAAAGATCTGAAGGTCATATCCGTACTTCTGGCACAGATAATGAATGGAATCCGCCATATCACCGAAGTAGCTGCCGGTCATGGAAGTGAGAAACAGGCCGATATTGTGGGTCTGGGCGGCGCGGAGCTGGCGGCCGTTGACATTGGGAATATAGCGCAGCCGCTTTGCCGCCTCCAGCACGTGCTCCCGGGTCTTCGGCTTGACGGCGTCCGAACCGTTGAGCGCGTTGGATACCGTCGCGATGGATACCCCCGCCTCCCTGGCCACATCCCTGATTGTAATCTTGCTCATGATAAGCTCTTCCTTCCGGTGATGACAGATTTCCGTCAGGTATCCGTATCCGTGATCAGCGCTTCAATGTCCGCGCAGCCCCGTACGGTTTTCAGCTTCAGCACGCAGGCTTCCGCGTTGTTCAGATGCATGCTGGAAAGGATTTGCCTGCGCTCGGTGACGCTCAGGTCGAACCGCCCCAGCAGCGCGTCATCCTGCCAGATTTCCAGCACCGTCTCCTCCGAGGCATAGCAGGCGACCTCCAGCCGGGACAGCACGGTTACGTCATACAGGGAATAGCAGGCAAACTCCCCGGCCTTCAGCCGCAGCACATATTTCGCCCATTCCCCGTCAAAGGGGAAGCGCCTTTCCCGGTCCGGATACCGGCAGAACAGCTCCATCCCCGTGTTCCGGCGGTATTCCGTGGCATTCCCGGCGGGCCCGGCATGGCTGTAGGACCGGCCCGGCCCGGGCAGCTCGTCAAAGTCCGTTCCCGCGATGACGCACCCCGGCAGACGGAACACGTTGGCCGCCAGCTTTTCGTTGATCATGCAGTTTTCCACCCGCATGTTCTTCAGATATTCGCCCAGAATTTTCTGCGCTTTCTCATATCCCGGATGCAGGCCGCTGCGGACGTACTCCAGAATCTGCTGCCATTCCGCCGGCGGAATCACCGAGCAGGGGGAGTTCAGGCAGTTCATTTTCTTCCAGGGCCACATGTTCACGCCGATATTCAGGCTGGCCGCCAGCGGCATCATGGCGGAGAACCATTCCATCGTGTTTTCCCCGGTTTCCCCGAGCCACAGCGGCACGTTCAGCCTTTCGGACAGATCCAGCCACGGCTGGAAGGCGGAAAGATCCGGGCTGCATCCGTAGCGGTGGAAATGGATCACCATCCTGGGATCGTAAACATGGGTAAAGATCGATGTTTCCGTGGCCCAGTGATGCCCCTCCAGCGTGATCAGGTGCCGCGGGTCAATCCTGCGGATGCGGGCGATGCACTGCTCGTAGAATTCCTTCAGCCGGGGCACATAGGATTCCAGATCCCTGTCCCCCTCGAAACGGACGGGGCGCACCGGCTCGTTCAGCAGATCATATCCGCCGACGATCCAGCGGTCCCTGTACCGCTCCGCGATCTTTTCCCACAGGCACAGGCCCTTTTCAAACTGATCGTCGTCCATCAGCAGCCGGCACATATCGTCCACGGAATCGTCGATGTTGGCGCCGGTCTGCCCGCCGGGGGCTCCGTGAAGGTCGATAAAGGCATAGAGGCGGTACTGCTCGCACCAGTCGATCACCCGGTCCAGGCACGCGAAGCCTTCGCTCTCGAAAACCACGCCCGGGCCTTCCCGGAGGAACAGCCGGGAGTTGATGGGGATGCGGACCGAATTGTACCCCATGTCCGCCATCATCTGGATGTCGCTCTCGGTAATATAGTTTTCCCTGAATTTCTTCCAGAACCTGTCCGCCCAGGCCTTCCCGGTCAGCTCTTCGATGACCGTCTCGATCCGGCGCGGCCGGTCGAACCGGGGCAGGCCGGAAGCCAGCCACATGTATCCCTCGCAGAGAAGCCAGTTCCCGAGGCCCCAGCCCATCAGGAGAATCTCTTTTCCTTCCCCGTTGACAATCCGGCGTCCGTCCGTATCCAGGAAGCCTTCCACGCGGCTCCGGCTGATGCTTTTCTTCATGCTGCGCGTCTCCGTCTCTTTGAAGAGTCTGCCGGAGAGAAATCCCTCTCCGGCAGATTCGGGGTTATTTTATCATAAATCTCCGATTATTGGTAGCCGTACTCCGTGCAATAATCCAGCCACTGCTCGGTGAAGCCGTCGCGGCATTCCTGCAGTCCGGCTTCCGTCACCTTCTGGCGGAATTCGGCCACGGCCGCGTCCACATCGTCCACCAGGCCCGCCTGCAGGGGCGCCAGATACTGCCGCATGACGTTGGACACCGCGGTGCGCTGGAATTCATACTCGGTGTAGTCCTCGGTGAAGCCGCCGTAGATGTTCACGTTCGGGAACTTGCTCTTCTGAGCGATCTCGTTGTACTTGTCGAACATGGCCTGCAGGGCGACGTCGGATTCCTGCGGCAGCTTGTATTCGTTCACCCGCAGATTCCAGGTATTGAAGTTCTCGTACCGGAAGTTTTCGCTCAGGTTCTGATACACGCCGTCCACCACGTCGTAGTGCACGCCCTTGATGCCGTACTGAACCAGGTCGTTCATTTCCTCGTTGGTCATCATGTAGTTCAGCACCATGGCGCAGCGCTCCGGATATTTGGTTCCGCGGACGATGGCGGTGCCGTTCTGGGTGGCATGGCCGGGGTACATGACGCCCGTGACCTCGCCGTAGGCGATATAGGCGCTTTCCCATTCGGGATGATCCTTCGCGAAGTTGTTGGCGGAGGAGATCTGCTTGTTGGGGTTCATGCCGGCCACCTCGGCGATGCACAGGCCGTTGTCATAGGCTTCGCTGTCGTTGCTGTCGCTCAGGGCGCTCTTGGACCAGAAGCCCATGTCCGCCCATTTCTTCATCAGCTTCATGTCTTCGGTGAAGTCATCCGAGAACCAGTAGTCGTAGACCTGATCCGGCGTGTCATAATTGGAGGCCAGGCCGTAGGGCAGGCCGTTGTTGCCGGACCAGGGATACTTGATGTTCAGGATGGTCGCCGCGTCAAACGCCACAAACAGGGAGCTGGCGCTCTCGCTGGTGGTGCAGCGCAGGATGGGCTGATCGGGCTCATTGGCCTTCACGCCCGCGAAGTACGCCTCGATGTTCTCGATGCTGTCCGGATAGGGCAGGTCATACTTGGCCCGCAGATCCTCGCGGTACTTGATGCCCAGCGGAACGTATTCCGGCCACAGCGCGGGCACGGCGTACAGCTCGCCTTCCACGCGGCACATGTTCAGCATGTCCTCTCCCGCCAGGGCGCGCAGCTCGGGCGCGTACTCGTTCAGCAGATCGTCCAGCTCCAGGAAGGCGCCGGCCCGGGCCAGCAGGCCGTAGTTCAGCCAGTTGGCGATGTAGATCAGATCCGCGCCGCCGCTGGTCAGCTGGTTGTTGTATTTCAGGCTGAAGTCCGTCCAGGTGGAAAACTGGAAATCGACGGTCGCGTTGAACTTTTCCTTCAGAATAGCGTTGATGGCTTCTTCCACCATCTGCTCATCCTGCGGCGCGTCGCCCATGACATAGAAAACCAGATTGGCTTCCTCCGCCATGTCGTCCGCGGCGAAAGCCGCGGGAACGAGAGCCAGGCACAGGGCCAGGGCCAGCAGGATACTCAGGGTTTTTTTCAGGTGTTTCATGGGAATCCTCCTTTTTGTTTTTTTCATTCTTTATCATGAAGGCATACCGCCCTCAGAACCGATTGGGAAGGGGAAGGCTCATCCCTTCACCGCGCCGATCGTAATGCCCTCGACAAAGTACCGCTGCACGAAGGGATAGAACAGCAGCACCGGGCCGGTGGCGACCACCGCCATCGCCAGCTTCACCGTCTGGGTCGGCAGCTCGGCGGTGTTGATATTGACGTTCTGGGCCATCTGGCGCATGGCCAGGGTGGAGTTGACCATGTCATAGAGGTAGAACTGCAGGGACCAGGTTTCGCTGGAGGTGGAAAACATGGAGGAGCGGTACCAGTCGTTCCAGTAGCCCAGCGCCTGAAACAGCCCCACCGTCGCCAGGCCGGGCCCCAGAACCGGCAGCACGATTTTCCAGAAGATGGTCCAGTGGCCCGCGCCGTCGATCTTGGCGGATTCCACCACCGCGTCCGGCACGGAGCCGGTGATGAAGGTGCGCATCAGGATCACCAGGAACGGGGACATCAGCGCCGGAAACCAGATGGCCAGCGTGGTGCCGCGCAGGTTCAGCACATTGGTGTACATCATATACCAGGGGATCATGCCGCCGCCGAAGATGGTGGTGAAATAGATCAGGAAGGAAACATGGTTGCGGTATTTGAAATCCTTCCGGGAAATCACGTAGGCGGTCAGGGTGATGACCAGCAGCCCCAGGGCCGTTCCCATAAAGGTATAGTAGAAATTCATCTTATAGGCCTGGATGATGCCCGCGGGGGACCGGAAGATGGTCCGGTACGCCTCCGCGGTCAGGTTCCGGGGAAGAATGCTGAAGCCGTCCCGCAGGATCGTCAGGTTATCCGTCAGGGATCCGGAGATGATCACGACAAAGGGCAGGACACAGAGGATGGAAAGAAGGGTCAGCAGCACGGCCTTCACGATATGGAACGGGATCGTGGATCGGTCCTTGATCTTGTTCATGTTTACCTCCTCCGTCTCAGAACAGCGCGTATTCCGGGTTTTTGAACTTGATGCACATGTTGGTCACCATGATCAGAACAAACCCGAACAGCGACTGGAAAAGGCCCGCCGCGGTGCCAAGCCCCATGCTCAGCGGCTGGGTGGTGGTGATGCGGTAGACATAGGTGTCAAAGATATCCGTCGCGTTGAACAGCATGCCGTTATTGCCGATCAGCTGGTAGAACAGCTCAAACTGTCCCTTCATGATGCCGCCCAGGGCGTAGAGCAGCAGAATGATGAAGGTCGGCTTCAGCAGGGGGATCGTGATATACCTGATCTGCTGATAGATGTTCGCCCCGTCGATCTGCGCCGCTTCGTAAAACTCCGTGCTGATGCCGGTAATCGTGGCCAGATACACCACCATGCCGTAGCCGATGTTTTTCCAGAGGTAGAAGAAGGTGATCAGCCAGGGCCAGTAATGGGGCGTGTTGTAAAAATCGATGCGCTCCATGCCCAGGGAGGTGACAAAGCTGTTCACCAGTCCCACCTCATACTCGAACATGTTGAACACCAGAACCCGCAGGATCACGTAGGAAACGAAGTAGGGCATAAAGATCATGGTCTGGGAGGTCTTGCGGAGATACCGGTTCGTCACATGGGAGATCAGGATGGCAAAGAAGATCTGCAGCACATTGCCCACCACGATGAAGACGATATTGTACAGGATGGTGTTCTGGGTCAGGTGCAGGATCTCGGACCGGACCAGGAATTCAAAATTCTTGAATCCCACGAAGGGGCTGGCAAAAAGATGGTCCCGGAAGTTGAACTGGGTAAAGGCAAAGTAGATGCCGGTCATGGGCAGATAGTTGTTGATCAGGAAAAAGACAAAGCAGGGAACCAGGAAAAGGAACAGCACCCAGTTTTTCCGAAGCTCCCGGAGGAAGCCGTGCTCCCGGTAAAGGATGCGTTCTTCCTTCTCCAGCCGCTTGCTGACCGCATATCCGGCGGCGCTCAGCGCCAGCACGGCGCAGGGCGCGAACCCGGGCAGGAAGCCCGTCATTCCGTAATGCGCGTTGGCATACAGAATCAGGCCGACGGTTCCGGCGGCAGCGAGGAAGGAGAAGCACATTCCCTTCTGAAATACGGAGAAGGTCCGCAGCATTCCCTTTTCGGCCTGCCTCCCGCTCCCCCGCAGATACACCGCAAAGGTCAGCAGGCAGAAGACGATGGCCGCGGCGGAGACGATCAGCAGCAGAAACGCCCAGAATCCCAGCACGCCCTGCTTGCTGGTTTCCACAAAGGACAGGAAGGTCAGCACGGAATGATCCGCCGTCAGCTTTTTGACCACGGACGCCTTCAGGTTCATGACCCCGTACAGCTCCTCCGTGTTCACCGCGCGGATCCAGCTGAAAACAGGCATAAAGAGCATCAGAATCAACAGCGCGCACAGGCCGAGGCAGTAAATCCGGTTCCTTTTCGTCCGGCGCACCGTTTCGCGCCGTCCGGACGGCGCGGAAGCATTCTGCTGGTACACGGTCTTCCTCCTTGAAAATTGAACATTGTTAAAAAATCCGACTATTAAATTTAAAACGTTTTAATTTCAATGCCACTCTATCATGGCTCCGCAGGTTTGTCAAGACAGGCATTCAAAAAAATTTAAAACGTTTCAAAAAAAGAAGGGGGCAGGGGCGCGCGCCGCGTGTTCCTCTTCGCGACCTTCGGCCTCTTCACGGGCGGGATGGATAAATTCGATCAGGCCTATGCGGAGGGCTGCTTCGACCGGCTGTTTACCACCGATCTGGTGTATCAGAAGCCGGAGCTGCTGGAAAAAGAATATTACTTCTCCATCGGCATGGCCCGCTATATCGCGGCCCTGATTGACCGGATGCATCGGGGGGACTCCCTGATGGAGCTGGTCAAGCCGGAGAAAAGGATCCGCCAGATGGTGGAGCTTTACAGGGAAAAAGAGTAAACGAAAACCGGGGGCGGATCTTTGCCTCCGCACCCGGTCTCCGGTCCCCTTTCCGGTTATCGCCTGTCCCTGTCGATGAATTCCAGGGTAATGATGGAAAGGGCGGCAAACACAATCACGAACAGAATCAGCCGCAGCCAGTATTCCACGACATTTTCCGTCGTATATTCATAATCCGGAATCTGGCTGGCCTCCGCGATCCCGTTCTGCAGCAGATCCTTCACCCGGTCGGCGCCGATCATGTCCACGATCCCGCCCACGGTGCTGGTGAAGGTATGGCTGTCCTCCCGGTGGGCCTGCACCTCCGGGCTTTCCGCGACCCCGTCCAGCAGGTTCCCCACGGTGATGCTCCCGCTCAGCTCCATGGCGCGGAAATCCGAAATGAAGGGGTTGTCCTCCTTCTGCAGCAGATCCATCGCCTGGCCCAGGGTCACGGTGGCGGAGACCTCCCGGTCCTTCATGCCGTTCAGGGTGTTCCATACGGTCATCACCGGGCGGCTGTTATAGTTGCTCTGGGTGGCCAGCACCTTCAGCGCCGGGTTGGAGATGGTCAGCGGCGTGATGCTGTTCGTCCAGGCCGGCAGGGACATCATGCCGCCGGAGAACACCAGCTGGAAAATCAGCACGAAGGGCATGATGGTCATGGCCGTCGTGGTGCTTTTCGACAGCGAGGAGATCCACAGGGCCAGCATATCCGACGCGTAGGCGATCAGGAACATGGAAATGCCGAAATCCACGATCAGGAACGGCGTCACCAGCCCGGGGCCCTCGTACTTCACGCCCACCATCAGGGTGATGTAGATGGTGACCGCCGTCTGCAGCAGGCAGAGCAGCGCCTGATAGATCATGTGGGCCCGGATATAGGAGGAGATGTGCATCCCGGAGCGGTGCTCCCGCTTGATCACGTCCCGCTCCCGGCAGATGACCTGGATGGAGTTGAAGCATCCGTTCCAGATGCAGACCATGACCAGGGCGAAGGCGCCCATCAGCGTGCCTTCCATGGTCACGAACAGCCGGGTCCGGATCACCATGCCCACCAGCCCCGCAATCAGCGCCGCCATGGGCAGCACCTTCCAGTCATTCTGGTAGATGAACATTCTCAGCATCTTTCCCAGATAAATCCAGACCTGGGCGCTGCGTCCCCGATAGCGGATCTGCAGGCGGCTTTTTTTTCTGTTTGCAACCGTCTCAGACATGCTGCACCTCCGCGTACTTCATCACGAATTCGTCCGCCAGTCCGTCGCCGCCTTCCTCCCTGCGGTTGACGGCCTTGACAATCTCCTCCATCCGGTCCCGCCCGAAGAACTTCCGGGCGTCCTCAATGCTGCCGTAGAAGGCCAGCCGGCCCGTGCGGGCGCTGTCCTTCGCCAGCACGATCACATCGTCGAACAGGTCGATGACCCGGTCCGGCGTATGGGTAATGACAATGACGATCTTGCCGGTATCCGCGATTTTCCGCAGCTGCTCAAACAGCTCCCGGGCCATGACGCCGTCCAGGCCGGAGTCCGGCTCGTCGAGGATGAACAGCGAGGGGTTGGAAATAAATTCCATGGAAATGGAAAGGCGTTTCTTCTGCCCGCCGGAAAGCTTCTCCACCAGGTTGTTCTGCACCGGAAGCAGCCCGAAGATCTCCATGACCTCGTTCACCCGATCCCGGCGCTGGGCCGGGGTGACCTCCTTGGGCAGGCGCAGCTTCGCCGCGTCCAGCAGCGTGTTCAGCACGGTGTCCTTGCCGCGCATCATCTCCGTCTGAGGCACGAAGCCCACCTCGTACTGCATCTTCCTGTACTGGGTGTACATGTTGTTCCCGTTCAGCATGACCTCGGCCTTCGCCTTTTCATAGCCGTTGATGGCGTTCAGGTAGGTGGTCTTGCCGGCGCCGGAGCCGCCCAGCAGCAGCACCATATGCCCCTGGGGAATCGCCATGTGGATATCCCGCAGCAGCACCTTCTTCTGGAAGAATTCCGTGGCGCTCCGCTCCTCCAGGTTCACGGTCAGGCCCTCGTCCATGACGGTCGCGCTTCCGTGGCTGGCCAGCCGGGCCATCTCGGCCCGGATATCCTCCACCTTCCAGGCGGGCTGAAACTTTTTGCTGAAGCCCCAGACGCAGGCGACGATGCAGCTGGTCGGCAGCACCCACAGCCACATCCAGCGCCTGCGGACGCCGTAGACCTCGATCAGCCCGGAATACACCCGGATCGCGAAGACGAGCTGCGTCACGGCGAGGGCCAGATCCACGGTCATCATGACGATGTCCGTCGCCGAGACGTATTCGCTGTTCGAGGTCGGTACCACGATCTGGCTGACCACGGCGCTCACCGTCATGGCCACCGCGGTAATCGACCAGCCGCGCCCCTCGGATTCGCGCCCCGCGCAGCGGCTCAGCTGATATTCCCTTGCCCCGGGAACGAACGCCCACCAGCCCCTGACGCCGGATTTTTCGAACATCTTCCACAGGCCGACCATGTACAGCAGGCTTGTGACAATCGTAAACGAGTCGGTCCCTCCGAAAAAGGCGGAGAGCAGAATATTCAGAATCATGGTCCTCACCTCTTCTCCCTATTGATCCCGCTTTGCGGCGCCGCTTCCTCCGGGCCGCTGTCAGTCCCGATCCCGGTCGTTCCAGCATTCGTTTTTCGCGCTGCCGTCCCGGTAGGTCTCCTCATAGGGTTCGGGGGCATCATCGGTCCCGGTCTCCGGGATGCTGTCCGCCCACTCCTTTTCCTTCAGGTCCGCCTTCCGCTCGCTCATGCGTATCCTCCTTTCCCCTTCAGTCCTCCGCGTGATCGATGGCGATGTGCCCGCCCTGCCACACGGTCCGGCCGGTCCAGTCCGCGTCCGGATCCGACCAGAAGGGATCCCGGGGGCTCAGCCCCAGGGGCAGGAACACCGCGCTGCACAGATAGAGGCTGCCGATGTTGATATAGCTCTCGGCCAGTTCCGGCTGCCGCCCGTATACGCCGGGCGTCAGCCATCCCTCTCCGTCGAACATGTCCTCCGCGCCCATCACCCGGCGGATCACCGCCGTCAGGCCGCACCGCACCCCCGCCGGGGTCAGGCCGGGCTCCAGCCGGTGCTGCAGCGCCGCCTGGGCGAGCATCTGGAACGCGCCGAACCGGTAGCAGATGGAGCGCCCCACCACCGGGTAGCTTCCCTCCGGGCCGATCAGCCGCTCCAGAATCGAGGCGTACCGGGCGGCCCGGGCGTTCACCGTCTCCTGCATGGCCCGGATCTCCGGGTGCTCCCCGGCCATCCGGTTGACGATGTCCGCATACATCGGCTGGATCACAAAGCTGTTGTAATAGTCGAAGTGGAAGCTGGGCCCGTCCCCGTACAGGCCGTCCCCCACGTACCAGCCCTGAAAGCACCGCAGCGCCGTCAGCAGGCGCATGGGGTCATATTCCTCTCCCAGCGCGTGCAGCCCGGCCTCCACCATCGCCGTAAAAAACAGCCAGTTGGTGCTGATGGAAGGAATCCTCCGGGACGCCCGGAAGGCGTCGGCCAGCTGCCCGCGCACCCGGGGCGTCAGGGCGCCGGCCAGCGCCCCCGGCGCCCGCAGCACCGCGTGGGCCAGGAAGGCCGTGTCCACCAGCGGCTGGCCGCCCCGGTCGAACACCATGTAGTCCGGTGATTCCGGATCCGTCGCCCGGTCGATGCACTGAAGCGCCTTTTCCCGAGTTCGGGTCTGCAGGGCCCTTTCCTCCGGGTCCAGGCTGTCCGGATCCGCCTCCAGCCACGGGGCCAGCCCCAGCATGGTGCGGCCGAAGGCCTCCAGCGGCGCGAAAGCCGCCCGCTCCGGATGAAAATCCAGCGGCATCCTTTTTTTCAGCTCGCCCCGGCTCAGGGCGTCCAGCACCGGATCCGCAATTTTCAGCAGATCCTCCAGCCATTCCTGTCGAACCGTCATACCCTTTCCTCCGTTCCGGCCGCCCGCCCGGCAGGGCAGCGTCACCGTTTTTTCTCCGCCGGCATGGCAAACCGGCTCATATCGTGGCCCTCCAGCTCCAGCAGGGCCTTCTTCCGCAGGATTCCTTCCCGGTACCCGGTCAGGCTGCCGTCGGCGCCGACCACCCGGTGGCAGGGCACGATCAGGCAGATCGGGTTATGGCCGACCGCGCCGCCCACCGCCTGGGCGGACATCCTTCCCCCTCCGCGCTCCGCCGCGATCCGGCCGGCGATCCATCCGTAGGTCACCGTTTCCCCGAAGGGAATCCCGCACAGCAGCTCCCCGACCCGGTTCCGGAAATCCGAACCCGTCAGGTGGATTTTCGGCCGGAAGCCCGGGTCCCGGCCCGAAAAATAGATATCCAGCCATTCCTTCGCCCGGTCAAGGCACGCATTTCCGCGCGTCTCCGCGCCCTGGGGCAGGCCCTCCCGGGCCGCTCCGCCCCCCTCCGCAAACCGCAGGCCCGTCAGTCCCAGTTCGTCGCCGGTCAGCAGGATGCGTCCCAGGGGCGATTCATACCGGTCCGTATAAATCATTTCTTACCCTCCGGCCAGGATGTCGAACAGCCACATCCACAGGGGCATCGTCACAATGCAGGACAGGGTGGTCAGCACGTTGATCGCGGAGGCGTAGGGGGCGTCCCGGTTATAGAGGATGGCCACCTGATTGATATTGGACGCGGAGGGGGCGATGGCGGACAGCAGCGGAATGATGACGATGGCTTTTCCGAAGGAGGTGCTGCCGGCCAGCCCGCTCACCGCGGCGAGCAGCACCGCCAGCCCGGAGCAGAAGACCATCCGGAAAAACAGGACGCCGAAGATTCTGCGGTTGGCAAACATGTCGGAAAACTTCATGCCGCCGACCACCATGCCGGTAATCATCATGCTGAGGGGCCCGATCATGCCCGCCACATCGCTGAAGGCGATGGCAACCGGCTCCGGAAGGGAGATGCCGGTAAACAGCAGCAGCAGCCCGAACAGCACCGCCAGGATATTGGGGTTCAGCAGCACCTTTTTGAGGCGGAAGGGGCTCCCGCTGTCGAACATCCGGATGCCCGCCGTCCAGAACATCACATTGAACACCAGGATATAGGCGCTGACATAGATCACCCACTCCTGCCCCAGCACATACGCCACCAGCGGAATCACCAGGTTCCCCGCGTTCGTGAAGACGATGGACGCGCGTTCCACCTCCGTCGCCTTCCAGACCCGCCGCAGAATCGCCGCCGCCAGGAAAAAGATCAGCTGAAAGGCCGCCGCAAGCCCCACCGCGATCAGCAGGCCCTGCTGCACCTCCGCCGTCAGCTCCTTCTGGAAGGAATTGAAAACCACGCAGGGCGTCACAAAATACAGGGAGATCCGGGAGAGCACCCTGCTGTAGTCCGCCCGGAAAACACCGGTTTTGACCAGGGCGGCCGTCGCGAAAAGGATCAGAAACAGCTCGGCTATTTTTCTGATCAGCGGAATCGTAATCATCTTCTGTCCTTTCCCTTCCGATCATTTGATACATACTATCACAGGCTTATTCCCGGCGCAATGCCCTGATTTTCCGGCCCGCCGCTTTCCATCTGTTGTGTTTTTTCTTTCCGTCTGTTGCGATATTGGTTCTTGATTTCTTTGGGCAGGTTCATTATAATAGGCGGTAGCAAAAAGCGGTGCCGGCGCGTTTTCCCCTCCGGGGAAGGCGGCGTCTCCGGCGCGGCCCGGAAAAGAAAAAAGGAGCCCGGATCCATGATGAGCAAACCTTCTGTTTCCGTGAGGCACAGACAGACTTTCAGCGTTTACATGCGCCGGTACTGGCCGCTGTATGTGATGCTGATCCTGCCCACGGCCTTCTGCCTTCTTTTCAAATACTGGCCCATGACGGGGCTGGTCATGGCCTTCAAGAATTTCAAGATGATGCGCGGCATCTGGGGCAGCGAATGGAACGGCCTGGACAATTTTACCTATCTGTTCGGCAAGGCGGAGTCCGTCGGCGTCATTCTGCAGACGCTGAAGCTCAATCTGCTGGATCTGGCCTTCGGCTTCACCATGCCGATCATCCTGTCCCTGCTGCTGAACGAAGTCCGCTCCAGGGCCTTCAAGCGGATCACGCAGACCGTCATCTATCTGCCCCACTTCCTTTCCTGGGTCATCATCTCCTCCCTGTTCATCATGCTGCTGCGCACGGAAACGGGCATGATCAATATCATCGCGACCCGGATGGGCGGGAGCAAGGTTCCCTATCTGGAGGACAATACCCTCTGGCAGGTCGTATACATTTTCATCGGCGTATGGCAGAGCATGGGCTGGGGCACCATCATCTATCTGGCCGCCATCACGGGGATCTCCGCCGAGCTGTATGAAGCCGCCACGGTGGACGGCGCCGGCCGCTTCGCGAAGATCTGGCATGTCACGCTGCCCGGCATCCGCGGCACCATCGTCACCCTGCTGATCATGAATCTGGGCCGGATTCTGGGGTCCTCCTTCGAGCGGGTCAATTCCCTGAGCAACCCCTATGTGGTGCTGAAGAGCGCCAACGTGATTTCCACCTATATCTACCGGGTCGGCCTGTCCAACGGCAAATATCATTACGCCACCGCCATGGGCCTGTTCCAGAACCTGATCGGCGTCATCCTGATTCTGATTTCCGACCGCGTCGCCAAGTCCATGGGCGAAAGCGGCCTGATCTGAGGGAGGGAGAAAGAAATGAGTACTGCGGTATCCTCCCGGAAGCACCGGCACGTCCGGCAGTCCGCCGGCAGCCGGATCTTCGATGTGGTCATTATTGTCGTGCTGGTCATCGTCGGGCTGCTGTGCCTGCTGCCCTTCCTGCACGTGGCGGCCATGAGCCTGTCCTCCAACGGGGCGGTCATCAGCCAGAAGGTGTTCTTCCTCCCGGTGGATTTCTCCCTGGAGGGATACAAGATGGTCCTGCAGGATCCCTCCATGATGCGGTCCCTGGGCATCACGGTGCTGATCACCGTCGCCTTCACGGCCCTGGGCATGCTGCTGTCCATTCTGGCGGCCTATCCGCTGACCAAGAAGAATCTGAAGGGCCGCGGCGTCTTCGCCTTCCTGTATATGTTCACCATGTACTTCGGCGGCGGCCTGATTCCGGAATATCTGCTGATGAATGACCTGAAGCTGCTGAACACGGTCTGGTCGCTGATCCTGCCCCTGGCCTTCAGCGCCTACAATATCATCATCCTGCGCTCCTTCATGGAATCCTCCATTCCGGATTCGCTGGAGGAGGCGGCTTTCCTGGACGGGGCCAGCTACTGGGGCGTGCTTTTCCGGGT
>CAMNKK010000015.1 GCA_946542235.1 uncultured Clostridia bacterium | reverse complement strand
TAGAAGTAAAAAAAGACGTAAATGGAGGAGTATCTGCATCATCCGTTACAGACAGTAGCGCCAATGTTACAGTTGGCGGAGATGCCAATGGCTATGTCCAGGCAGAAGCAAAAGAGGATAAGAGTTCTTCAACAATAGGAGTTGGAGGAAGTAGTGGGGGAGTAAAAGCTACTGCAGATGGTGAGGAAGCTCGTGCTAAGGTAACGATTGGAAAGGATGCTAGCGGAATTATTCAAGCTGAAGCATCTGGGAATAACAGCTCATCAACAGTAAAAGTTGGTGGAAGTAGCGAGGGTGCAAACGCTGAAGCTAATGGCGAAAAAGCAAATTCAGAGATTACAATTGGAAAAGATGCAAAGGGTCAGGCTAGCGCGTCTTCGACAGGAGAAGGTAGCAATTCAACGATTGTTGTGGAGGGTTCTGTCACTAATGAAGCGGAATTAAACTGGTCAACTGCATATGCAATAAATGCTTCAACAAAAGATGGGCATACAAGTGTGGCAGTTAATGGTGATGCATCAGTAAAGAATACAGGCGAGGAATATGGAGAGGCAATAGGAATCCGAACTCAAACATCAGGGGAAAACGGTAATCTAATTGTAACAGTTGGTGGAAATGTAAACGCGCAAAGCAGTGCTTCGGGAAGTTATTCTGCGGGTATATCATCCGCTAACCGGGGCGGAACGATCAATGTGAATGTTGAAAAAAGTGTATCAGCTGAAGGAGAAGCTATTTTTGCAAAGGCAGAATCGTTCAGCGAAGAGCAGTATCTGTCCAGCGAGGAAGATCTAGGAGATTACAAAGAAAAAGCCAGATTGGTTGGGACGGATTCTAACGGAGAGCAGTATTACAGGTATGACGAAGACGAAGATGGAGTAAGTCTGTATTATTACACCAATGCGGATGGAACATTTAATTACGGATACAAGACAACTAGGACAGATGTGGCCAGCACGACGAACATTCATGTTGGTGAAGATGTAACTGGCAGAGTAAGGTCCGAAGCCAGAACTTCTGGCTCTGATATTATCATCAATGTAGATGGAAATGTGAATGGAACGGTATCAGGATCCGCCACGGAAGGAAGCAATGCATTAACAACGATTGGAGGCGACATTACTGCTGACACAGATGCTAACAAAACAGCTATAAGCATTGATAGCAAAGCAGGAAATGTGACGGTCGCAGTTGAGGGTGATATTGCGGCCTCGAGATACGGCATCGATGCATCGAGCTATTCTGAAAAATCCAATCATGAAATGACCAAGGAAGAAATCGATGCGCTGGATGCTGAGTTTGTTCTTGATTATGAAGGAACCTCGGAAGATGAAGATGGGAATACAATTCACCATGCTTCATATACCTACGAAGATGTGAATGGGAACGTATACTATTATGAAACATTGAACGGCGAGTTCGACAGAGGGTATGCAACAATACGCAATGATAAGGATGCTGTTAATGCGGTCAATGTTGCGAAGAATGTTATAGTGAACAGCGAGGATTACGCTTATGGTATAGACCATTATCAGGATAACAGGCTTGGAACTGACAGTATTACAGTAGGTGGAGACGTTTCTGTAACCGCCAGCGGAAAAGAGTGGGCCACAGGTATCAGGTCTGAAACCTACAACGGTGAAACTGCCATCGACATCCATGGGGAAGTTAAGGTTGAATCTGAGAATGGCGGAGTGACGGGTATCAGCAGCTACGTCAACGACGGTACGAAAACAATTCAGATCGACGGCGGAGTCAATGTGAAAGGAAAACCTGTTAATGAAGATGTAGAGAATGTGGACGAAGATGGCACCACACATACTTATCATGAGACTGAAGAGATTCAGGCTATCAGAGCCTCAGTAGATGGTGCGAATGGCAAACTGACCATTGCGGTAATGGATGATGTCACCGCTGAAGCGGTAAGTGACCCTGAATTGGCTACAGCTATCCAAATATACAATAGCTCTTATAAAGAGGGAGCAATAGGTGAACTTGACATGCTCGTTACAGGCAATGTTGAATCCACAGGAACAGGACTTTATATTGATTCTGAGGACATGATGTGGGAGTACCTTGAAGGTACGGCCGAAATAAAGGAAGAGGAACTGTACAGAACAAATACGTATATCGACGAAGAAACTCAGGAAAAGAAAGAAAGCAAATTATATTACAATTCAAAAGAAGACTATTTCTACAATGATAAAGGAAAAATGTGGAGGCAAGAGCGCGCTGAGTCGGGCCATACAGATGTGAAGATCCTGGGGGATGTTCACGGGGACGACAAAGGCATTGTGTTGGACAATACCGAAAACACCAATGTTCTAGTTGATGGCACCGTCTCCGGAGAGAATTCCGCGATACTGGTCAAGGAATCCGCTCTCACGGATACCCTTACCCTGACTGTTTGGGAAATTGTACCGGATCAGGACGGAAACTATATTGAAACCCAGACCGGTACAGATGAGAACGGCAATGAGATAACCGAGGAGAACAAGGAATTACTCCAGAAGGTGCAGTACATCATCCGGATCAATCCGACCCAGACGGACATGATTTCTACGGAGGGAACTTCGGATCAGGACGGCTATCAGGTGGCCAGGGAAGGCGAAACGGTTACGTTGAAGCTGAGCATTCCCAGCGGATATACCCTCAAGGGAGTCTACGGCGATGTGCCGATGGATGTGAGGCTGCTGCAGGATGCCAACGGGGAGTATTACCTTGTTGTGCCGAGGGGCGGCGGAGTTCTGCTCTCCCTTGACCTGGAGGCTATGAAGCAGACTGCCACAGCGAGCGCAACCTTCTATCCAAACGGTGGCTCTGTAAACGGCTACGACAAGAAGTTCACGAGATCTGCCGAAAAGAATCACTCTCTCAGACTGCCTGTGCCGGATGAAAGGGAAGGATATCAATTTGCAGGATGGTATGAATCCGAAATCAGTCCGGAAGCTTCTGAGTGGAAAGAACCCGCTGAAGATGCTGTGCTGCAGATGGGCGACGAAAATGCCATGATCAGAAAGAACAATACGATCTTTGTGGCCATCTGGAAAAGCGCAGAATGAGCGGCTTCAAGTGTGATTCATCGTTTTGACGGAAGGGAAACGATTTTCTGACAGGGGCAAGGGAAAGGAAACAGACCCAGGAAACTGAAGTAAACAGAACTAAGGGCAGCCAGTACGGTCAAAACGCGGACTGGCTGCCCTGTGCATATTGAAGAGCGGGTAAAAGGGCCTTATCAGAAGCAGCAGGGCGTAATGTCCGAAATGTCCGGATTTTTTCCTTTTCTTTTGGAAAGAAATATGCTAAGATACACAACGGTGTGAGAAAATGATTTTCGACGAAGCCCGCATTTCTCTGGGAACATCGAAATGAAAATTGTAAAAACAGGAGGAACACGACCATGGCTGAGTTTGTAACCACCAACATTCGGAACATTGCCCTCATGGGGCATGGCAGCGAGGGCAAAACCACGCTGACGGAGGCGATGCTCTTCGCTGCCGGAGTGACGGATCGCCAGGGCAAGGTGGAAGACGGAACGACCGTTTCCGACTTTGATCCGGAGGAGAAAAAGCGCGGTTTTTCCATCAGCGCCAGCTACGCTCCGATTCCCTGGGCCGGAAAGGTGATCAATACCATCGATGTTCCCGGATATTTTGATTTTGTCGGCGAGCTGATGGGCCCCCTGCGGGTTGTGGAGACGGCGGTCATCGTCATCGGCGGCGTCAACGGCCTGAGCGTCGGCGCGGAAAAGGCCTGGGACTATGCAGGAGAGCACAAGCTGGGCCGGATGTTCGTGGTGAACCAGATGGACCGCGAGCATGCCAATTTTGAAAAGATCGTCGCCCAGCTGCGTGAAAAGTACGGCAGCAGCGTCGTTCCGATCCTGCTGCCCCTGGGCGAGGGCGCTTCCTTCCGCGGCGTGGTGAACGTGCTGGAGCGGAAGGCTTATGAAGGCGCTTACAAGAAGAGCACTGAGGTCGCGATTCCCGCGGAGCTGGAAGGCGAAATCAATGAAGCCTTTGAATATCTGACCGAGCAGGCCGCCGCTGCGGATGATGACCTGATGATGAAGTATCTGGAAGGCGAGGAGCTGACCCATGATGAAATCATGGACGGCTTCCGCAAGGGCATGAAGGACGGCTCCATTGTGCCTGTGGTGGCCTGCAGCGCTCTGACCGGCGTCGGCATCGCCCGGACCATGGATCTGATGGCCAAGTATCTGCCCTCTCCGGCCCATGAAGGCCTGAAGCAGGTGGGCAAGAACCCGAAGACCGGGGATGAAGTGACCCGCGAATGCAGGGATGAAGAGCCCTTCAGCGCGCTGGTGTTCAAGACCATTGCGGACCCCTTCGTCGGCAAGCTGAGCCTGTTCCGCGTCTTCAGCGGTATGATCACCGGCTCCACTACGCTGTACAACGCCAACAAGGAAAAGACGGAGAAGGCCGGCGGCCTGTTCAGCCTGCGGGGCAACAAGCAGACCAACGTGGACAAGCTCCACGCCGGAGATCTGGGCGCCCTGGCCAAGCTGCAGTTCACCTCCACGGGTGATACGCTGTGCGATCCGAATAACCCCGTGGTATACCCTGAAATCACATTCCCGGAACCCTGCTTCACCAAAGCGGTCTACGCGGCCAAGCAGGGCGAGGAAGACAAGGTGTTCAGCGGCCTGAACCGGCTGGCGGAAGAAGATCCCTCCATCCGCATCGTAAAGAATACCGAAACCACCGAGACCGAGCTGTCCGGCGCGGGCGAGATGCATCTGGACGTGATCAAGAACAAGCTGGCTTCCAAGTTCGGCGCCAACGCCGTGCTGCAGGATCCCAAGATTCCCTATCGTGAAACCATCCGGAAGACCGTCAAGGTGCAGGGCCGGCACAAGAAGCAGACCGGCGGCCACGGCCAGTTCGGCGATGTGTGGATCGAGTTCAGCCCCATCACCGACAGCGACACCGACTTCGAGTTCGTGGATGCCGTTGTGGGCGGCGTGGTTCCGCGGAACTTTATTCCCAGCGTGGAAAAGGGACTGCGGGAGAACCTGGTGAAGGGCGTGCTGGCCGGATATCCCATGGTGCACATCCGGGCCAAGCTGTACGACGGATCCTACCATCCGGTCGACTCCTCTGAAATGGCCTTCAAGACCGCGGCCCGCATTGCCTACAAGAAGGGCTGTATGGAGGCGAACCCCGTGCTGCTGGAGCCCATCATGCACGTGGAAGTGCTGGTGCCCAACGAGTATATGGGCGATATCATGGGCGACATGAACAAGCGCCGCGGACGGATCATGGGCATGAACCAGCAGGGCTCCATGCAGCTGCTGGTAGCGGAAGCCCCGCAGGCCGAAATGTTCAAGTACGCGACGGATCTGCGGTCCATGACCCAGGCGAGAGGCTCCTTCACCATGCGGTTCGAGCGCTATGAGGAAGTGCCTGCCAACGAAGCGCAGAAGATCATCGCCAACGCGAAGATCGAGGACGACGACGAGGAGTAATCCGCTCCCGGCGGAATCCGCCAGTCGGAATTTCCGGCCCCCCTTCATTTCGAAGGGGGGCTGTTGTATTTGCACTTTATGCCGTTCTTTGATATAATCAATTGATTTTCACGGAAAGGACCGGTGACCTCTGGTGCGGAAACGGTTTTTCTGGCTGCTGTGCGTGCTGCTGACGGTCTGCTGCGGCGCTTCGCTGGCGGCGGTGGGGACAACGGATTACTCCCTGGGGGCGATCTATGCCAAGGTGACGCTGAGCGACAGCTACATCGTGCTGCAGAAGGACAGCCTGGCCCAGCATCCGGAGCTCCTGGCTTCGAAAAATACGACGGAAGCGGAGGTGCTGGCGGACTGGGAGGCCCGGGGCGTGCTGCTGCAGGCCTGGGTGCCGGATCTGGACGCCTGCCTGGAGATTCGGGCCCGGCAGGACGAGGATTCGGAAAACTATTTTGACATCAGCGCCCAGACCACGCAGGCCAGGACGGCCTTCCGGAGCTCCCACGGAAAGAAATCCGCCGCCTATGCGGAGCAGGGATACGATATCAAGACGACCGCCTGGACCAAGTGCGGTTCGGGAGAGCGCTTCCTGCAGATCCAGTACAAGCGGGTGGTGAACGGGCTGACGACCTGGGGATTCGCGGACAAGACGGTCAAGAACGGCTGGACCGTGATTCTGGACTATCAGGTGTACGGCAGGGGCCTTCGGGAGAAGGACCTGAACAGCCTGAAGAAGGTTCTGAAAACCCTGAGCTTCAATCAGACGCTGCCGATGCCCGCGACGACGAGGGGCGCGCTGACCTTTACCTCCGTGCCCCCGGAGGAGACGAACTCCAGCAGCTTTACCGTGGAAGGAACCACGACTCCCGGAGCGCACCTGATCGGCGTGGTGATGAAATATGCCAACCCGACGCCCCGGCGCGTGGAGGCGGACGCCAACGCCAAATCCGGCAAGTTCAAGCTGAACGTGAAGCTGGATCAGGAGGGCATCTGGCTGATGACCCTGACGGTCGAGAAGGACGGGAACGTCATCGCGGAGCATGTGTTTGAGCCCACAACCTACCAGAGCACCCTGCTTCCCCTGAGCCTGGACACGGAGGTGCCGGAGCAGTTCGACAGCGATGAATTCGTGCTGTCCGGAAAAACGACAAAGGGTGTATCCATCCAGTGCATCGTGAGCGGAGGCGCCAAAACCTTCGACAAGAGCGTACGGACGAACAACTCCGGAAAGTTCAGCTTCAAAATTCCCACGGATACCCAGAGCGAATACAGCATCACGCTCGTCCTGCAGAAGAGAAACTATGAGACGAGACGCTTCACCTGGGCCGCCAACCGGACGCTGACGGAGAAGGACATTCAGAACCAGTACAAGGCGGAGGCGGTGAAGCCGGCCTATACCACTCTGATGCGGAAGATGGATGCCTACACCGGACGGGTTATGGGCTACAAGGTCCATATCACGGATATCCAGCATGTGGGGGATGAGTACTTCATCTATGCCGCCATGACAAAGACCAAAAAGGGTTCCCTGAAGGACATCATCGTCATCGTGACCTCGGAGGAACCGAACTTCGTGGTGGGCAGCGAGCAGACCTTCTACGGACGGCTGACCGGCCCCTATGAGACGCAGAGCGAAGAGGACACGGAGAAGTATCCCTGCTTCGAGCTTCTCTTCTGGGAATAAAAAAGCGGATCGGAGCGGCTTCTTCAGGCCGGCCTCCGAAAACGGGACGACAGATGAAAGGAAGATGAAGAACAGATGGAAAAGCTTCGGGCCGGGATTATCGGCGCTACAGGCATGGTCGGACAGCGGTTTATCTCCCTGCTTGCAAATCACCCCTGGTTTCAGGTGAGCTGTGTGGCGGCTTCCAGCCGCAGCGCGGGGAAGACCTACCGGGAAGCGGTGGGTGACCGCTGGGCTTTCAGCTGGGACATTCCCGCGGAAGCCGCCGGGATGACCGTCATGGACGCATCCAAAATAGATGAAATCTCCGGGCTGGTGGACTTCGTCTTCTGCGCGGTGGACATGAAGAAGGACGAGATCCGGGCGCTGGAGGAAGCGTATGCCCGGCACGAGATCCCTGTGGTAAGCAACAACAGCGCCTGCCGGGGGCTGGAGGATGTTCCCATGGTGGTGCCGGAAATCAATGCCGCCCATCTGGACGTGATTCCGACGCAGCGGAAGCGGCTGGGAAGCACCCATGGATTCATCGCGGTCAAGCCCAACTGCTCCATCCAGAGCTATGTGCCGGCCCTGACTCCGCTGCTGGACTTTGAGCCGACGGAGGTTTCCGTATGCACCTATCAGGCCATCAGCGGCGCCGGGAAAACCTTCAAAACCTGGCCGGAGATGGTGGACAATGTCATTCCCTACATCGGCGGTGAGGACGAGAAGAGCGAGCAGGAGCCCCTGAAGCTTTGGGGAACCGTGAAGGATCTGGGAAACGGCCCGGTGATCGTGAACGCCGAAAAGCCTGTCATCAGCGCCCAGTGCCTGCGGGTGGCCGCCAGCGACGGACATATGGCGGCGGTTTCCGTGCGCTTCGCGAAGAAGGTGACCAAAGAACAGATTCTGGAACGGTGGGCGAACTACGAGACGGAAGCCCAGCGGCTGGAGCTGCCCAGCGCGCCGAAGCCCTTCCTGCAGTATTTTGAGGACCCCAGCCGGCCGCAGACCCGCCTGGACAGGGATTTCCAGAACGGCTTCGGCGTCAGCATCGGCCGCCTGCGGGAGGACAGGATCTTCGACTGGCGGTTTGTGTGCCTGAGCCACAACACAATCCGCGGCGCCGCGGGCGGCGGAATCCTGACAGCGGAGCTGCTGACCAGGAAGGGATACCTGAAATCCAGAAAAGGATAAAACGAATCACGGCCTTCTCCGGGAGAGAAGGCCGTTTCCCGATTCCGGGACACGGAACGGAGACGGGCGGATGCCGGAGCATGAAGAATACGCCTGACGCGGGAGGAAAAATATGACTGAAAAGGAAAGAAAGCTGCAGATTCTGCAGACGCTGGAGGAAACCTATCCCGAAGCCGGTCCGGAGCTGCACTTTACCAATCCCTATGAGACGCTGGTGGCAACGATCCTTTCCGCCCAGTGCACGGACAGGCAGGTCAACCTGGTTACTCCCGCTGTCTTTGCCCGCTATCCCGACGCGGCGGCCATGGCGGAAGCCCGGGTCGAGGATCTGTATCCGATGGTAAAGAGCTGCGGCTTCAAGAGCAAGGCGGGAAATATCATCGCCGCCTGCCGGATCATCCGGGACGAGCACGGCGGAGAGGTGCCCCGGACCATGGAAGAGCTGACCGGGCTGCCGGGCGTGGGAAGAAAGACAGCGAACGTCGTACTGTCCAACGCCTTCGGCATTCCCGCCTTCGCGGTGGATACCCATGTTTTCCGGGTCAGCAACCGGCTGGGCCTGTGCAGGGCGGACACCGTGGAGGAAACGGAGCGGCAGATGACCCGGCTGATTCCCCGGGAAAAATGGGGCAGAGCGCATCACTGGCTGATCTGGCACGGGCGGCGGATCTGCAAGGCGCAGCGCCCCCTCTGCGAGGAATGTCCCCTGCAGGAATGGTGCAGGGAGCGGAGAAAGAAAAAGCCGGCGGAGTGAACCGGAGGACGGAGAGAGAAGCATGAACGGACAGGAAAACGAGGGCACCGGCACGCTGCGCTACCGGCTGGTCCGGAGCGGGAGGAGAACGCTGGGACTCGAAATCCGTGAGGGGGAGCTGATCGTGCGGGCACCCTACCGGGCCACCCGGCAGGAGATTGACCGGATGCTCCGGGAAAAGCGGAGCTGGATTGACTCCCATCTTGCCAAAAGCCGCCAGAAGATCCGGGAAGCCGCGGCGATCCGCCCGCTGAACAGGGAGGAGCTGTATGCGCTCGGACAGAAGGCGGTCGAATATATCCCCGGACGGGTGCGCTACTACGCGGGACTGCTGGGGGTTCAGCCCCGGAAGATTACCATCCGGAACCAGCGCACCAGATGGGGCAGCTGCTCTTCCCAGGGAAACCTGAACTTCAACGTACTCCTGATGCTGACCCCGCCGGAGGCGATCGACAGCGTGGTGGTGCATGAGCTGTGCCATCTGAAGGAAATGAACCATTCCGAACGGTTCTACCGGGAGGTGCTGAGCGTATTTCCGGATTACTACCGGTGGCACGACTGGCTGAAGGAGCATCAGACGGAGCTGATGGCCCGGCTGGGATAAGACCCGCCGGACCGGGCAGGGAGCCGGAGACGCCAGTCTCCGCCGCGGATTTCTTCCGCCGCGGGGGGAGAAGGGCAAAGACTGTATAAAACGGCGGGAAAGGTACCAAAAGAGATCTCTTGAATCCAAATGAAATCTGTGATAAAACTGCCCCGCATACCTGAAAAAGAAGGGTATGACGGGGCTTGAGCTATCCCGGACCCGAGCTATCCGGGATAAATTTATTGGATTCAGGACGGTAAACCATGACCCAGAAGAATCGTACGAGGGATCTGACGGTCGGATCTCCGATGAAGCTGATTCTGTCCTTCGCAGCGCCGCTGCTGTTCGGGTTCCTTTTTCAGCAGTTCTACAGCTTTGTGGATACAGCCATCGTGGGGAAATACCTGGGGGCCTCCAAGCTGGCGGCGGTCGGCAGCACCGGATCGGTAAACTTCCTGGTGCTCGGATTCTGCCAGGGAGCCTGTTCCGGCTTCGCGATCCCCATTGCGCAGGCCTTCGGGGCCCGGGACGAGCACCAGGTGCGTAAATGTGTCGCGGCCTCCACCTATCTGAGCGCGGGGGTCAGCTTTGTGATTGCCGCGCTGACAGGATGGCTCTGCCCCGCCATGCTGCGGCTGATGAACACGCCGGAGGCGATTATCGCGGATTCCGTGGCATACATCCGGATCATCTTTCTGGGAATTCCGGTGACCATCCTCTACAATATGGCCAGCGGTATCCTGCGGTCCCTGGGGGACAGCCGGACGCCGGTGTATTTCCTGATTCTGGCTTCCCTGGTCAACGTGGTGCTGGATCTGGTGCTGATCGTGTATGCGGGCATGGGCGTAGCGGGCGCGGCAGTGGCTACGCTGATCAGCCAGCTGGTCAGCGGCCTCGGCTGCCTGATTGTGATGAAGCGGAAATTCCCGATCCTGCGGATGAGCGCGGAGGAGTGGAAACCGGACGGAAAGCTGATGAAACGACTGCTGATGACCGGAGCGCCCATGGGGCTGCAGTTTTCCATTACCGCCATCGGCAGCGTCATCGTCCAGTGGAGCGTGAACGGACTGGGCGTGACCGCGGTGGCTGCCGTGGCGGCGGCGGGAAAGCTGAGCATGTTTTTCTGCTGTGTGTTTGATGCCCTGGCCACCACGATGGCGACCTATTCCGGCCAGAACATGGGCGCCGGAAAGATCAGCCGGATTACCGAGGGGCTGAAGGCCAGCTCCATCCTGGGAACGATTTACTGCGTGCTGGCCTTCCTGGTGATCCTGGCCGCCGACCGCCACCTGCTGGGGCTGTTTGTGGACGCGGGGAAGGAGCCGGAGGTCATGAACATGGCATCCCGCTTCATCCGCATCAACGCGGCTTTCTATATTCCGCTGCTGTTCGTCAACATTGTGCGGCTGTCCATCCAGGGCATGGGTTACACCCGGGTCGCCATGGGAGCGGGAGCCTTTGAAATGGCGGCCAGAACCGCCGTGGCCCTGCTGCTGGTGCCGCTGATGAAATTCGACGGAGCCTGCCTGGCCAATCCGGCAGCCTGGATCATGGCGGATCTGTTCCTGTTTCCCTGCTACTTCCGCTGCCTGCGGATGGTCCGGCAGAGGCTGCAGATTCCCCGGGAAAAGCCCGGCCTTCAGATCGTTCTGAAGTGGCAGAACTGGTCCGCGGCCCATCGCTTTCCGGGCCGTGCCGCCCGGATCCGGAAATCCTGACGGGAAAGGCCTGAAAGATGAAAAAAACCTTGACAGAAGCCGGGGTTCGTGATAACTTATTTCGGTAAGCCGCTCGGGAGAGGTTTATTGAATGCGCCTTGGCGCTACCTCGAAGTCCCGGCGAGTATGATTTAGGAGGTGCTGGACCATGTATGCGATTATCGCGGCAGGCGGCCGGCAGTATCGGGTTTCCCAGGGTGATGTAATCTATATCGACAAGGTGAATCAGGAAGCAGATTCCGCGATTTCCTTCGATGTGCTGATGGTCGGCGGCGAAGGCGAAATCAAGGTCGGCAATCCCGTTCTGGACGGCGCGAAGGTCGAGGGCAAGGTGCTGGCTCAGGTCAAGGGTGAAAAGATCCGGGTTTACAAGTACAAGAGCAAGAAGAACTATCATCGGACGCAGGGCCATCGTCAGCCCTACACCAAGGTGGAAATCACCGCGATCAACGCGTAATGATCTCCGCGGTCCTGTATCGGAAAGACGGGCGTTACACAGGCTATCGGGCCTCCGGCCACAGCGGATACGCTGAGGCGGGAAGCGACATCATCTGCGCCGGGGTTTCGGCCCTGAGCATCACCTGCGTGAACGCGATGGAAAGCCTGCTCGGAATCCGGACTTCTCCCGACGTGGACGAAGAAACGGGAATGCTGAGCTTTGATCTTCCGGAGCTGACGGAGGATCAGAAAGCAGGGGCCCAGCTGCTGCTGGGCGCGCTGGGGCAGGGCCTTTCCGATCTGCAGGAAACGTATCCCGGATATGTGAAATTCGAAATCAAAGAACGGAGGAAATGACCATGTTGAAGATGAATCTGCAGCTGTTTGCTCATAAAAAAGGAATGGGCTCCACCCGGAACGGACGGGACAGCGAGTCCAAGCGCCTTGGGCCGAAGCGGGCGGACGGCCAGCTGGCTCTGGCGGGCAACATCCTGGTTCGGCAGCGCGGAACCAAAATCCATCCCGGCCAGAACGTGGGCATCGGCAAGGACGACACCCTCTTCGCCAAGGAGACGGGCATCGTTCGGTTCGAGCGCCTGGGCCGTGACAAGAAGCAGGTTTCCGTCTATCCTGTGGATACCGCGGCCGAAGCTCAGTAAGTTTTGCTTTGGAGAGGGCTGTTGCGTCGCAACAGCTCTTTTTTGTTTCAGCAGGGCCGGAGAATCCGGCCCCGCAGGGAGCGCCAAAAAGAAAAGGGACGCGGCATGCCGACGTCCGGAAAGCAGGGAAGACCATGACGAACACGAACGGAAAGAAGACCTTCTACATTACCACGCCGATTTATTATCCTTCGGGGAATATGACCATCGGCCATACCTATACCACCGTGGCGGCGGATACGATGACCCGCTTCCGGAAGCTGCAGGGATATGACACCTATTTCCTGACCGGCACGGACGAACACGGCCAGAAGATCGAAAAGAAAGCGGCGGAGGCCGGCATTACCCCCATCCAGTACGTGGATAAGATTGTCGCGGAAACCAAGGAACTCTGGAAGCTGATGGACATCCAGTATGATGACTTCATCCGGACCACGGAGGAGCGCCATACCAAGGTCGTTCAGAAGATCTTCCGGCAGTTTTATGAGCAGGGGGATATTTACAAGGCGGAGTATGAAGGCATGTACTGCACGCCCTGCGAAAGCTTCTGGACGCCCACGCAGCTGGTGGACAAGGACGGCGTGAAGGTCTGCCCTGACTGCGGACGCCCCTGCCAGCCGATGAAGGAAGAGAGCTATTTCTTCCGGATGAGCAAGTATCAGGACTGGCTGATCGACTATATTGAAACCCATCCGGACTTCATTCAGCCGGCGAAGCGGGCGAATGAGATGCTGACCAACTTCCTGCGCCCGGGACTGCAGGATCTGTGCGTCAGCCGCACCAGCGTGAAATGGGGCATCCCGGTGGACTTCGACGACAAGCATACGGTGTATGTCTGGATTGACGCGCTGAGCAATTACATTACCGCGCTGGGCTACGGCACGGAGCACGACGAGCTGTTCCGGAAATACTGGCCGGCGGATATCCACCTGGTAGGCAAGGAGATTGTCCGGTTCCATACGATCTACTGGCCCATCATGCTGCACGCGCTGGGGCTGCCCCTGCCGAAGCAGGTATTCGGGCACGGCTGGCTGCTGTTCGGAGCGGACCGGATGAGCAAATCCAAGGGAAACGTGGTATATCCCGGCCCGATCGTCGCGCGGTACGGCGTGGATGCGCTGCGGTATTATCTGATGCGGGAGATGCCCTTCGGCGCAGACGGAAACTATACCAATGAATCCTTCCTGCTCCGGATGAACGCGGATCTGGCCAACGACCTGGGCAACCTGGTCAGCCGGACCGTGGCCATGATTGAAAAATACTTCGACGGCGTGCTGCCCGCCTGGGATCAGAATACGGAAGAGCCCATCGGCAAGGAGCTGCGGGAGCACTGCGCGAAGCTGCCGGCGCTTTTCGAGGAGCAGATGGACAAGCTGCAGTTCTCTCAGGCCCTGGCGGAGACCTGGAAGGTGGTCGGGGAATGCAACAAGTACATCGACCAGACCCAGCCCTGGGTGCTGGGGAAGGATCCGGAGAAAAAGGGCCTGCTGGGGAACGTACTGCTGACGCTGGCGGAATGCGTCCGCTTCGTGGCGGTTCTGATTCAGCCCGTGATGCCTTCCACGCCCGCCCGGATTTTCGAGCAGCTGGGTGTGACGGATGAGAGCCTGAAATCCTGGGAGTCCCTCCAGAGCTTCGGCCGCCTGCCGGAAGGCCTGCGGGTTCACAAGGGCGAAGCGCTGTTCCCGCGCATCGATGTGAACAAGGAGCTGGAAGCCCTCAGCGCCGGAACCCCGGGGAAGGACGAGAAGGCGGCAAAGAAGGAACAGAAGGCCGCCGAAAAGGAAGAGAAGAAGGCGGAAAAGAAGGCCGAAAAGAAGCATGAGGAGCCGGAATTCCCGGCGGAAATCCCCTTCGATACCTTCGCCCAGTGCAAAATGCAGGTAGCAAGGGTGCTGGAATGCGTCAAGGTCGAGAAGAGCAGCAAGCTGCTGCAGTTCCGCCTGAGCTTCGGCGCGGACGGCGAGCGCACCATCCTCAGCGGCATCGCGAAATACTATCAGCCGGAGGAACTGGTGGGCAAGCAGGTGGTGGCCATCACGAATCTGGCGCCCCGGAAGATCGCGGGCATCGAAAGCCAGGGTATGATCCTCTCCGCGCTGGACGGCGCCGGAAATCTGCGGCTGATGACCGTCGGCGAGGGCGTCGAGGACGGAGCGATCGTCGGATGATCGAGCTTTTTGACAGCCATTGCCATGTCAACGAGGAAAAATTTGACGGAGACCGGGAAGAGGTGCTGGCCAGGATGGCGGAGCACGGGGTGACGCGGTACGCGGTCATCGGCTCCGACATGGCCACCTCCCGGGCCTGCGTGGAATACGTGAAGTCCCATGGGAACGCGGTCTGCGCCGTCGGCATCCATCCCCATGAAGCCAAGGGATACCGGGAAGGGGATCTGGATACGCTGGCAGGCTGGATCCGGAGCGGGGAAGCGAACGCCATCGGGGAGATCGGGCTGGACTACTATTATGATCTGAGCCCCCGGGAAACCCAGCAGGAGGTCTGCCGGATCCAGATGGAGCTGGCCTGGGAGCTGGGAACCGGCGTGGCCTTCCATGTGCGGGATGCGCACCAGGATATGCTGGACATCATGAAAAGCATGCGGAAGCATCTGACCCCCGGCATCCTGCACTGCTTCAGCGGCAGCGCGGAGATTGCGAAGGAATACCTCAAGCTGGGATACCATATTTCTTTCGCGGGGCCGGTGACCTTCAAAAAGGCGCCGAAGCTGCGGGAAGCCGCGCTGCTGGTTCCGAAGGACCGGCTGCTGATCGAGACGGACAGCCCCTACCTGGCGCCGGAACCGGTGCGGGGCCGGCGGAACGAGCCGGCCAATGTCCGCTTTGTGGCGGAAAAGCTGGCGGAAATCCGGGAAGAGTCCCTGGAGGAGCTGGCGGCCTCCACCTTTGAAAATGCAAAGACCATCTATGGAATTCACTGAAAAAAAGCCCGGGCTTCCCTTCGGGAGGTCCGGAAAGGGAGGAAGCAGAAATGGCCTGTACAACTGTGCTGGTGGGAAAAAACGCGACCAATGACCATTCCACCATGATTTCCCGGACGGATGACGGACATTTCGACGTCAAGAAGATGATCGTCGTGGAGCCGAAAAATCAGCCCCGCGTCTATGAAAGCAAGCGGTCCCACGTGAAGGTGGAGCTGCCGGACAATCCCATGCGGTACACGGCCTGCCCGAACGTGGATCCCAGGGAGGGACTGTGGGCGGCCACGGGAATCAACGCAGCCCAGGTTGGCATGACGGCCACGGAGACGATCACCTCCAATCCCCGGGTGCTGTCGGCGGATCCCATGGTGGAATACCGGAAGGCGAAGACCCGCAGGGAAAAGGATATTCCCGGCGGCGTCGGCGAGGAGGATTTTGTCGTACTGGTGCTGCCCTATATCCGCAGCGCCCGGGAAGGGGTCCTGCGTCTGGCGGAGCTGCTGGAAAAGTACGGCACATATGAGAGCAACGGCATCGCCTTCAATGATGAGAACGAGGTCTGGTGGATGGAAACCATCGGCGGGCATCACTGGATCGCGAAGAAGGTGCCCGAGGATCGGGTGGTCATCATGCCGAACCAGTTCGGACTGGACGAATTTGACCTGGCGGATGCCTTCGGAAAGCAGGAATCCCATCTGTGCTCGAAGGATCTGCGGGAGTTCATCGCGGAGAACCATCTGGATCTGAATCAGAACGGAAAGTTCAATCCCCGGGACATCTTCGGATCCCGGCGGGACATGGACCATGTCTACAACACGCCCCGGGCCTGGCTGATGGGGAAATACCTGACGCCGGAAAGCCACCGCTGGGAGGGCCCGGACGCCGAATTCGGCCCGGAGAGCGACAATATTCCCTGGAGCCTGGTGCCGGACCGGAAGGTGGCCGTGGAGGATGTGGCATACCTGCTGTCCAGCCACTATCAGGGAACGCCCTACAATCCCTACACCAATCAGAACACCGGAAAACGGGGCATGTATCGTTCCATCGGCATCAACCGGACGGGGGTCACCTCCATCTGCCAGATCCGGCCGGATAAAAAGCAGAAGGGGCTGGAGTGGATCTGTTTCGGCTCCACCACCTTCGGCGCCTTCCTGCCGCTGTATCCCAATGTGCCGAAGCTGCCGGACTATGTGAGCAGGGTGGAGCTGGAAGTCTCGACGGAGAACTATTACTGGAGCAGCCGGCTGATCGGCGCGCTGACGGATCCCAATTACAACGGCTGCATCCAGATGATCAACCGCTATCAGGAAGCGGTCGCCGCGAAGGGGCGGCAGATCGTTGCGGAATATGACCGGAAGGAAAGCGACGATGAAAAGGTCCTGATGGAGGCGAACGAAAAGCTCTGCGCCATGGCAAAGGAATGGACGGGAAAAACGCTGAACGGCGTGCTGGCGGAAGCCAGCAGGAATATGAAGAACGGATTCAGCCTGGCGGACAACTGAGAAAACGGAAAAGGCGGAGCCGGGGAGCTGAGCGGAAACGCTCAGAGCCCCAGCTCCGCTTTCAGTATGGCCCGGGCCTGGTCCTCCGGCATACCGGGGGAGAGGCTGGGACTGTAAAGCATATTCAGCATGCGCCAGTCCACCTCGCTGAGAGACTGGACCAGCGTCCAGGGATCATAGAGAATACTGTCGCGATAGAGCAGATGATCCCCCGGCAGACCCAGGGCGCCGGTCAGCTCCTCCAGCAGCAGATGATTCCGTTCCTCCTGTTCGGTACAGTCCGAGGCGATCCCGATCCGGGCGGAGACGATCCGGGAGTCCGGATACTGCATGCGGAAGAATCCCCAGTTTCCCTCCACATACCCGTCCAGATAATGGCGCATCATGTACTGGGGAACATACCAGATGCGAATCGCCGCGGTATCCTGCCGGATCCGGCGGATCGGCGGCAGGGCAGGGACCCTGACCTGGAGTTCGGCCAGAAAGGCGTCCAGCGTCTGCAGATCCTCCCGGGTGGGGGAGCCGCCGGCCCAGACGGTGATTTCCTGTTCCCACCGGATGAGCCCGATTTCCTCCTCCTCGTATTCCGGATGAAAAGCGCAGAGGCAGAAGCAGGCCAGGGCTTTTCTGTCCGCGTCCGTTTCACTGCGGGGACGGAATTCCTCCGCGGGGGCGGAGGAAAACAGCAGGGGGAGGCAGAGCAACAGAAGTATCAACCGGAAATCCGGGAAAGACCGTCTGGGTTTCATCTGTTTTTCCTCCTGGCGAATCCGCTCCGGGACCGGCAGCCATCCGGGCCGGCCGGAACGGATTTCCTGATCTTCCTGTATTGTACATGATCACGAAATCTCCGGCAAGGGGAAGTTTTATCGGACTGAAATGTAACAGTTGACTTAAAAATATTTCATATTTGTTTCATTTTGTGGTATACTCTACGTGAACGGAGAAGCAGAAGACGAATCAATTGCGGAGAGCACTCCGTTCGTTCAGATCCTGATGAAAGAGAAGGGGGTTGTTCTGATGAGCAAACGAGCTGCATCCCTGCTGCTGGCCCTGATCCTGGCGGCCACGATGGTCCCGGTTTTTTCCCAGGGGGAGGGTTACGGGTGGACCATGTACGTATATACCGACAACGGAAAGACCCTGAACGTGCGGTCTTCGCCGTCCACGGGGAACAATGTGATCGGCCGGCTGAACTTCGGCGCCGCCGTCAGCGTGCGGATGACGATGGCCTCCGGCTGGACCTGCATTGACTACGCGGCGGGGGACGGCGGCGTTGCCTATGTGCAGAGCCGATTCCTGGTGGACTATCAGCCGGGATACCGCCCGCAGCCCCAGCCCGTCGTCACGCCGGTGCCCAGCTCCGACGGAACCGCCGCGGATATCGCTGCCATGAACGCCGAATTCCGCTCCGCCCAGAAGGTTTCCCCCTTTATTGTGGTTGCCCGGCCGACCCGGGCCTCCGGATGGGTGAATCTGCGCTGGGCGCCCAGCATGCAGACGGAAGTGATTTCCACCTGCCGGCAGGGCAAGGAGCTGACCGTGCTGACGGCCATGAACAACTGGTATCAGGTGGAGGATCCATCCACCGGGATGATCGGCTTTATCAGCCGCCAGTATGTTTACCGGAAATGAGAAGCCTGAAGGACGATGAAGAAAGGAAAGTAAGAAAATGAAAAAACTGACTGCCTTGCTGCTTTGCCTTTCCCTGACGCTGGGATGCGCCTGCGCGCTGGCGGATACGCTGGGAACGATCAATATGAACGGAGCTTTTATGCTGAACGGAACCATGCCGGAGGGATACCGGGTTGCCAGCACGGAAACGCTGGACGAGGGTACCTTTGTGGCGACCATCGTGGCGGAGGACGCGAACAAACCGTACATCCTGCTGTCGGTGGCTTTTGATGAAATGTATGCCGATGTAAAGCGGCTGAACGATCTGGACGCGGAAGCGCTGGCGATGATTGAATCCACCTTCGGCGAGTATCAGACGGAAATCACCTACACGGAAACAGCCCAGGGCACCAAGCTGATGATGGTGAAGGAAATCGAGGGCGATGTGGATTTCGTGGACTTCTATACCATCTATGAGGGGTATGAGGTGGAGTTTGTGGTGATGCGCAGCGAAACCGCGGACGCATCCGCCTCCCTCAGCGAGAATGAGATCAGGATGGCGATTGACTTCCTGAACGACATGGAGTTTGTGCCGGTCAAATAAGAATCCGGAAAGAACAGAAGATGATGAACCGAATTTATCTGGATAATGCCTCCACCACCGCGCTTTCCCCGGAGGTTTTCCGGGAGATGGAGTCCGCTCTGAAGGAATGCTACGGCAATCCGTCCAGCATTCACGGAACCGGGCGGGAAGCACACCGGATTCTGGACCGGGCCCGAAAGCGCGTGGCCGCGGCGCTGGGCGCCGCTCCCCAGGAGATCTATTTTACCTCCGGCGGGAGCGAAAGCGACAACTGGGCGATCAAGGGAGCGGCCTTCTCCCGGGCCGGGAAGGGCCGCCACCTGATCACCGGAGCGATTGAGCACCACGCGGTGCTGAACACCTGCCGGTGGCTCGAAAAACAGGGATTTGAGGTCACCTTTCTGCCGGTGGACGGAGAGGGAAGAGTGGATCCGGACTCTGTCCGGAAGGCGATCCGGCCGGATACGGTGCTGATCTCGGTCATGACGGCGAACAACGAAATCGGAACGCTGCAGCCCGTGGCGGAGATCGGAGAGATCGCGCGGGAGCACGGAATCCTTTTCCATACCGACGCCGTTCAGGCCATCGGCGCCATGAAGGTGGATGTCGGCAGCCTGAAGGCGGATCTGCTGAGCCTCAGCGCCCATAAATTCCATGGACCCAAGGGCGCCGGCGCCCTTTATGTGCGCAGGGGGACAAAGCTGGACAGCCTGATTCACGGCGGAAGCCAGGAAAGGGGAATGCGGGCGGGAACGGAGAACGTGCCCGCCATTGCCGGGATGGGGATCGCGGCGGAGGCTGCCGCAGAGAATCCGGAAGCCCGGGCCGGGCGGATTGCCGTACTGAGAAACCTGCTGATCCGGGGGATTCAGGACAGGGTTCCGGAGGCCATACTGAACGGAAGCAGGACGGAGCGGCTGCCCGGGAATGTTCATTTTACCTTCCCCGGCGTGGACGGAGAAGCCCTCCTGCTGCGGCTGGATCTGGCCGGCATCGCCTGCTCGGGCGGCAGCGCCTGCACCTCGGGCTCCGCGGAGCCGAGCCATGTACTGGCGGCCATCGGCCAGGGGCCGGAGCTGTCCAGGGGCGGACTGCGGATGACGATCGGGGACCTGAATACGGAGGAGGAAATCCGGGAGGTGCTGGAGATCCTTCCGCCCATTGTCCGCGATCTGCAGAGGCAGTAACCTTTCCATCGGGCAGCAGAGACAGCATCTTTTCAACAGGATGTTGACATTTGTTTTTTGATCCCATAAGATAAACACAGATGCGAGGGGGAGGCGGGAAAAGCCCGATGGCTTTTTCCCGGCTGAAAGGAGGAAGTCCGGGCGCGGCCCGGTCTGAACGGAGCATGAAAAAAAGAGTGTTTTCAGCCATGATTCTGGCAGTGATGATCTGCGTCGGCTGGGTGTTTCCGGCTCTGGCGGCCACCTATGCCACGGTGGTCGGCGGATGGCTGCGCCTCCGGGCGAATCCAAGCTATGACGCAACGGTGATCACCAGCTACCGCAGCGGCTCCGTGGTGACGGTGCTGAGCCAGGAGGGCGGATGGTGCAGGGTTCTGACCTCGGATTACCGCATCGGATACATGGATGCCCGCTACCTGAGCACCGGCTATCAGCCGGCGCCGCTGCCTCCGGTTCCCACGGCGGTTCCCACCGCGGTGCCCCCGGCCAGAACGTGGACGGAAGTGAACCAGACAGCCTATGTCACCAGCCAGAACGGAAAGGGCGTCCGGCTGAGGCGCGCCCCTGCTGTGAGCAATTCCAACGTGCTGGGACTGTATCCGGTGGGGCGGACCGTGCTTGAAATCCGCCGCTCCAGCGACGGCTGGTCCTATATCCGGATTGACAGCAAGCACGGATACATGATGACGAGATATCTGACGACCGGATATGAACCCTACGTCACGGTGACGCCAAGGCCGCATATCATTACTCCGACTCCGGTGATCCCTACCCCCACGCCCACGCCTGCACCGCAGCCGGCGGAGATTACATCCGTGAAGCTGGATCCGTATCAGCCCACGGTGGGGGACACAATCCGGGTGATTGTCACGCCGTCGAATGCCGAATTTACGGCGGTCTGGTACAGCGACCAGAACGTACTTCTTTCCACCAGCACATCCTACCGGGTCCGGGAGGCGGACGCGGGACACGCGATCAATGTCCGGGTTCTGGGCGTCGGCGCTTCGGCCGGCTTTGTGGCCAACGCGGTGACCGGGGTCGTCAGGAGCGCGGCTCCCGCGGAAACCATGACCTCGGAATGGGTGGACAGCCTTTACAGCATCCCATAAGCTTTGATACAGCTGCATCTGGGCAGGGCTGCCTCCGAAGGATCCGGAAGGATCCGGGGAGGCAGCCTTTTTTGAAGAAGGAATTCAGTTACCCGTGTCGAACTATCCAATCTGGGGTGATTTGGATCACTCCGGAAAGAGAGGACTTCAGATCATGAGTGATCGGAAAGATAAGATGACAGGCGCAAGCTGCCGGGTCCGGGATATGGGCGGACAGGCCGTGATGGAAGGAGTTATGATGCGGTCCGGAAACGCTACCGCGGTGACGGTGCGCAGGCCGGACGGAACCATGGTAACGAAGCGGACGCCATTTGTGGCCCCGAAGGAAAAGCACCCCTGGATGGGAAAGCCTTTCATCCGCGGCGTGATCAACATGGCCACGATGCTTTATTTTGGTATGAATACCCTGGAATCTTCCACCCAGATGCTGGGAATCCTGGATGAGGAGCCCACCAAATTCGAAAAATGGCTGGCGAAGAAGCTGGGGAAGGGTGTTGATAAAATCGTGATGGGCATGGCCATCGTTCTGGCCGTGGTGCTGAGCATCGGCCTGTTCATGGCGCTTCCGGCGGGCGTGGAGAGCCTGCTGAAATCCGCCGGTATGGGTCCCCTGGGATATACGCTGCTGGGCGGGCTGGTCAAGATTCTGATCCTGATCGGCTATATGATCGCGGTTGCCTTTGTGCCGGATGTGCGGCGCACCTTCCAGTATCACGGCGCGGAGCACAAATCGGTGCACTGCTATGAATCCGACCTGGAGCTGACTCCGGCCAATGCACAGACCTTTTCCCGGCTGCATCCCCGGTGCGGCACCGCGTTCCTGCTGATTGTGTTTACCATCAGCATTCTGCTGTTCCTGGTGCTGAACGTTCTGGTTCCGATCAACAATTACTTCCTGCGGGTGCTTTTTCATCTGGCCATGCTGCCCATTGTGGCCGGCACCAGCTATGAGGTGCTGATGGGACTGGCCCACAGCAACAGCCGGATTGCGCGCATCCTGCGCTGGCCGGGACTGCAGATGCAGCGGCTGACGACCCGTGAGCCGGACGAAAGCATGCTGGAATGCGCGATCGTTTCCGTCAATGTCGTGCTGTATGGGCTGCCGGAACACGCGGAAAAGACGCCGGAGGGCTGGGCCATCCTGCGCTCCTATCGCGAATCCGAGCAGGGATATGTCCCGCCGGTTCAGGAAGCTGCGGAAACGGAGGAGCCTGACGGAGAGCAGGATGCTCCCGAAACGGAAAAGGCCGGCGCATGAACACACGGGAGATGATCCGTGAAGCGGCGCGGGAGCTGAGAGAGGCGGGGGTTCCGGATCCGGAATACGACAGCGCGGCGCTGCTGTCCCGGGTGACGGGGCTGCCGCCCCTTGTGCTCCGGATCGGCGCGGAAAAGGAGCCCACGACGGAGCAGACCGAAGCATTCCGGGAGATGATTCGGAGGCGGAAGGACCGGGAGCCGCTGCAGTACATCGAGGGAAAAGCCTGGTTTGCCCGGCGGGAGTTCACCGTGGGTCCGGGTGCGCTGATTCCCCGGCCGGAGACCGCTCTGCTGGCCGAATGGGCGGAGGAATGGCTGAAGAACCGCAGAGAAGCGGGCCTTCGCCGGAAGGAGAGCGGCGGCGGGGATGCCTCCGGGGACGGAGAAGCGCCCGACGCGGAGGTGCTGGATCTTTGCTGCGGAAGCGGCTGCCTGGGAATCACGCTGCGGAAGGATTGTCCGGGAATCCGCTGCACCATGACGGACATCAGTCCGGAGGCGCTGGAAATCGCCCGGGAGAACGACCGGAGCCATCGAACGGGGTGTGAAATTCTGCAGGGAGATCTGTTTTCCCCGGTGGCCGGAAGGAGATTTGATCTGATCCTCAGCAATCCGCCCTATATTCCCACGGAGGAATGCGGGGGACTGCAGCCGGAGGTGCTGCGGGAGCCCGGAATCGCGCTGGACGGCGGGGCGGACGGAATGGATTTTTACCGGAGAATTGCCGAAGAAGCGAAGAGCCATCTGAAGGCGGGCGGCGCGCTGCTGCTGGAGGCGGGCATCCGGGAGGCCGGGCCCATTGAGGCGCTGCTGCGGGCGCAGGGCGCGGAATATACGGAAATCCGGAAGGACTTTTCCGGTATCGACCGGATGGTTCTCGCGGAGTTCGGAGAAACGGATGATTCTGTTGTTGAGAGAAGAGAACAATGTTTGAAAAACTGCGGTCCCTGAAGGAAAGGTATGACGAGCTGACGGAAGCCATGGCCCAGCCTGAGGTCACGGCTGATTTTCCGAGGCTTCAGGAGATCCTGAAGGAGCGGTCCGGCCTGGAGGAGATCGTCAGCGCCTACGGGGCGTATCAGGAAACGGAGCGGCATCTTGCGGAAGCGAAGGAGCTGCTGGGAGATCCCGATCTGGCGGAGGAAGCCCGCGGGGAAGTCGCCGCCCTGACGGCCCGGCTGGAGGAGCAGACGGAGCAGCTGAAGCTGCTGCTGGTTCCTTCTGACCCGATGGATTCCCGGAACGTGATGATGGAAATCCGGGCAGGGGTCGGCGGGGAGGAAGCCGCGCTTTTCGCGGGGGACCTGATGCGAATGTATCTTCGGTACTGCGACCGGGGCGGCCTGAAGGCCTCCATCCTCTCCCTGACGGATACGGAGCTGGGGGGCGTGACGGAGGCCCTGCTGATGATCTCCGGGACGGATGCCTATGCCCGGATGAAATTCGAGAGCGGGGTCCACTGCGTGAAGCGCGTTCCGGTGACGGAAAGCGGCGGACGGATCCATACTTCCACGGCTTCCGTGGCGGTCTTTCCGGAAGCGGAGGAAAGCGAGCTGGTGATCCGGCCGGAAGAGATCCGGGTGGATGTCTTTCATGCTTCCGGCCACGGCGGGCAGGGCGTCAACACGACGGACAGCGCCGTGCGGATGACCCATCTGCCCACCGGGTTGGTCGTGACCTGCCAGGATGAACGCAGCCAGCTGCAGAACAAGGCGAAGGCGCTGGAGGTGCTGCGGAGCCGGCTGCTGGATCGGCAGCGGGAGGAAGCAAGAGCAGCCCAGGACGCGGACCGGAAGGGGCAGATCGCCGGCGGAGACAGAAGCCAGCGGATCCGCACCTATTATTTCAACCATGATTATGTGGTGGATCACCGGGCAGGCCTGACGGTGCCCCGGGTGCAGAATACGATGAACGGCGACCTGGATCCCTTCATCGGGGCCCTGCGGCTGGCGGAGAAGACGGAGCGGCTGCAGTCCCTGCATGAATAGGTCCGCCGGAGCGGGGAAACAGGAACGGGCCGGAAGAAAGACAGGAAAGAAAACCATGAAGACACAGATACTGGACGCAAACTCGCCGGAGGCCGTAGCGCTGGCTGCCCGGCTTTTTTCACAGGGGGAGCTGGTAGGCTTTCCCACGGAGACCGTTTACGGCCTGGGAGCCAACGCCCTGGACCGGGAGGCGGTGCTATCCATCTTCGCGGCCAAGGGGCGGCCGGCGGACAATCCCCTGATCGTACATATCTGGAACCGGGACCAGCTGGAGGGACTCTGCACCATCCCGGAGGGGGCGGAGAAGCTGATGGATGCCTTCTGGCCGGGACCGCTGACGATGCTGTTTCCCCGGACGGAAAAAATCCCGGATGAGGTGACGGCCGGGCTTCCCACCGTTGCCATCCGGATGCCTTCCATGCCCTGTACCCGCAGGCTGCTGCAGGTTTGCGGGCTGCCGATTGCGGCCCCCAGCGCGAACCGGTCCGGCCGGCCTTCGCCCACGACGGCTGCCCATGTGATGGAGGACATGGAGGGGAGGATTCCCCTGATCCTCGACGGCGGAGAATGCCAGGTGGGACTGGAATCCACCGTGCTGGACCTGACCCACGGCCAGCCGACGATCCTGCGGCCGGGCGGAATCACCCGGGAGATGATCGCGGAGACCCTCGGGACGGAGGTGGCCCTGGCGGGGAGTATCCTTCGGCCCCTGCAGCCGGATGAAAAGGCGCTGTCGCCGGGAATGAGATATAAGCACTACGCGCCGAAAGGAAATGTGACCCTGGTCGAAGGCGGCGAGGAAGCCGTTCTGCGGGAGCTGCGGGAGCGCTGCCTGGCGGACCGGCAGGAGGGAAGGCGGAGCTGTGTGCTCTGCTTCACGGAGCATCTGGAAGCCCTCCGGGACTGCGATCCCCATGACATCGGATCCAGGACGGACGACCGGGAGGTAGCCCACCGGCTGTTTGACACCCTGCGGCAGCTGGACCATGAGGGCATGGAAACCATTTACAGCGAGGTTGTGCCTCCGGAAGGGGTGGGCCTCGCGGTCATGAACAGGCTGGGAAGAGCCGCCGCGTTCCGGACCATACGGGTATAACGGGGAAAATATTCGGGCATAGAAACAGGCAGCGCCGAAGAAGGGCGCTGCCTGCTTTTTCGATGGAGACGGAAAGAAAGGCGGAAAGGCGCTCAGCTGCCCGTCGAACGGTAAAACCGCATGGCATGCTGAAACATCAGATACATCATGCCGAACACCAGAAAGCCGGAGAGGGGAGCGGCAAAAGCCGTCCACATCGGCCAGCCGAAAAGCGGCTTCCCCAGAATATGGGAGGCGGGCAGATGCATCACCAGGGCAAAGGGCGCGATGACCGTAAAGAGAATCCGCAGCGGGCGGGGAAAGATATCCACCGGATACTGGCAGGCGCTGCGGCCTCCGTAGGTCAGGGTGTTGGCCAGCTCCACGGACTTCACGCTGTGGATGCAGAGGACGGCTTCCACCATGAAAAGCCCCAGAATCAGCCAGAAGCTGCAGAGGAAGATCTCCGCCAGCAGCAGCACCTTCAGGGCCGTCCACTGAATCCGGGCCAGACTGCTTCCCAGCACGAGGCTGACGGTGCCCACCGCGATGCAGGCGATCCGCCGGGGATCCACGGCGCTGCACATCACCTGGGTCAGCACGCCCCGGGGCCGGAGCAGAAGGGTATCCAGCTGACCGGTCCGGACCATGCCGGGAAACGCGCCGGTGACGCCCCGGCCGAAGCATTCGGTGAGATAGAACGAAACCGACATGACGCCAAAGAAAAAATACAGATCTCCCGGCCCCCACTGGTTCAGCCGGTCAAACCGATCCACCAGCAGAATGACCGCCATCATTTCGCCCCCCTCCATGACGAGCTGGGCCAGCGTCTGCATCAGGAAGGAAGCGGGATACTGCAGCTGGCTTTTCATCAGCATGGCAGCGGATCTGGCATACAGCCTGAGCGTATTCATCTTCTTATCCTCCCTGCAGTACCAGTTTCTGCTGATTCCGCCGCCAGAACCAGTTTCCGGCCAGCACCAGCACCAGAATCCAGCCGGCCTGCAAAAGCAGTATGCCCGGCGCCTGCTCCGGGGAATATTCCCCCGTATACAGGCGGATCGGGGCATCCAGCAGCTGGGCGTAGGGCAGGGCGGTGATCACCGGCTGCCAGCTGTCCGGGAAGAGCGTCAGGGGCAGAATATTTCCGGAAAGGGTCATCATCAGCAGGTTCAGCAGCGCCTGCATGCCGCGGAAATCCAGCGTGCGCATGGTGAAGGCCATGGTGATGTTCTCCAGCGCCGTCACGCAGGTCAGCCCCAGCAGAAGGGCCGCGAGGGCTGTCAGGAGGGCCGGCAGGGAAGCCGGAAGGGAGAGATTCCAGCCCTCCGGAAGCAGGAAAGCCAGGATGATCATCGGAATTCCCCGCATGAGGCTGCCGGTGCTCTTTTGGGCCAGGATGCGCACATAATAGAAGCTGTAAAGGTGAACCGGCCTGCAAAGGTCATAGGCGATGGATCCGGTCCGGATCTTGTCCATCAGATCCGCGTCCGAGGCCAGCAGCATCCGGAAAAAAGCCTGCTGCAGCCATACGTAGGAGGTAATGCGGCTCAGGGGGATCGGCTGGGGTTTTCCGGCATAGAGCGCCCGGTAGAGGGCGATCAGGATCAGACCGAAAAACACCTGGCAGATGAAACCGCCGACTACGGCACCCCTGTACTGGGTTTCCAGCCGCCTTCGCAGGCGGAAAACAGACAGATATGCCCTCATAGTCCCATCTCCTGATACATTTTCGCGATCATCTGGTCGATATTCTCCGGCTGTATCGTCATCTCCCGGACTGTTCCGGCCTTCTGCAGCCGGGCCAGCAGGGGTGCGGTCTCCGCCCGGTCCTGGAGCCAGGACACGCGGATCCGGGCCCCCTCCCGATGCACGAGGGTATCCGGGGGAAACAGGGACAGATCCGCTTCTCCTTCATATTCCACAGTGACGGTTCGGGTCCGGTCATATTTTTCCAGCAGGCCGGACAGCGCGCCGTCATAGAGCTTGCTTCCGTGGCCCAAAACCATCACCCGGCTGCAAAGGGCGGCGACGTCCTCCATATCATGGGTGGTCAGCAGAATGGTGGTCCGGTGCTCCCGGTTCTCCCAGCGCAGGAAATCCCGCAGCGCCAGCTTGCTGACCGCATCCAGACCGATGGTCGGCTCATCCAGGAAGAGAAGCTCCGGCTGATGGAGCAGGGAGCCGCACAGCTCCGCCCGCATGCGCTGGCCCAGGCTCAGCTGGCGGAGGGGAACCCGCAGCAGATCCCCCAGATCCAGCGCCTGGGTCAGCTCGTCCAGACGCTTCCGATACGCCTCCTCGGGCAGCCGGTAGATATCCTTCAGCAGCAGGAAGCTGTCCACAATCGGCACATCCCACCAGAGCTGCATCCGCTGGCCGAAGACCACGCCGATCCGGCGGACATAGGTTTTCCGGTTTTTCCAGGGAACCTGGCCCCCCACCAGCACCGTGCCGCTTTCCGGGGTCAGAATGCCGGAGAGAATCTTGACGGTCGTGGATTTTCCGGCGCCGTTCGGCCCGATATATCCGACCAGCTCCCCCCGGCCGATATCAAAGCAGACGTTCTGCAGCGCGTGCAGCACCTGCTTTTCCCGGACCAGGGAGCCCTTTTCCCGCTTCCGGCGGATCTGAAACTGCTTGCACAGGTTTTCAACATGAATGTAGTCCATGCGCGTTCCTTTCCGAAGGCAGACAAAAAAACCTTCCTCTTCAGTTTTTCGCAGAGGCTTACAGACCTTCATCTTCGCAAGCGTGTGGGAGCTATGCTACCAAAAATCCCTGCGGCTGTCAAGGAAGGAAATGAATGAAAGGGAA
>CAMNKK010000014.1 GCA_946542235.1 uncultured Clostridia bacterium | reverse complement strand
CCGGCGCGGAAGTCAAGATCGCCGCTTCCAAGGCCCCCGCTTTCAAGGCCGGCAAGGCTCTGAAGGACAAGGTCAACAAGTAATCACAAAATTCGCATGAAAGCCGCAGCTTCGGCTGCGGTTTTTCTATGACCGCATTGCTTGCCAAAGACGGCGCGGTCTGATAAAATAGCCCCATGTATCCTTGATCGGGAGGAGGGACACCGTGGCAAAGCTGGATCCGACGGTTCGGAAGGAAACGGAATACATCGCGGTCTGGGTGATCGCGCTGAGCCTGCTGATGGAAGCGGTGTTCCTGCTGATCGGGAAATGGACCCCCGCGGTGCTGTGGGGCAATCTGGCGGGCGCCGCCGCGGCGGTGGGAAATTATCTGCTGCTGGGGATCACGGTGGCCAAAGCGGCCTCCGGCCCGGCGGACAAGGTGGCCCTGCGGGTCCGGTCGTCCATGACCGCCCGCATGCTGGGCACGGCGGCCGTCTGCGCCCTGGCGATCGGCCTTTTTCATACAGACGTGTACGCGACGGTGATTCCGCTGCTCTTCCCCCGGGTGGGGATCGCGTTCCGGCCCCTGGTGGACCGGAAGCGGGGAAAGACGGAAGCGCCGTCCGAAGGGAGTGACCTGCTTGACTGAAGAGAAGCGCGGAGGGGACCGCCGGTTCCGCAGGACGGACCGGCTGCTGATCGCGCTGATGATTCTGCCCCTGCTGGGCTGCATCGTGCTGAAGGTGCTGTTCACGCCGGAAAGCGAGGGCGTGGACATCTCCGGCGCCATGATCTTCCTGGAGCTGCCGGCGCCGGTCCAGCCCCTGGTGATCACCGAGTCCCAGGTGAACAGCTGGGCGATTATGCTGAGCCTGCTGGGCCTGTGCCTGTATCTGACCCACGGGCTGAAGGAGAAGGCGGAGACGAAGCGCCAGCTCATCGCGGAATGGATCGTGGAGAAATGCGAGGGCCTGGTGAACGCCAACATGGGGGAGCGCTTTGCCGGCTATGAATACCTGGTGGCCGCGATCATGGGCCTTTCCGCCCTGTCCAGCCTCAGCTGCCTCATCGGCCTGTTCGCCCCGACGGGGGACGTCAACATCACGGCCGGCTGGGCCATCCTGGTCTTCGCGCTGGTGACGTGGACGAAGCTGCAGGGCGGCTTCCTGAACTATCTGAAGGGCTTTACGGAGCCGATTCCGGTGTTCACGCCCATGAACTTCATCAGCGAGTTTTCCCTGCCGGTGAGCATGGCCTTCCGTCACTACGGAAACGTCATGAGCGGCGCGGTGATTTCCGCGCTGGTCGGCACGGCGCTGCGGGGGCTGAGCAGGCTCGTGCTGGGGTGGATCCCGGTGGTGGGAACCATTCCCCTGCTGCAGATCGGCCTGCCGGCGATCCTGAGCATCTACTTCGACGTGTTCAGCGGCCTGATGCAGGCCTTCATCTTCGCGATGCTGACCATGCTGAACGTCAGCGGCGCCTTCCCCCAGGAGGCCTGGGAGAAGCGCCAGCAGAAAAAGGCCATCCGGAAGCAGCGGGCGGCCATGGCAAAAGCCTGACCAACGGAACGGAATTAAAAAACAGGAGGACAAGCAAATGGTTGAACTGGCAATGGGAATCATGTTGGGTCTGTGCGGCGTGGGCGCCGGCATCGCGCTGATCGCGGGTATCGGCCCCGGTATCGGCGAAGGCCAGGCGGTGGCGGCGGCCTGTGAGGCGATCGGGCGGCAGCCGGAAGCGAAGAGCGATGTGACCAGCACCATGATCATGGGCTGCGCCATCGCGGAAACCACGGGTCTTTACGGCCTGATCATCGGCATTCTGCTGATCTTCGTGGCCCCGGGCATCTTCTCCGGCGTGCTGAAGGATACCGTGCTGGCGCTGAAGTAAACCGGAAGGCCGTACGCAACCGGCCCGGAGCGCGCCCCGGGGGGCGCGGCCCGGATTCATGCAGGGGAGAAGTGTCGCATGCAGTCTTTGAGTATTATTTCTGTCAATATCTGGCAGGTGCTGATTTCCTTCGCCAATCTGGCGATCCTGACCTGGATCATGAAGAAATTCCTCTTCAAGCCGGTCAAAAAGATCCTGGATGCCCGGAAGGAATCCATTGATTCCGCCTATGCCCGGGCCGGCGAAGCCGAGGCCCAGGCCGAGGAGCACCGGAAGGACTATGCCGCCGCGCTGGCGGCCGCCAAGCAGACCACGGACCAGATGATCTCCGACGCCGCCCGGGAAGCGGAGCGCCGCGGAAACGAGATCGAGAACGAGGCCCGGGACCGGGCGCAGGAGATCCGGCGCCAGGCGGAGGCGGACGCGCTGCTGGAGAAAAAGAAGGCGGAAGAGGATATGAAGCGGGAAATCGCCGACATATCCGCGCAGCTGACCGGAAAGCTGCTGGAGCGGGAGATCAGGCCGGAGGATCACCGGAAGCTGGTTGACTCCTTCCTGCAGGAACTGGATGGGTAAAAAGAGATGACGCACATAAGCAGAGAATACGCCGAGGCGCTGTTCGCCCTGGCGGAAGAGGAAGGGAAGACGGAGGAGTACGCCGCGGCGCTGGAGCTGGCGGAGGCCGCGCTGCGGGAGCAGCCGGGTTTTCTGGAGCTGCTGGCCAGTCCGGCGATTTCCCGGGAGGAGCGGATGAACGCCCTGAGCGACGCCTTCCGGGATCAGATTCCCCTGTCCATGCTGGTGCTGCTTCGAATGATGATCTTTCGGGGGCACGCGAGGATGATTCCCCGGATGATGGAGGATTACCGCGATCTGGCCCGGGAACGGCGGGGCGAAAGCCTGGCGCAGGTGACCAGCGCGGCGGAACTGACGGAGAACCAGAAGAATGCCCTGCGGGAGAAGCTGGAAAAGCGCTTCGGCCGGAGGATGATTCTGGAATGCAGGGTGGATCCCGCCCTGCTGGGAGGAATTCGGGTTGAAACCGAGGGCCGGGTGCTGGACGGAACCCTGCGCACCCGCCTGCAAGAAATCAAGGAAGTGATGGATTCATGAGCTCCAAGGCCGGAGAGATCAGCAGCATTATCAAACAGCAGATCCAGCAGTATGAAAACCGGATCGAGATGAAGGAGAACGGCACGGTGATCACCGTGGGCGACGGCATCGCCACGGTGTACGGCCTGCGCTCCTGCATGGCCAACGAGCTGCTCCGATTTGAGGACGGCAGCTTCGGCGTGGCCCAGAACCTGGAGGAGGAGACGGTTTCCGTCGCCATCCTCAGCGACCGGGACAACATCCACGAGGGCTCCGCGGTGTACCGCAGCGGCGAGGCGCTGAGCGTGCCCGTGGGCGAAGGCCTGCTGGGACGGGTGGTCAACGCCCTGGGCGAGCCCATCGACGGGAAGGGGCCCATCGCGACCTCGGAGACCCGGCCGGTGGAATCCCCGGCGCCGGGCATTATCGAGCGGAAGAGCGTTTCCGTTCCCCTGCAGACGGGCATCATCGCCATCGACAGCATGATCCCCATCGGCCGGGGCCAGCGGGAGCTGATCATCGGCGACCGCCAGACCGGAAAGACCACCATTGCGGTGGACACGATCCTGAACCAGAAGGGAACCGGCGTCCTGTGCATCTATGTGGCCATCGGCCAGAAGCGCACCAGCGTGGTGCAGATCGCCCAGGAGCTGAGCCGGGCGGGCGCCATGCCCTATACCATCATCGTTTCCGCCTCCGCGGCGGAAAGCTCGCCGCTGCAGTACATCGCCCCCTATGCCGGATGCGCCATGGCGGAGTATTTCCGGGCGAAGGGGAAGGATGTGCTGATCGTCTATGACGACCTGAGCAAGCACGCGGTGGCCTACCGGGCCCTGAGCCTGCTGATCCGGCGGCCGCCGGGACGGGAGGCGTTCCCGGGGGACGTGTTCTACCTGCATTCCCGGCTGCTGGAGCGGGCGGCCTGCGTGGCGCCGGAATACGGCGGCGGATCCATTACCGCCCTGCCCATCATTGAAACCCAGGCAGGGGACGTATCCGCCTATATTCCCACCAATGTGATCTCCATCACCGACGGGCAGATCTTCCTGGAGACGGAGCTGTTCCACAGCGGCATCCGCCCGGCCATCAACCCGGGCATTTCCGTGAGCCGCGTGGGCGGCGCGGCCCAGATCAAGGGCATGAAGAAGGTCGCCGGCGAGCTGAAGCTGCTGTATGCCCAGTACCGCGAGCTGGAGTCCTTTGCCCAGTTCGGAAGCGATCTGGACGCCGATACCAAGGCCCGGCTGGCCCTGGGCGAGCGCATCGTGGAGGTGCTGAAGCAGAACCGGAGCCGGCCGGTGCGGGTCGGCTGCCAGGTGGCCGTGGTGTACGCGGTGACGAAGGGATTCCTGAACGAGGTCGCCCCGGGGGACGTGGCCGCCTGGGAGAGCCGGTTCTTCACCTATCTGTCCGACCGGTACGGGGACCTGATGGACCGGATCGAGCAGGGATACTGGGAAGAGGAAGACATCAGGGCCATGGAGAACGCGCTGAAGGGATTCCGGAGGTAAGGTATGGGAGCGGATATCAAATCCCTGCGGATCCGGATCCGTTCGGTCAACTCCACCCTGCATCTGACGCGGGCCATGGGCCTGGTCGCCTCCTCCAAAATCCGGAGAGCGACCCAGAACATGAACCGGTCCCGGGAATACACGGAGGCCCTGGAGGATGTGGTCAGCCGGCTGCGGTCCGCGCCGGAGTGCGCCAAATCCCCCTACATGAAAGCCCTGGGCACGGGGACGCGGCTCATCGTCATCGCCGGGGACCGGGGGCTGGCGGGCGGCTACAATGCCAATGTGTTCCGGCTGGCCGCGACGGAGGAGACGGAGAAGGTCATTCCCATCGGGAAGCGGGCCTGCGACCGGTTCGGCGGGGGCTACGCCTCCGCGGAGCACTTTTCCGCGGAGGATGCCCGGAAGCTGGCGGAGGAGCTGTGCCAGGGCTTTCAGGCCGGGGAATTCGGCCGGCTGGGGATCCTTTATACCCGGTATCAGTCCATCATGACCCAGACCGCGGAGATCCGGTGGGTGCTGCCGCTGACGGCGGAGGCCGGAGAAAAGGGCACGCCGACGGTTTTCGAACCGGACGAGCAGACCGTGCTGGACGCGGCGGTGCCCGCCTATGTGGCCGGCATGCTGGCGGCCTGCGTGCGGGAAAGCTTTGCCAGCGAGGTGGCGGCCCGGAGAATGGCGATGGACTCCGCGGGCAAGAACGCCCAGGAGATGATCGACCGGCTGCAGCTGCAGTACAACCGGGCCCGGCAGAACACGATTACCCAGGAGATTACGGAAATCGTCGCCGGCAGCGGGCTGTAGGCGCGCGGGAGCAGGCGCGGGGACAGGCAGGCCGGCGGGATACGGCATCCGCCTCCGGAGCGGGGAGCGGCGGCCGCCTCTGAGAAGGAGAGAGACAAGATGGAAGAAGTACGCAAGGGCACAGTCGCCCAGGTCATGGGCCCGGTGGTGGACGTCCGGTTTGAGGAAGGTCACCTGCCGGCGATTTACAATGCCCTGGAAATTCCCCTGGGCGGGGGCAAGCTGACGGTGGAGGTGGCGCAGCACATCGGCGACGGCGAGGTGCGCTGCATTGCCATGGGATCCACCGACGGGCTGCAGCGCGGCACGGAGGTGACCGATACGGGAAAGGGCATCTCCGTTCCCGTCGGCCGGGAAACCCTGGGCAGAATCTTCAATGTGCTGGGAGAGCCCGTGGACAACGGGCCCGAGGTGCAGGCGAAGGAGAGATGGGACATTCACCGCCCCGCCCCCGCCTATGAGGACCTGTCCACCTCCACGGAGATTCTGGAAACGGGCATCAAGGTCATCGACCTGATCTGCCCCTACGCCAAGGGCGGCAAGATCGGCATGTTCGGCGGCGCCGGCGTGGGCAAGACCGTCATGATCATGGAGCTGATCAACAATATCGCCAAGCAGCACGGCGGCCTGTCCGTGTTCACGGGCGTGGGTGAACGGACCCGCGAGGGCAACGACCTCTACTTCGAGATGAAGGAGAGCGGCGTGCTGGCCAACACGGCCCTGGTCTACGGCCAGATGAACGAGCCGCCGGGAGCCCGCATGCGGGTGGGCCTGAGCGGGCTGACCATGGCGGAGTACTTCCGGGACGCGGAAGGCCAGGACGTGCTGCTGTTCATCGATAACATCTTCCGCTTCACCCAGGCGGGCAGCGAGGTTTCCGCGCTGCTGGGCCGCGTGCCTTCCGCCGTGGGATACCAGCCGACGCTGGCGACGGAAATGGGCACCCTGCAGGAGCGGATCACCTCCACCAAGAAGGGATCCATCACCTCCGTGCAGGCGGTCTACGTGCCGGCGGACGACCTGACCGACCCGGCCCCGGCCACCACCTTCGCCCATCTGGACGCCACCACGGTGCTGAGCCGGGCCATTGCCAGCCAGGGCATCTATCCCGCGGTGGATCCGCTGGATTCCACCAGCCGGATTCTGAGCCCGGAAATCCTGGGCGAGGAGCACTACCAGATCGCCCGGGAGGTGCAGCGGATCCTGCAGCGGTACAACGAGCTGATGGACATCATCGCCATCATGGGCATGGACGAGCTGTCCGACGAGGACAAGCAGCTGGTGGGCAGGGCCCGGAAGATCCAGCGGTTCCTGAGCCAGCCCTTCTTCGTGTCCGAAAAGTTCACCGGCATTCCGGGCACCTATGTCCCCCTGAGCGAAACCCTGCGCGGCTTCCGGGAGATCATCGAGGGCAGGCACGACAATCTGCCCGAGAGCGCGTTCCTGTTTGTCGGAACCATTGACCAGGCTGTGGAAAAGGCCAGGAAAGGCGGCAATGCATGAGTACCTTTTCCCTGATAATTTCCTCTCCGGACGGGGATCTGTACCGCGGGGAAGCCTCGCGGCTGATTCTGCGGGGCGCGGAAGGCGATCTGGCCGTGATGGCCGGGCATGTGCCCTTTGTGACGGCGGTCCGGAAGGGACGCTGCGTGCTGGAGGACGGGGAAGGACTGCGCAGGACCGGCCTGATCGAGGCGGGGCTGCTGACGGTGGACCGGGAGAAGACCACGGTGCTGACCACCGGGGTGCACTGGAAAGACGAATAACGCCCGGCAGGGAACGGAGGCATTCCGTTCCCTGCCTTTGCATACGGAAAAGCGCCCGCGGAAACGACCGCCGCGGGAAAAAAAGGATCCGGGAGAGGAGAGGGAACCATGGACCATCTGGAAGCATTTCTGAACTTTGCCGAGCAGTCGCCGACGGCGTTCCACGCCATCGCCAATCTGAAGGAGGCCCTCCGGGAAGCGGGATTCCAGGAGCTGAAGGAAAGGGATCCCTGGATCGTGGATGAGGGCGGAAGGTACTATGTGGTCCGGAATGACTCCGCCCTGATCGCCTTCGCGGTGCCCCGGGGCGGCTTCGCGCCCTTCCGGATCGCGGCCGCCCACAGCGATTCGCCCACCTTCAAGCTGAAGCCGCATTTCGAGGACACGGTGGAAGGGGCCTATCTGCGGCTGAACGTGGAAAAATACGGCGGCATGATCATGTCCACCTGGCTGGACCGGCCGCTGTCCGTCGCGGGGCGGCTGGTGATCCGGGAGGGGGAGAAGGCGGTTTCCCGGCTGGTGAACCTGGACCGGGACGCGGTGCTGATTCCCAACATGCCGATCCATTTCAACCGGCAGGTGAACGACGGATACAGCTGGAATCCCCAGGTGGATCTGCTGCCCCTGTACGGGGAAGGGGACGCGGCGGGAAAGCTGATGAAGGAGCTGGCGGAGGCGGCCGGCGCGGATCCGGAAGCCGTCCTGGCCCATGACCTGTTTCTGTACAGCCGCCAGCCCGGCAGCATCTGGGGCGCGGAGGACGCGTTCTTCTCCTGCGGCCGGATTGACGACCTGGAATGCGCCTGGGGCTGCATGAAGGCCTTCCTGGGGAGCGAGGCCCGGGACGCGATCGCCGTGTGCGCGGTGTTTGACAACGAGGAGGTGGGCTCCCTCTCCAAGCAGGGGGCGGACTCCACCTTCCTGTATGATACCCTGACCCGGGCCGGGTTCGCGCTGGGGGCCTCCGACGGGGAGATCCGGGCCGCCATGGCGGACGGCTTCATGGTCTCGGCGGACAACGCCCACGCGGTGCATCCCAACCATCCGGAAAAGTATGACCGGCAGAACCGGGTCTATATGAACAAAGGCGTTGTGATCAAGCACAACGCCAACCAGAAATATACGACGGACGCGATTTCGGACGCGGCCTTCACCCTGATCTGCGAGAAGGCCGGGGTGCCCGTGCAGCATTTTGCCAACCGGTCCGATACGCCGGGGGGATCCACCCTGGGCAACCTGAGCAACGCCCATGTGTCCCTGAATACGGTGGATATCGGCCTGGCCCAGCTGGCCATGCATTCCGCCTGCGAGACCGCGGGCACCCGGGACCTGGATTACCTGATCCGGGCGATGGAGGCCTTCTGGGGCTGAGGGGATCCTACAGGATCCCCGACAGGGCGGACATGATGCCGGCGGCGACATCCGGCTTGTTCATGGTGTAGACGTGGATATGCCGGATGCCGTTGGCCAGCAGGTCAATGATCTGCTCCGCCGCGTAGATGATGCCCGCCTGCTTCATGGCGGCGGGGCTGCCGCCGAAGCAGTCCACAATGGCCCGGAACCGCTGGGGCACATCCGTGCCGGACATGGCCGCGGAGCGGGACAGCAGCCGGGCGTTGGTGATGGGCATGATGCCCGCGATGACGGGAACCAGGATGCCCTTTTCCCGGGCCCGGTACATAAAATTATAAAAGACGTCGTTGTTGAAAAACAGCTGGGTCGTCAGAAAATCAAGGCCTGCATCCACCTTTTCCTTCAGGTGGGTCAGGTCTTCCGCTTTATGGGCGCATTCGATATGCCCCTCCGGATAGCAGGCGCCGCCCAGGCAGAAGTCCCCGTTTTCCCGGATATCCCGGATCAGGTCCACCGCGTAGCGGTAGTCGGTGGAAATCCTGCCGTCCGGCGGCAGATCCCCCCGCAGGGCCAGCAGGTTCTCGATGCCCTTTTCCCGGTAGGTCTCCAGCATGCGCCGGACATGGGCCCGGTCGGAGGAGACGCAGGTGAGATGCGCCAGCGTCGGGACGCCGAACTGATTCTGGATTTCCGCCGCGATGGAGGCGGTAAACTCCCCGGTTCCGCCCCCGGCGCCGTAGGTCACGCTCATGAAAGCCGGCTTCAGGGCGGCGATTTTCAGGGCCGCCGCCGCCGTTTCCGTATATTTTTCGGAGGTCTTGGGGGGAAATACCTCCAGGGACAGGGTGACCCCGTCCTTCCGCAGCAGTTCTGAGATGCGCATGCCGGTCCCTCTTTTCCGTGTTTATCCTTCCGCGCCGGCGCCGAAGACTTCCGCGGCGATGTCCGCGCTGCGCTTCGCGTCCCGGGCGTAATAGTCCGCGCCGATCTGCAGGGCGTACTCCGGCGTCAGCACGGCGCCGCCCACCATGATTTTGCAGCCGCATCCGGCTTCCCGAAGCGCCCGGATGGTTTTTTCCATGCTGGGCAGGGTGGTGGTCATCAGCGCCGAGAGCCCCACCAGCCGGATTCCGCCGGAAACGGCGGCTTCCACCACCTTCTCCGGCGGCACGTCCCGGCCCAGATCCACCACGGTGTAGCCGTAGTTTTCCAGCACCGCCTTCACGATGTTCTTTCCGATGTCGTGGATATCTCCCTGCACCGTGGCCAGCAGGATCCTTCCGCGGCTCAGGGGGCGGTCGGAGCGGGCGGCCAGGCGGCTCTTCAGCAGCTCGAAGCCCTGGCTGGCGGCCTGGGCGGCCCGGAGCAGCTGGGGCAGGAAGATCTCCTGCTTCTCATAGGCGCTGCCGACCCGGTTCAGGGCGGGAATCAGCTGCCGCTCGATGATCTCCATCTCCGACAGCCGGGCCAGGGCTTCCCCGGTCAGCCGGACCACCTCGGCCCCCTCTCCCCGGAGAATGGCCTGCTCCAGCGGGGACCCCTCCTCCGCCGGACGGCCGGCGGCCGGCGAAGCGGCCGGCGCGGCGGAAGAAGCCGGCGCGGAGGCCGCGGGGAGCTCGGCGCAGAGCCGGATATACGCTTCCCCGCCCTCGTCCATCCCCTGCAGCACCCGGAAGGCGGCGATCGCCTTGCGGATCGCGGGGGAATTGGGGTTGACGATGGGGCAGTCCAGCCCGGCGAACAGCGCCTGGGTCAGGAAGCTGACGGTGATGTTCTCCCGCTCCGGCATGCCGAAGGAAATATTGCTGACCCCCAGGGTGGTATGCACCCCCAGCCGTTTGACGGCCATCAGCGCCATCAGGGTTTCCCGGGCCTGGGACTGCTGGGCGGAGACGGTCAGGGACAGGCAGTCGATATAGACATCCTCCCGGGGAATCCCATGGCGCTCCGCGGCGGCAACGATTTTTTCCGCGATGGCGGCGCGGCCCTGCCAGGTATCCGGGATCCCGTTTTCATCCAGGCAGAGGCCCACGACGGCGGCGCCGTATTTCCGGCAGAGGGGGAGGATCGAATCCAGCACCTCGTCCCTGCCGTTCACGGAATTGACCAGTGCCTTCCCGCAGGTGACCCGCAGGCCGGCCTCGATGACCTCCGGGTCGGAGGAATCGATCTGCAGCGGCAGATCCACCGCCCCCTGCAGCGCCTGAATCACCCGGACCATCATGTCCTTTTCCGGGATGCCGGGCAGGCCTACGTTGACATCCAGGATATCCGCCCCGGCCTCCTGCTGCTGCAGCGCCAGGGAGACCAGATAATCCAGATCGTTTTCCCGCAGGGCCTGCTGCAGCCGCTTCTTTCCGGTGGGGTTGATGCGCTCCCCGATGATCCGCAGCCGGCTGTCCTCCGCCACGCGGCGGGCGGAGCAGATGCCCCGCCGGGAGGAGACCAGCTCCAGGGGCAGGGGCCCCGCGGGCAGGGATTCTCCCAGCCGCCGGATGAAATCCGGCGAGGTGCCGCAGCAGCCTCCGACCATCCGGATCCCATAGGGCAGCGCCTCCGCCATCTCCCGGGCAAAGTCCTCCGGCGACAGGGGGTATGCCCCCGTGGCGGGATCGGGCAGCCCGGCGTTGGGCTTGAGAATCAGGGGCAGATCCGTCCAGGCCCGGAGCTCCCGGACCAGGGGCAGGAGCTCCTTCGGCCCCAGGCTGCAGTTGAACCCCAGGGCCTCCACCCCCAGGCCGGAAAGGGTCAGCGCCATGGCGGGAACCGTGGTTCCCAGGAAGGTGCGGCCGGAGGCCTCGAAGGTCATGGTGGCCCAGACGGGCAGACGCGTAAACTCCCGGGCGGCGAGCACCCCGGCCCGGACCTCCTGCAGGTCGCTCATGGTTTCGAAGATCACCAGGTCCGCCCCGGCCTCCTCCCCGGCGGTCAGCATTTCCCGGAAGGCTTCCATGGCGTCCTCCAGGGAGAGGGGCCCGAGGGGCTCCATCAGCTGGCCGATGGGGCCGATGTCCAGGGCGACCTTCCGGTCCGGCCCGGCGGCTTCCCGGGCGCAGCGGACGCCGGCGGAGACCAGCTCCCGCACGGAATAGCCGGAAGCGGCCGCCTTGAAGCGGTTGGCGCCGAAGGTATTGGTGTAAAGAACCCGGCTGCCGGCCTCCGCGTACCGGCGGTGCACGGAGATGACGGCTTCCGGATGGGTGATGTTCCAGACCTCCGGCAGCTCCCCGAGGGGGAGCCCCGCCGCCTGCAGCATGGTGCCCATGCCGCCGTCCAGCAGCAGAATATCAGGTGTATTCACAGGATTGACCCTCCTTCCTGAATGCGCAGCGCGCTGAGAGGCCGCAGCCTTCGCAGCCGGACCGGGCCGGGGCGGACGCCCCCTCTCCGGCCAGGCCGAGGACCGCGGTCACGGATTTCTGCGGAATCATCATGCCCCCCGGGGTCAGGGAGATCCCCAGCAGCCGGCCCGCGTTCAGCACGTCGCAGAGCTCCCGCTGCTGCGAGAGGGGAAAATCCCCGTAGCCCGGGCTGAAGCGGGAGGTCAGACGCCGGGGCGCAAAGGTCCGGGCCAGATCCTCGCAGAGGTTGTCGCACACGTTTTCCACCGCCGCGCTGGCCAGCGCGTCCATCAGCAGCGCGTCGGCCATGCGGACGGACTGGGCGCGGCGGAGCAGGGCCTCCGTTTCCAGCCCCAGGGTGGCGGCCATCAGAATCACCCGGCCGCAGCCGGAGAGATGCCGGCGCAGATCCTCCCCCCGGGGGCGGAAGGAGGTGCCGGCCAGGGACCCGTCCCCGGCGAGGGAAAACAGGCGCCAGGCCGCCCGGGGCCGGGCGGCGGAGCGCAGCTGCGCCTCGCATCGGTCCAGGTCCCGGGACAGCACGGAATCCGGCTCGCCCCGGACGCCCAGATACCGAAGGGCTTCCTCCCGGGAAATCCGCGTCAGCCTGGCTTCCATGAATATCCTCCCCGCATGGTTTCTCAAAGCACGGAGAAAGTATACCATATTCCGCCCCGATTTGATACGCAGAAACAGGAGAGAAACAATCCCGCGCCGCGAAATCCCGCCGCCGGCAGGCCCCGCGCGCCTCCCGGAACGTTGCGGGGGCGCGGCCCTTTGTGATATAATGCGCGGGAAGCCGCCTCCGGGCCATCCCCCGGGGGACGGAACGGCGGAGGGAGGCTCCTGAATTGAGAAAAAGATGGATGGCGGGGCTGATGTGCCTGCTGCTGGCGGCGCTGCCGGCCGCGGCGCCGGCGGAGGAGGGAAATCCGCCGGAGGAGATTGTGGAAAACGTGCTCCTGGACGAGGACAACGAGGAGATCCCCGAGGCGCTTCCCGCGGAGGAGAAGCCGGAGAACGCCGCCCGGGAGGATCTGATCGACCGGATCATCGCCCTGGGAAAGAAGCTGTATGACGAGGCGGGCGGCAAGCGGAAGCGCGCCCACTACGCCTCCGATATCTATGTATGCAAGAACTTTACGGTCTATCTTTTCCGCCAGAACCGGGACGACTTCCGGATGGCGGAGTTTCCGGACACGCCGCTGGTCATTCCCAACAACCTGCCCGCCAAGCAGTGCAAGCCCTATGCCTACGGATTCCTCTGGGAGAATATCCCCGCGGAGAAGGGAAACCCCTTCGAGGCGGCGGCCCAGTTTATCTATGACCCGGACCTGTCGAAGGAAGAAAACCTGAACCTGGCCATGGACTTCATGCGGCAGGCCCGGCGGGGGGACTATTTCCAGATGTCCGCGGATTACGAATACGGCGTGGGGGCCCACAGCGCCATCATGCTCTCCTATGATCCGGAGACGGACGAAATCCACTGGATGGACAGCAACATGCGGGGCGGAAAGAGGGACGGCATCCGCTACGGGCTGGTGCAGTACGACGAGGTGAAGAGCGTGGAATGGTGGGCCTCCGCCTTCTGCCATAAGAAGAGGGGCGCGACCCTGTACCGGCTCCGGGACGACATTGTGTACGCGGGAGACAAAAAGGAATGATGAAACGGATTTGCGCGCTGGTCTGCGCCTGCCTGATGCTGGCCCTGCCGCTTCCCTGCGGGGCGGAGACGGACGCCGGGGATTCGGAGGATTCCCGGATCTTTACCTTTTCCCTGATCGGGGACTGCACGGTGGGAGAACAGGTGCAGCACCTGGGATACAAAAGCGGCTACACCAGCAAGATCAGCGCCGCGGGGCTGGACTATCCCTTCAGCCTGGCGGCGGACATGTTTGCCCGGGACGACCTGACGGTGGCCAACTGCGAGGGCACCTTTTCCAACCGCCGGCAGACCAGCAAGCGGCTCATGGCCCTGATCGCCCCGCCGGAATTCGCGGAGGTTTTCAAGCTGGGGAACGTGGACGTGTGCAACCTGGCGAACAACCACTCCAAGGACTTCGGCGGCAAGGGGCAGGAGGACACCGCGGCCGCCCTGAACGCCCTGGGCATCGGCACCTTCTATGACGACGTGACCTGGAGCACCACGGTCAAGGGCGTGAAGGTCGGCTTCGTGGGCTTCACCTATCCCATGAACGAGCAGAAGCTGAAGCGCTACATCGCGGCCCAGGAAGCCCTGCGGGCCGACGGCTGCACCTTCGTGGTGGCCTCCGCCCACTGGGGCCGGGAAACCTATTATGAGCTGGACTCCAACCAGGCCTACGGCATCAAGCTGATCGACGCCGGGTTTGACATGGTCTTCGGCCACGGATCCCATACCTGCGAGATGATCCGGTGGTACAAGGGCAAGGTGATCTTCTACAGCCTGAGCAACTTCACCTTCGGCGCCAATGCCCATCCCAAGGATGAGGACACCGTCGTGGCCCAGATCAGCTATGACATCCACGAGGACGGCACCATGACCGCCCGGGAGCTGCACGCGATTCCCTACAAAATGGGCAACGACGGGGATTTCCGCCCCTATCCCATCGAGGATGAGGAAGGGAAGCTCCGGGTCTGGGAGAAGCTGTACTACAACGGCTACACCAAGCACAAGAAGAAGCCGGCGCCCTCGCTGCCGGAGAGCTTCCTGACCACGGGGTATGTGGACTTCCGGGAGCTGCCTGTGGGAGAGGAATGAGCGGGAGGATGGAATCGGTGGAGAAGGAAAAGGCTCCGTACAGGACGAGACTGAAGAACCGCCCGGGCTTTGGAACCCGGGGGATGAGATGGATTTACCGGGCGCTGTACCCCTTTTTCCACTGCAGGGTCCGGCGAACCCAGGAGCTTCGGGAGCATGGGGAGCCGGTGGTCTATATCGCGAACCACTACAACGTCTTCGGCCCCATCAGCTTCGTGCTGTCCGTGCCGGAGGCCTGGCATATCTGGATGAACGAGGACCTGATCGAGCCGGAGTCCGCGGCGGAAAACCTGCAGCCGGGCATGAAAAAGCTGCTGCCCTTTCTGAACGGGAAGCAGAACGCCTGGCTCTGCAGGAAGATTGCGGCCTTCATCGTCTACGTGATGCGGCAGTTCGGCGTGATTCCCGTCAACCGGCAGCAGCCCTCGAAGCTGATCACCACCATGCGGAAGAGCATTTCGGCGCTGGAGGAGGGGCACAGCCTGCTGATCTTCCCGGAAACCGGGCTGCCGGAATACTCCCTGACCTCGGTGACGCCCTTCTTTTCCGGCTTCGCCATGCTGGGCCGGCTGTACTACCGGAAGACGGGGAAGATCCTGTATTTCTGCCCCTGCTATATCGATGAGCAGCATCATCAGATCCGCATGGGCGCGCTGGTGGGCTATCAGCCGGACGCGGACTCCGGGGAGGAAACGGAGCGGGTTTCCGAGGAGCTGAACCGCCGGATCCGGGAGATGGCGGCGGAAAACCGGGGGCTGGAGAAGGAACCCGGCACGCCGGTGCGGCGGACCATCCTCTTCTTCTGCAACCTGGTGCGCCTGCTGCTGCTGGTTCCCCTGGGGGTGATGCTGGGGCTGCCCAACCCGGGGATGATCCTGCTGTTCTATGTCCTCAGCGAGGGCCTGCGGATCCTCTTCAACGCGGTCTGCAGCACCTACACCTCCTCGAACCGCCTCTCCTTCCTGTTTTCCCACGGCCTGGGGATCCTGACGGATATCGGCGTCCTGGCCTATCTGACGGCGGGCCTGCCGGAGCTGAGATGGCTGCTGTATACCACGATGCTCAACGGCGCCGTGATCCTGTGCAGCAATATCGTGACCCATGCCAGATACCGCCGCTTTGCCGGCGTCAACTATTTCGACACCCTGTCGGCCAACCTGATTTTCCTGATCTGCCTGCAGCAGATGCTGCAGATCCAGCTGGCCCCGCTGGTGCTGGGGGTGCTTACCCTGGGCACGATGGTCTTCCTGTGCTTTTCCGCCGGATTCACCCTGGCGTTCAACGCCCGGATCGGCCGGGAGGAAGGCCTTCGCGATACGGAGGGCTGACCGGTTGCAAAGCCGGAGGCGGAATGCTATAATTATCCGGATAGGGGAGCGGATCGGACCGCTTCCGGAGACGGAACCAATGACGAAAGGATTGAAATATCGATGGGCCTATGGATCGCGCTGATCGTATGTATCGCGCTTTCTGCCTTTTTCTCGGCCACGGAGACGGCGTTTTCCGCCTCCAGCCGGATCAAACTGAAGACCAAAGGAGGGACCCAGGCGGATCGGACCCTGGAGCTGCTGGAAAAGTATGACTCCCTGCTGACGACCGTGCTGGTGGGAAACAATCTGGTCAATATCGCCGGCACCTCCATTGCCACCATCCTCTTTACCCGGGTCATGCACGGGGCCGAGGACCAGGGCGCCACGGTGGCCTCCGCCGTGATGACGGTGCTGGTGCTGTTCCTGGGCGAGGTGGGCCCCAAAACCCTGGCCAAGCAGCAGCCGGAGCGCTTCGCCCTGGCGGTGACCCCCGTGATGCGGGTGCTGATGACGGTGCTCAGGCCCGTGGACTGGCTGTTCTCCCTGTGGCGCCGCCTGCTTTCCCGCCTGGTGAAGGCGGATCCGGAGGAGCCGCCGATCGAGGAAGAGCTGATGACCATGATCGACGAGGCCCAGACGGAGGGCGACCTGGAGGCGGAGGAAAGCGAGCTGCTGCGCTCCGCGATCGAATTCAACGACCAGGACGCCTCCGACATCATGACGCCCCGGGTGGACGTGACCGCGGTGGAGGATACCGCCACGGTGGAGGAGGTGGCGGAGATCTTCCGCACCACCTATTTTTCCCGGATTCCCGTGTATCACGAGGATCTGGACCACATCGTGGGCACGCTGCATGAAAAGGATTTCTACAAGATGACCCACGCCGGCTGCACGGAGATCACCCGGATCATGAAGGAGCCGGTCTTCGCGCCGGCCACCCTGCCGATCTCCAGCCTGCTGAAGCAGTTCCGCACCTCCAAAACCCATCAGATCATCCTGCTGGATGAATTCGGGGGCACGGACGGCATCGTGACGCTGGAGGATGTGCTGGAGGAGCTGGTGGGAGAGATCTACGACGAGCACGACGAGGTGCAGGAGGATATCTCCGAGCAGGAGGACGGATCCTGGCGGATCAGCGGCGGCCTGCAGCTGCAGGAAATGCTGGAGCGGTTCGGGATCGAAAACACCTTTGACGCGGACACCGTGGGCGGCTGGGCCGGAGAGATGCTCCAGCGGGTGCCGGAAAACGGCGACCGGTTCCGGGTGGCCGGGTATCAGTTTGAGGTCACGGAGATGGACGGCTTCCGCGTGACCGCGGTTCGGGCGGAAAAGGCGCCGGAGGAACCGGAGAAAGCGCAGGAGGAAAACGCAGAAACCCCGGAGGAGAATGCCTGACGGGCAGAGAGGCGGCGATCAGATGGGTAGAACGGTGATGGGATACTGGGACTGCCCCGTGTGCGGCAGCAAGGGCATCGCGGGCAATGTGATGAACTGCCCCGCCTGCGGCCGGGCCAGGGGAGACGTCCGCTTTTACATGAAGGACGGGGCGGAGAATACCACCCGGGAAGCGGACGAGCGGGGAGATATCGAATATCTGACCGAGGAGCAGGCGCAGGAAATCGGCAAGAATCCGGACTGGTACTGCTCCTTCTGCAATTCCCTGAACAAGGATCACGCCGCGTTCTGCACCAACTGCGGCGCCAGCCGGGAATCCTCGGAGAGCAACTACTTCGACCAGCTGAAGAAGCGCCAGGAGGCCGAAGCCGCGGAGCAGGCGGCGCAGCCGCAGCCCCAGGCGGCCCAGGCAAAGAAGAAGAGCCGGCTGCCGCTGCTGATCCTGATCGCCGCGGTGATCATCGGGCTGATCGTGTTCATGAACGGCAGCAAGACCCAGGGCGACCTGACGGTGACGGCGCTTTCCTGGACCCGGAGCATTCCGATCGAGCAGAACATCCAGTACACCGAGGAAGGCTGGACCATCCCCCAGGGCGGCACGGAGGTCAGCCGGAAGCAGGCGCTCCATCACTACGACCAGGTGCTGGACCACTACGAGGACGTGGAGGTGCAGCGGTCCCGGGAGGTCATCGACCACTACGAAACCTATTATACCTATACGGACAACGGCAACGGCTCCTTCAGCGAGGTGGAGCACCAGCGCCCGGTGTACAGGACGGAATACTATACGGAGACGGAAACCCGCCCGGTGTACCGGTCCGTGCCCCGGTATCAGACCTATTACACCTACACCATCTGGAGATGGACGCCGGTCCGGGAGTCAACCTCCTCCGGAAGCGACCACAGCACCTTCTGGCCGGAGCTGATTCTGGCGGAGGACGAGCGGGAAGGCTCGCCCCGGACGGAACGGTACTTCTTTGAGGTGCAGGACAAGAAGAACGTGCTGACAACCTGGCAGATTGAGCAGGAGGCGGACTGGCAGAAGATCAATGTCGGGGACGGGCTGACCATCTCCACCCAGCGGGGAAGCGGCGCGTCCTGGATCGTGGATGAGAAGGGAAACAAGCTGGTCCGGGTCTATCCGGCCAGATAAACGGGAGAGCGCATGAACGAAGCGGAAATCAGGGAGCGCATGCCCCAGGGGGAGGCGCTGGAGGAGGCCATGAGGCAGGCCTACCGGCTGTATCAGGACAACATCCGGGCCACGGCCGAGGATGTCTTCCGGCTGACCCGGGGCGCCCGGGACGGGGTGCCGGAAAGCGAGCTGCTGGAGATCGCGGTCCGGGCCCTGGACAAATGCCGGTATCCGGAGGCGTGACGCCTCCGGCTGAATGAAAAAAAGGAGAAAGCCGCCCTGCAGGCGGCTTTCTCAGGTTCTGAGGGGGAAGAACGGATGGCCAGGGTGCTGCTGTATAATTTCACGGAGGAGGAGCGCCGCCGGAAGGTGAAGGCGGCGCTGTTCCGGGCGGCGGTTCCCGCCCGGGAAATCCCGGCGGAGGAGCAGGACGCGCCCCTCGGGTTCCTGCTGGGGCTGGAGGGCTTCTCCGCGGGGGAAAAAACGCCCCAGGAGCCCTTCCGGGACGAGATGATCGTGATGCACGCGCTGGAGCCGCGGCAGTTTCAGCGCTTTCTGGAGGGGCTGAAAAGCCAGGGCGTCCGGGTCCCCCTGAAGGCGGTGGTCACGGAGCATAACATCCGCTGGACCTCGCGCCGGCTCCGGGAGGAGCTGAAGGCGGAGCACGAAGCCCTCTCCGCCGGGGGAAACGCGCCGGTCCACGGCCGGGAGAAGGGCTGAGGCAGCCTGGGCAAGAGGAAAGCGGGGGAAAGAACCGGATGAGCAAAATGCGGGCGCCGGCGCTGACGCTCCGGGGCATCAGAGCCCGGGAGGACGGCGCGGCGGATATCTTTCTGGATCCGCCCGTCCTGGAGACGGGACGGCTCCGGCTGCGGCGGATGAGAATGCGGGACGCGGGGGATCTGTACGCCTGGACCTCCGACCCGGAGGTGGCCCGGTATGTGCTGTGGGACGCGCACCAAAGCCTGGGGGAGACCCGGGAATACCTGCGCTATATCCGGAGCCTGTACCGCCGGGGGCTTCCCTCCTCCTGGGGGGTGGAGCTGAAGGAAACCGGCCGGCTGATCGGCACCATCGGCATCATGGGCTGGTCCCGGGAGCACCGCAGCGCGGAGGTGGGCTATTCCTTCGGGCGGCCCTGGTGGCATCACGGCTACGCGCCGGAGGCGCTGGGCTGCCTGCTGGATCTGCTGTTTGAAAGAACGGATGTAAACCGGGTGGAGGCCCAGTGCGACGTGCGCAACGGCAGCAGCGCCCGGGTGATGGAAAAATGCGGCATGCGCCGGGAGGGCATCCTGCGGCAGCGGCTGTTCAACAAGGGCGAGGCCGTGGACGTGATGCTCTACGCCATTCTGGCGGAGAACTGGCGCGCCCGGCAGGCTGCGAAGCGCGGGGAGCGGCCCTGAGCCCCCGGAGGGCAGCAAAAAAGGCCGGGGGATCCCGGCCGCAAGGGGCTGTGCTGCCGCTCAGTCCGGCTCCGGAAGGCAGCAAAAAAGGCCGGGGGATCCCGGCCGCAAAAGGACGCTTCCCCTCAGTCCGGCTCCGGAAGGCCGAACTCCGCGGGCAGAAAGCGGGGACATACGTTTTCCCGGGTGGCGATGACCGAGGCGGCCAGCCGGGTGCCGATCCGGCAGGACTCCTCCAGGGGCTTACCGTAGGTCAGGCCCAGGCAGACGCCGGCAAAGAAGGCGTCGCCGCAGCCGGTGGTATCCACCACATCCACGTTGACCGGAGGCACGAGGCCCCATCCCCCGTCCCGGTCCGCCCATACGGCGCCCCGGCCGCCCAGGGTGACGACCATCCGGCGCACCTCGGCCCACCGGATCCGGTCCTGCAGGCGGCGGGCCAGGGCCTCCGGCTCCAGGTCGGTGTATTCCTCGCTGAAGAAGAGGCCGGCCTCCTGCTCGTTGCAGACAAAGCAGTCCACCCGGCGCAGCAGGTCCCGGCGCTCGACGGCGATGGTCATATTGGAAACCAGGGCGAAGACCCGCTTTCCGTACTTCGCGGCGAGATCGAGAATCTGCCGCAGAATGCCGTCGTCGATATCCACCTCCACCGCGACCGCGTCCGCGCCGGAGAAGATTTCGTCCCCCTGCTCCGCCAGGATCTCCGCGATGACGGAGGAATCCGGACGCCGGGAGATGGAGGCGACCACGTCGCCGCTGTTGTCAAAGACGGCCAGCCAGGTGCCCATCCCGCCGGGAACCCGGCGGATATACCGGGTATTGACCCGGCGGCTCTCCAGCCTTTCGACCACGTCCCGCCCGGCGCCGTCGTCATCCACCGCCGTCACGAAGGTGGGGCGCATCTCCACATTCGCGATGTCCTCCGCCACGTTGCGGCAGACGCCGCCGTGCACCTGCACCACGCGGCCCGCGTTCCGCCCGCCGGGGATGTATTTGGCGATCGGATAGCCCTTGATGTCCACAAAAACGGTTCCGATGACGACAATTCCGTTCCGCATGGGATACACCTCTTTTCCGGGCAGGTTCAGGTTGTTTTTACAGCTCCCAGGGCAGCTCCCCGTTGGTGCCGGGATCCGTGGAATCCACGCCGGTCCAGCACTCCGGATACAGCCCGGCGGTGGACCGGGGCTCCCCGGCCGCCTCCAGATGGGCCAGATCCCCCAGCCGGGTGACCCGGAAGGAGACCTCCCCGGAAACGCGCTCCTCGGTGACCACCTCCGTCAGGGAGGAGGGATGGGCCAGGGTATGCTGCCACAGCAGCACGGGGGATACGTGGATCAGCCGGGCCAGCACGGCCATGGAGATCCCGAAATGGCAGAACAGGGCGATGGTGTCCCGGGTATTGCGGTCGGACAGCCATACGGCGCCGCCCGGCCGGAAGCCGTAGCGGGCCAGGAGCCCGTCCACGCCCCGGACCGTCTCGTCCCAGATTTCCCGAACCGTGCCCCCCGCGTAGAGCGGCGCGTCGGCCCAGGCGTCCGGATCCAGCAGCTGCGGATTCGCCGCCAGCAGGCGGGGCGGCAGATCCCAGGCCAGGGCCCGGGGTCCCCGCACGGGATCCGGATAGCGGCCCCGGAATTCGGCCAGCCAGTCCAGGGTTTCCGCCGTGCGGCCCAGGGCCCGCAGGGTATAGTCCGCCGTTTCCCGGGCCCGGCCCAGGGGCGAGGTATAGAAATCCCGGATATGATAGGCGCAGAGCCTGCGGCTGAGCAGCTCCGCTTCCCGGCGGCCCTTGGGCGTCAGGGAATCGTGGACATAGTCGGGCTCCGCGTGGCGAATCAGCAAAATGCGCATGGCTCCGTTCCTCCGGGGATCTGTTTTCCTTATTTTATCACAGAGACGCCGGGGGAACAACCGGAAAACCGGGGCGTCCCACAGAGAAAGCGGGGCAAATGCCATAGGTCCCGGCGCAGAAGGAGGATCGGCATGAAAAAGCAAAATCGGGCGGAAAACCGAATACCGGCCTGGCGGCGGGCGCTGCTCTGCCTGGCGGCGGTCTGCCTGCTGGTGCTTCCCCTCCGGACGGGGGAGGGCCGGGCGCAGAGGAAGCTGACCCTGATGGTCTACCTCTGCGGCAGCAACCTGGAAAGCGCCTACGGATCCGCCACGGCGGACCTGCAGGAAATGCTGGAATCGGGGCTGGATCCCGAACAGGTGACCCTGCTGGTCATGGCCGGCGGCTCCAGCCGGTGGAGCAACGGGCTGGACGCGCAGGAGAGCGTCATCCTGGAGATCCGGGGCGGAAAGCAGCGGATCGTCTGGCGGGAGGGCGCCCGGAGCATGGGGGAGGGAGCCACCCTGAGCACCCTGCTGCGCTTCGGCCGGGAATTCTTTCCGGCGGAGGACTACGCGCTGATCCTGTGGGATCACGGCGCGGGCCCGCTGGAGGGCATCTGCTGGGACGAGATGTTCTCCATGGACCGGCTGACGCTGGAGGAGCTGACCTGGGCGCTGACGGCGGCGGAGTATCCGGAAAAGCTGAAATGGATCGGCTTCGACGCGTGCCTGATGGGGGACGCGGAGGTGGCCTGCGCCATGGCGCCCTGGGCGGAATACATGATCGCCTCCCAGGAGACGGAGCCGGCCCGGGGCTGGAACTATCGCTTCCTGGGCGGAATCGCGGAGGACGCGACCGGCGCGGACACGGGCCGGCGGATTGTGGACGCCTATTTTGAGGGGGCGGAGGAGCATCAGGACCAGCTGACCATGGCCTGCATCGACCTGAGCGCCATGGCGGAGCTGACGGAGGAAATGGACCGGTTCTTCACGCCGGTGACGGCGGAGCTGGACAGCGGCGCCTTCCGGACGATTTCCGGCATCCGCCTGGCGGCGGAGGGATTCGGCCAGGTGATCCGGGCGGCCGGGGACGAGGGATACGACCTGGTGGACCTGGGGGATCTGATTTCCCGCTACGGGGAAAGCGCCGGCGCGCTGCGGCAGGCGCTGGAGAAGGCGGTGGTCTGCAGCCGCAGCACCACGGGCACCGCCAGCGGGCTTTCCGTGTACCATCCCTATGTGAACAAGGAAAAATACCGGGAAACCTGGGGCAGCGGCTACCGGAAGCTTCAGTTCAGCCGGGGATACCAGCAGTATGTGGAGCGCTTCGGGGCGCTGCTGACGGGCGAGGTCACGGTGCGGTGGAGCGGCCTGCAGACCGTCGAGGAGGAGACGGGCGCGGCCGGGACGCATTTCTTCTCGCTGCCCCTGAGCGCGGAGCAGCTGGCCGGCCTGGCCTCCGCGGAGCTGATCATCCTGGAGCGGGTGGATCGGGGCTGGACGGACACCCTCTCCCTGTCCCCGGTTTCCGCGGAAATCGCGGAGATCGGGGCGTACGGCCTGCGGGGCTCTTACCGGAACCGCGCGCTGTACGCCGTCAGCGGGGAGGGAGAAACCCTGGCCGGGCCCATCAGCTTCCTGCGGTCCGGGGACGGAAATTCCTACTATGTTCTGGGAGCCTACAAGGACTACAGCGGCCGGAACGGGGGAAGGGACGACGTGACGATCCTCTTTGAAATGACCCTGAACCCCGAAACCATGGAACTGGAACCCCTGCGGTCCTATGTATACGACACGGCGACCCAGAGCTACACCAACCGCATCCCCTTCACGGAGGAGGGAATGACGGATCTGGAATTCCATCTGTTCATCCGGAACATGCCGGCGGACGTGGAGGAGATTCCGGGCTTTGACCAGTGGGATCCGTACGGCGGATACCTGGCCCGGTTCATCCGTCTGCCCATGGACTGGAAGCTGCAGTTCTCGGAGAACTGGCAGGGCCGGGAGCTCTACGCCATGTTCCAGGTGACGGACCTGCAGCAGAATACCTACAGCAGCATCCCGGTGCGGCTGCGGAACCTGAGCGACAGGCAGGCGGAGCTCTCCCCCGCGGAGACGGAAGCGGAGGGCGTCCTCCTCCGGTGGGAGATCATCCGGAACACCGAGGGGCGGAATCCGCAGGTGCGGATCCGGATGGAGGCGGAGAACCGGACCGGCACGGATCTGAGCGTGAGCGGGAGCGAATACGTGCTGAACGGGCGGAGGATGACCTCCTCCGGGCCCTACCTCTCCGAGCTGCCCGCCGGCGGGACGCAGACCGACGAGAGACAGCTGCAGTCCGAGGACATCCTGGGGCTGGAGGAGCTGACCTCCGTCGACCTGGCGCTTCATGTCTCCCCGAAGGACGGCGAGGACGAGGAATCCAGGGCTGTCCAGGTGCACCTCGAGGTGAGCGGGTGCAGCCTGGAAGGGGTGAGCGCCCCCATGCCGGAGACGCTGGCGGAGACCCGGACCGGGGAGGCGGAATGGCGGCTGCTGTCCCTGGAGCAGAACGACCAGGGAGAATTCAGCGGGCTGCTGTATCTCCGGAATGATTCGGAGGAGCCCCTCTACGAAGAGGTGACAATGCTGGCGGAAGGGGTCCGGGCAGGCTGGTCCTGGAGCGTCAGCGCGGATCCCGGACTGGAAAGGATCATCCCCTTCAGCGTTTCGAACAGCGACACCGTCTCCAGGTTCAGACTGCGCACCGCCGGGCGGGACCAGCTGTACGCCCTGGCGGTCACCCGGGCCGCGGAGCGGGCCGGGGTCTCCGAGATCCGGCAGGTGGAGCTCTGGCGCGGTATGTCCGATTCCTGGGGAAAGGCGGGAGAGCCGATCCGGCTGGAACTGAAGACGCCCCTGAAGCTGCGGGCGCCGGAGGAGCCGGCGCCGGAGCTGACGCCGATCCTGGAAGGCGCGGAGGGCGTGGAGGTGCAGCTGGAGAGCGTGTATATCGCCGACAACGGGGTGGGTCTGGGCCTGAGAATCCGCAATGACACGGAGAAAACCGTATTCCTGCAGGCGATGCTGCCCGCGGTCGGCGAAGGCTTCCTTGCCGACGAGTTCGATCCCTACGATGGAATCGTCCTGCCGCCCCATACCCGGGCGGTCAAGTGCTTCTCGGTCAGCGGGCTGGAGCCCGATCCGGCGCCGGGCGACCCGGCGGAGGAAGTGCGGTTCCGCTTCCGCATCGGAAACCGGACCAGCACGGAGGCGGTGCTCCGGCTGCCGGCGGGAACCGCCTTCGGCGCGGAGAAGGGAACCCTGCTGGGGGCGGGGGAGATCATCGCGGAGCCCGCCGTGATGGACGAGCGGCCCATGGCGCTGGCGGAGGAGGTCCGGATTTCGGACGGGGAGTTCCGCCCGATCCTGCGGACGGCGCCCCTGACCGCGGCGGAAGCGGAAGGGACGGAATCCGGCAGCGCGTGGATCTGCCTGCTGGGGGAGGAAAGCATCCCCGGGCAGGAGGGAAAAACCGGCCGGACCACCCGGAACCTGACGGGAACCTCCCTGCGCCGGAATGACCGGGGCGAATGGGAGGCCGCCTTCAGCGGCGCGGCCCTGCGCCTGCGGGAGATTCTCCTGACCACGAAGGAGGATCCCCTGGAGGAGAACCTGTGGACCCTGAACCCGGATACCGTCTACCTGTACGCGCAGGAGACGGAGATCACCCCGGACATGGACCTGTATTTTGACACGGAGGCGGACTTCACCTCCCGGGGGTATCTGACGGTCCGAGCGAAGGACGGGAGGATCCTTCCGGAGGAATACGCGCTGGAGCTTTCGCCCGAGGATTGGAATGACGAGCGGACCAACTGCGACCTGGAGGAGGTGGCGATGGCGGCCGTCGAGACCCGGATCTATTTCGGCACGGACCGGATGCACAATTACAACACGATCGACTACAACCGGAACGAAACGCTGAAAATGGACGGGACGCTGACGCCGGAGCTGATCCCCGTGACGGAGGCGGGAGGGACGCTGGGCCTGTACTATGTGATATTCGGGCAGGACGGCAGCCGGGACGATATCCTGGCGGATTTTGAAACCGGAGAGATTCTGGAGCGGACCCATCTGGATCCGTAAGACGCAAAACGACGACACGGGAGGAACAGACGATGAAGACGATCTATCTGGCGGGAGGCTGCTTCTGGGGGCTGCAGAAGTTTTTTGACCAGTTTGACGGGGTGATCCGCACCGAGGTGGGCTATGCCAACGGACCGGACCGGGCGCCGACCTATGAGCAGGTTTGCCGGGACAGCGGGCACGCGGAAACCGTCCGGATCGATTATGACGGGGAGCGGATTTCCCTGGAGCAGCTGCTGGACTATTATTTCATGGTCATCGATCCCCTGTCGGTGAACCGGCAGGGCCACGACGAGGGCATCCAGTACCGGACCGGAATCTTCTACGCGGAGGAAAGCCAGAAGCCGGTGATTGAAAAGGTCTTCCGGGAGCAGGAGGAGCGGGCCGGCGCCAGGCTGGCGGTGCTGGTGGAGCCGCTGCGCAACTTCTTCTCCGCCGAGGCGTATCACCAGAAATATCTGGAGAAAAACCCCGGCGGATACTGCCACATTCCCGCCCGGTACTATACCCTGGGCGCGGATCAGCATTAACCCCGGCGCCTCCCTCCCGCGGGAGAAAACCGGATAGAAGCCTGCCTGTTCACGCCGGACGGGCAGGCTTTTCTGCGCCCGGAAGCAGCGAAAAAAATCCCCCGCAAATCTGTGGAAAAGTGTTGACAAAGGGTCGGGTTGGTGTTATCTTATGCATGTCGGTTAGCACTCGCATCGGTTGAGTGCTAACAAACGAACCGAAGGGAGTTTTTCCCGGAGGAATGCGGATAGAAGGAGGCGGTCGCATGGAAATGGATGAGCGAAAGATGAAGATCCTGCAGGCCATCATCGATGACTACATCCTGACGGGCGTGCCGGTCGGTTCGCGGACCATCAGCCGGAAATACGACATGGGCCTCTCCTCCGCCACCATCCGGAATGAGATGAGCGACCTGGAGGAGCTCGGATATCTGGATCAGCCCCATGTCTCCGCGGGGCGGATTCCCAGCGCCAAGGCCTATCGGCTGTATGTGGACAGCCTGATGAAAACCGGGCGGATCCGGGATGACAGCCTGGAGAGCGTCAGCCGGCATTTTTCCGGCCGGGTGCATCAGATGGAGGACGTGATTGACCACGCCGCCAGCGTGATTTCCACCCTGACCAGGTACACCGCGGTGGTGCTGCCCCCCAAGGGCAAGCAGCCGCGGCTGCAGACCGTGCAGCTGGTCCCGGTCTCCCGGGACGCGGCGCTGGTGGTGATCGTGACCGACGCGGGCATCGTGCGGGACAGCACGATCCGCCTTCCCGGGGAGATGGACAGCGATACGCTGTACGCGGTTTCCCGGGCGCTGACGGAGCAGCTGCAGGGCCATACGCTGGCGGAAGCCTGCGAGATCCTGCCGGAAATGATTACCCGGATGCAGGAAAACGAGGAGCTGCTGCAGGGGCTGTACGGCTTCCTGCGGGAGAGGCAGGAAAAGCCCCACCGGCCCCACGTGGCCATCGGCGGAACCAGCAACATGCTGAACTACCCGGAGTACAACGACGTGGAGAAGGCCCGGAGCTTCCTGAGCCTGATGGAAACCCGGGACAAGCTGGCCAGCATCATCGACGGGAACGGCGAGATGGCCTTCACCGTCCGGATCGGGCCGGAGACCGGGGTGCCGGAAATGGTGGACTGCTCCATTGTGACGGCTTCCTATTCCACCCGCTCGGGCCAGCAGGGAACCATCGGCGTCATCGGACCCACCCGGATGCAGTATTCCCGGGTGATGTCCATTCTGAGCACGATGGGCCATCAGCTGACGGAGCTGTTCAGCGGAGGGGATGAGTCCAATGAGTAAAAAGAGAAGAGGAAGAAAGATGAACCCACAGGAGAACGCTCAGGAGAAACCGGTGGAGACCCCTGAGGCCGAAAATCCGGAGACGGCCGGGACCGAAGCGGCGCAGGAGGAAGCGCCCCAGGCTCCGGAGAAAACGGAGCTGGAGGCCGCGGAGGAAAAGGCGGCGGAATACCTTTCGCTGGCGCAGCGGGTCCAGGCGGACTTTGAAAACTTCCGCCGGCGGAACGAAAGCGTCCGGGCGGACAGCTTCGCCGAAGGCAAGCGGGACGTGGCCACCGTGATGCTGCCGGTGCTGGACAACCTGGAGAGGGCGGCCGAGGCCGCGGAGAAATCCTCCGACGAGGCGCTGAAAAGCGGCGTCGTGCTGGTGCTGAAGCAGATGAACGAGGTTTACAGAAAGCTGGATGTGACGCCCATTGACCGGGTGGGAGAGAAATTCGATCCCAACCTGGAAAACGCGATTCTGCAGGGAACCGCGGAGGAGGGCGAACCCGGCACGGTATGCCAGGTGCTCCAGAAGGGGTACCGGATGGGCGACCGGGTGCTGCGGCACGCCATGGTCAAGGTTGTGCCGGACTGAGAAAAGACAACAATCCCAAATTTACAGATAAATGGAGGAACCAATTATGAGCAAGATTATCGGTATTGACCTGGGTACTACGAACAGCTGCGTGGCCGTGATGGAAGGCGGACAGCCCGTCGTCATCGCGAACGCCGAGGGCAGCAGAACCACTCCTTCCGTCGTGGCCTTCACCAAGGACGGAGAGCGCCTGGTGGGTCAGGTGGCCAAGCGCCAGGCCGTGACCAACCCGGACCGGACCGTCATTTCCATCAAGCGGGAAATGGGCACCAGCTACAAGGTTTCCATCGACGGCAAGCAGTATACCCCCCAGGATATCAGCGCCATGATACTGAGCAAGATGAAGGAAACCGCCGAGAGCTATCTGGGCGAGAAGGTGACGGAAGCGGTCATCACCGTGCCGGCCTACTTCAATGACAGCCAGCGCCAGGCGACCAAGGACGCCGGCCGGATCGCGGGCCTGGACGTAAAGCGGATCATCAATGAGCCCACCGCGGCCTCCCTGGCCTACGGCCTGGACAAGGAAGAGAACCAGAAGATCCTGGTGTACGACCTGGGCGGCGGCACCTTCGATGTCAGCATCCTGGACATCGGCGACGGCGTGTTCGAAGTGCTGAGCACCAACGGCAACACCCGGCTGGGCGGCGATGACTTCGACCAGCGGATCATCGACTACGTGGCCGAGCAGTTCAAGAAGGAAAACGGCATCGACCTGAAGCAGGATAAGATCGCGTCCCAGCGGCTGAAGGAAGCCGCCGAGAAGGCGAAGATCGAGCTGAGCGGCACCACCACCGCCAACATCAACCTGCCCTTCATCACCGCCGACGCCACCGGCCCGAAGCATCTGGATGTCACCCTGACCCGGGCGAAGTTCGACGAGCTGACCGCGGATCTGGTGGAAGCCACCATCGAGCCCATGCGCAAGGCCCTGAAGGACGCGGGCCTGACCGTGGACCAGGTGAACAAGGTCATCCTGGTGGGCGGCAGCACCCGGATCCCCGCGGTGCAGGAAGCCGTGAAGAAGATCACCGGCAAGGAGCCCTTCAAGGGCATCAACCCGGATGAGTGCGTCGCCATCGGCGCGGCCATCCAGGGCGGCGTGCTGGCCGGCGACGTGAAGGACGTGCTGCTGCTGGACGTGACGCCCCTGAGCCTGGGCCTGGAAACCGAAGGCCACATCTTCACCCGGCTGATCGACCGGAACACCACCATCCCCACCAGCAAGAGCCAGGTGTTCTCCAC
>CAMNKK010000013.1 GCA_946542235.1 uncultured Clostridia bacterium | reverse complement strand
GTCTGGCAGCAGGATCATAACGGCTTCACCCATCAGGATCCGGGCTTCATGGATCATATTGCCAACAAGAAGGCGGACGTGGTCCGGCTGTATCTGCCGCCGGACGCCAACTGCCTGCTGTCCACCTTCGACCACTGCATCCGCTCCCGGAACTATGTGAACGTGATCGTGGCCTCGAAGCATCCCCGCCCCCAGTGGCTGTCCATGCCGGAGGCAGTGAAGCACTGTACCCAGGGCATCGGCATCTGGGACTGGGCCAGCAACGACCAGGGACAGGAGCCGGACATCGTCTTCGCCTGCGCCGGAGAGACCCCGACACTGGAGGCGCTGGCCGCCGTATCCATCCTCAACAGCGAGCTGCCGGAGGTGAAGATCCGCTTCATCAACGTGGTGGATCTGTTCAAGCTGCAGCCGGCCACGGAGCATCCCCACGGCCTGACGGATGCGGAATACGACATCCTCTTTACCCAGGACAAGCCGGTCATCTTTGCCTTCCACGGCTACTCCAGCCTGGTGCACGAGCTGACTTACCGGCGGCACAACAACCGTCTGATGCACGTGCGGGGCTACAAGGAGGAAGGCACGATCACCACGCCCTTTGACGTCCGGGTGCAGAACAATGTGGACCGCTTCCACCTGGTGCAGGAGGCCATCAAGTATCTGCCCCAGCTGGGCAATCGGGGCGCCTACCTCTATCAGAAGATGAGCGACAAGCTGGTGGAGCACAAGCAGTACATCCATCAGTACGGAGAGGACCTGCCGGAGGTAGCCGGCTGGAAGTTCAACCGGTAAATACACGGGAAGCCCGCCTGCGCACTTTATGAACCGCAGGCGGGTCTTTTATTGCCCGGGAACCGGAAAGGAGAAAAACAGGGGCAGGACAGAAAGGCTTTCGGACAGAAACCTGTCTTATCCCGGAAGACGAGTCATGGTGGTGAACGCTTCCGGATATATAATAAGTCAGGGAAATCTGCCGAACAGGGCAGGAGACAGAGCTCTTTCCAGCCGAAACTGCCGGACCGACAGAACTCTGAAGAAGAGGTAATCAAGATGGGATACGGAGATATCTTCTGCGCGGAGCATTTTCTGGCCATGCTGCTGATCGGCATCCTGGCCGTGCTTCTGCTGAGCCGGAATGTGCTGTCCGAACGGGTTCACCAGGGCAGCATGTGGATCATCCTCCTGACCTGCGCGATGCTGATTGCCCAGGATCTTCTGGAAAGCTATGCTCAGCTGGATCCGTCCAGGAGGGAACTTCGCCTGATCAGTTCAGTTCTCGGATACGCGCTGCGGCCGGTGGCCGTGCTGGGCTTCCTGCTGGTCATCTGGCCGGTGAACCGGCCCCGGTGGTATCTGTGGATTCCGGCCGCGCTCAATGGCCTGCTTTACGGGACGGCTTTCTTCCTTCCGCTGACCTTCTACTTTGACGAGACGTATTCCTTTCAGCGCGGCCCAATGAACGCGGCTGCCTTTGTCTGCAGCATTCTGTACCTGGCGGTGACGCTGCTCATGATTCACCGGAGATTCAGGGACCGGCGGATTGGGGACATTATTGTGATCTACCTGTGCACCCTGGGCTGCCTTGCGGCGACGGTGATGGATATTTACATCAGCAGGTTCACCACGGTTCCCGCTATTCTGATTGCCAGCATGACCTTTTACCTGTTTCTCCGCACCCAGGACCTGGATCACGATGTACTGACCGGGCTGTGGAGCCGCCTGTCCTTCTATGAGGACTGCCGAACCCTGCGGAACACCGTGACCGCGGTGGCTTCCCTGGACATGAACGGGCTGAAACAGATCAACGACAGGGGTGGCCATGAGGCCGGGGATCAGGCGCTGCAGACGATCGCGCACGCGCTGCGCGGCATTATGAGCCGGAGGGTGATCGCCTACCGGATCGGCGGGGATGAATTCATGGTCCTGTTCCTGCGCTGCGGTGAGCTGGAGGTCCGCCAGTGCATGGACACCGTGACGGAGGAGGTCGGACGGAACAATCTGGCCGTCGCGGCGGGCGTCGCCCTGAGGCAGGAGGGGGACTATACCCTGGAGGACATGATCCGGATCAGCGACCAGAGAATGTATGAGGCAAAAAGCGGGTATTATCGCCTCCATGACCGGAGACGGGAGAGGCGGGAACGCTGAGCCCCGCGCCGCGCATATGCCGCGGAGGACGGCCTGCATCCTTTGCACAGGAACTGCCCCGGGCTTCGGGCAGGATCATCGTGAAACCAAATTGCCTTTTTCCCCGTACTGTGCTATAAAAAAACTGCATCATGAATACCGCAGACGGGAGGGGATGTCCGCATGGCCAATCTGGTAATTGGCGTTACGGGGTTGCTGATCAGCCTGTTCGGGCTGATCCAGGTCCAAAAAAGCATCCTCATCGAGCAGCGTACCAGGCTGTATCTGTACGGTTTTTTTACCGTGCTCATGCTTTATGTCTCCTTCAACCTGATGGGTCAGCTGAGTCTGGGGCGGTCCGGCCCGGCCTGGCGGGTGACGACCATGGTCAGCCTGTTTTTCGAGTCCGCGCTGTCCGCCGCGCTGATCCCGCTGCTGACGAGCTTCCTGCTGTATTCCTGCGGAGAGGATGCCAGCGGCCGAAATCCGGCCATCCTGATCAACAGGTGCCTGACAGGAATCTATATCGGGCTGCTGGTCTATACACAGTTTTCAAAAACCATTTATTATTTTGACGGGCTGAACGGTTATCACCGGGGCCCCTGGTATCCCGTGCTGCTGATTCCCCCGGTGCTGATGATGCTGGTGAACCTCCATTTGCTGCGGACCCATCGGAGCAGGCTTTCCAGCCGCCGCAGGACTGCCTTCGCGATCTATATCCTGGTTCCCGCCGCTTCCATGGTGATCCAGATGCTGTTCTACGGAATTTACGTGATTGTGCTGGGCTCCTCGATTGCCGTCGCGGCGATGCTGACCTATATCCTGAATGACCAGACCGAGCTTTTCTACCGGCAGGAGGCGGAAATCGCCCGGCTGAAGAATGAAATCCTGCTCAGCCAGATCCAGCCCCATTTTGTGATCAACACGCTGGGAGCCATCGCCCATCTGTGCCAGAACTCCCCGGAGGCCAGGCAGGCCATCCAGACCTTTTCCCGATATATCAGGGGCAATATTGAAGCCCTGACCACCGATGCCGTTATTTCCTTCGAGCAGGAGCTGGAACATACGAGGCAGTATCTGTCCCTGGAGAAACTGCGTTTCGGAGACAGCCTGCAGGTGGAGTGGAGCCTGGAGTGCACGGGCTTTTCCATCCCGACCCTGACGCTCCAGCCCCTGGTGGAGAACGCTGTCAGATACGGCGTGCGAAAAAAGCCGGACGGCAGAGGAACCGTCCGGATCATGACGAGGGAAACCGTCCGGGGCTACGAAATCCGCGTGGAGGACGACGGTCCGGGCTTTGACCCGGAGGCGGAGCCGGAGGACGGCCGGAGCCATATCGGCCTGGCCAACGTGCAGGAACGCCTGCGCTCCATCTGCGGGGGCAGCCTGGAAATTCAGTCCGAGCCCGGGCGGGGCACCGTTGCGGCGATCCTGCTGCCCGGACAGGGCGGAAGGGGGGAGAAGCCGTGATTATTTTTGCCATCGATGACGAGCTGTCCATGCTGGAGGAGCTGCACGACGCCATCGCGGAGGCCGAGCCCAATGTAACCATCTTCGATTTCCAGCAGGCCCGGGATGCCCTGGAGACCGTGGCGGAAAGGAAGATCCTCCCGGATGTGGTGTTTACGGACATCGAAATGCCGGGAATCAGCGGCATGAACCTGGCCATGGGAATCAAGCTGCACGCGCCCTCTGCGAAAATCATCTTCGTGACCGGATATTCCCAGTACGCGGCGGAAGCCTACCGCCGCAGAATCAACGGATATATGCTCAAGCCGGTGGATGCCCGGCAGATCCGGGAGGAGCTGGATTACCTTCAGGAGTTCTACAAGCCCGACCCTGCCAAGCTGCAGGTGAAATGCTTCGGAACCTTTGAGGTTTACTGGCAGGGGAAGGCGGTAGCCTTTGAACGGAAACAGACGAAGGAGCTTTTCGCCTACCTGATCGACCGGAACAGCATCTGCTCCTCGGAGGACATCGCGGATGCCCTCTGGGAGGGGGAGCTGGATCTGGCCGCCTGCAAAACCAGAATCAGAAGCCTGGTGTATGACCTGAAAAACACGCTGGCCGGCATCGGACTGAAGGACATCCTGCTCCGGAAGCGGGATCGCATCGGGCTTCATACCGGGAAAATCGAATGCGATTATTACCGTTTCCTGAAGGGGGATATCCAGGCGATCAACGCTTTTCAGGGAGAGTACATGACGCAGTACAGCTGGGCGGAGCCCACGCTGGGGAAACTGCTCTACCGCTGAGGGACAGACAAAGGGCCGGGGAGAATTACCTCGCCGGCCCGGTTTTTGCTTTTATTTCACGGCTTCGAAGGCGGCGTCCAGCGCCGCGATCAGATCGTTGACATTCTCCGTACCGATGGACAGCCGGATGGTGTTGGGCCGGATGCCCTGATCCAGCAGCTCCTCCTCCGTCAGCTGGCTGTGGGTGGTGGTGAAGGGATGAATCACCAGGGACTTTACGTCCGCGACATTGGCCAGGAGGGAGAAGATTGCCAGGCTGTCGATGAACTTCGTGGCGGTATCGCTTCCTCCCCTGATTTCAAAGGTGAATATGCTGCCGCCGCCCCGGGGGAAATACTTCTGATACAGCTTATGGCTGGGCTCGGTGGGCAGGGAAGGATGATGCACCGCTTCCACCTGGGGATGACGGCTGAGATAATCCACGATTTTCAGGGCGTTTTCCACGTGCCGCTCCACCCGCAGGGAGAGGGTTTCCAGACCCTGCAGGAACAGGAACGCGTGGAAGGGGGAGAGGGTGGCGCCGGTATCCCGCAGCAGAATGGCCCGGATGTAGGTGACAAAGGCGGCGGGGCCTACCGCGTCCGCGAAGGAGATCCCGTGATAGCTGGGATTGGGTTCGGAGATCCAGGGGTATTTTCCCGAAGCCTTCCAGTCGAACTTTCCGGATTCCACGATCACGCCGCCGATGGCCGTTCCGTGGCCGCCGATGAACTTGGTGGCGGAATGGACAACGATATCCGCGCCGTATTCAAAGGGACGGACCAGATAAGGCGTGGCGAAGGTGCTGTCCACCACCAGCGGAATTCCGTGCTGATGGGCGATGGCCGCTACGGCCTCGATATCCACGATGTTGGAATTGGGATTTCCCAGGGTTTCGATATAGAGCGCCTTGGTGTTGGGCTGAATCGCCTTTTCAAAGCTGCCTTCCTCTTCCGGATCCACGAAGGTGGTGGTGATCCCGCTGGTCAGCGGCAGGGTGTGGGCCAGCAGATTGAAGGTGCCGCCGTAGATGGTCTTCGAGGCGACGATATGCTCGCCGGAGCGGGCCAGCGCCTGCAATGTATAGGTGATGGCAGCCGCGCCGGAGGCTGTGGCCAGGGCGGCGCTGCCCCCCTCCAGGGAGGCAATCCGGGCTTCAAAAACGCCCTGGGTCGGATTGGTCAGACGGCCGTAAATGTTTCCGGCATCCCGGAGCCCAAAGCGATCCGCGGCGTGGGCGCTGGAGTGGAACACATACGAGGTGGTGGCATAGATTGGGACGGCCCGGGCGTCGGTGGCCGGATCGGCCTGCTCCTGGCCGATATGCAGCTGGCGGGTTTCAAAGCTCCAGTTCGCGGGATTCTGAATATCTGACATCGTTTCGTTCCTCCTTCGTTTTGATGCGCCCATTTTATGCAGAGAAGGCGGAACTGTCCAATACATGAAAATCATGGAGAGACATAGATTTTTTCTATGGAATGGGACGGTTCATTTGGCACCGGAAAGCAAAAAACAGGGGGGACGGAATGCGTCCCCCTGCGCTGTTTCGGTTTTATTCCACGGTCACGCTCTTGGCCAGATTCCGGGGCTTGTCCACGTCCAGACCCCGGGCCACGCTGGTATAGTAGGCCAGCAGCTGCAGCGGAATCACCGCCAGGCTGCCCACAAAATGCGGATCTGTTTTGGGGATATAGATCGTAAAGTTCACGGAATCCTCCACGTTATAGTTTCCGTGGGTGGTCACGCCCATCAGATAGGCGCCCCGGGCTTTGCACTCGACCATGTTGCTGACGGTTTTTTCATACAGCTCCTGCTGTGTCAGCACGCCGATGACCAGCGTCCCGTTCTCAATCAGGCTGATGGTGCCGTGCTTCAGCTCGCCGGCCGCATAGGCCTCAGAATGGATATAGCTGATTTCCTTCATCTTCAGACTGCCCTCGAGACTGATGGCATAATCCAGTCCCCGGCCGATAAAGAAAATGTCATGGGCGTTGGAAATCTTGGAGGAGAACCACTGAATCCGCTCCTTCTCCTCCAGAATCCGGGCCATCTTCTCCGGCAGCCCCTGCAGCTCTGTCAGGTATTCCGCGGCCTGCTCCGGGGATATCTTCCCGCGAATCCGGGCCAGCTCGACCGCCAGCACATCCAGCGCCGCGAGCTGGGCGCTGTAGGCCTTGGTGGTTGCAACGGCGATTTCCGGTCCCGCCAGGGTATACAGGGTGTAATCCGCCTCCCGGGCGATGGTGGAGCCGATGACATTGACGATGGCCAGGGTTTTGATTCCCCTGCTTTTTGCTTCCCGCAGCGCCGCCAGACTGTCCGCTGTTTCGCCGGACTGGGAAATGACGATGACCATGGATCTTTCGTCCATCGGCATCTTCCGGTAGCGGAATTCCGACGCCAGATCCACCCGCACCGGAATGCCGGCCAGGTCCTCCAGCACGTACTGCGCTTCCATGCCCACATGCCAGGCTGAGCCGCAGGCGACAATTTCAAGCTGCGATACATCCCGCAGGACGTCCTCCGTCAGGCCTGTTTCCGCCAGATGAACCCTGCCGTCCTGGATCATGCTGGCCAGCGTGCTCCGGACCGCTTCCGGCTGCTCATGAATTTCCTTGAGCATGAAGTGCTCATAGCCGCCCTTTTCCGCCGCTTCCGCGTCCCAGGTGATCTCGGTCAGCGGCAGCTCCTTTTCATCCCCGTTCAGGTCATAGAAGGTCACCTGTCCGGGTACGACCCGGGCGGCCAGCAGGTTTTCCATATAATAGACCTGCCGGGTGTATTTCAGCAGGGCCGGAACATCGGAGGCCAGATACGCGTCCTGCTCCGTGACCCCGATGACCAGGGGGGAATCCTTCCGGGCGGCATAGATTTCCCCGGGATAATCGCGGAACATGACCGCCAGGGCATAGCTTCCCCGAACCCGGACCATCATCCGGGTGAGGGCGTCCACCGGTCCGATTTTGTATTTGTGGTAGTAATAGTCGATCAGCTTGACCACCACTTCCGTATCCGTGTCGCTGTAGAACCGGTAGCCATGGCGGAGAAGCTTTTCCTTCAGCTCCGCGTAGTTCTCAATAATCCCGTTGTGGACGCCGACAACCTCGGATTCCACCGGCCCGGAGGCGGAACCTGAGCAGTTGCCGCTGACATGGGGATGGGCGTTGACCTGGCTCGGCTCCCCGTGGGTTGCCCAGCGGGTATGCCCGATACCGCATTTTCCGGGCAGGGCTTTTCCCTGATCCGTCTTATCCGCCAGATGGGACAGCTTTCCGGTGGCCTTGACCACCTCCGTCAGCCCGGCGCCGTTCCGGACCGCCAGCCCGGCGGAATCATAGCCGCGGTACTCCAGCCTTTTCAGCCCTTCCAGCAGGACCGGAGAGGCTTCCTTTTCGCCCGTATATCCAACAATTCCGCACATGGTGCTACCTCCCGGGAAGTTTCTATTTTCCTTCGGCGGCAGGCTTGCCGCCTCCGGAACAAGACGTATTATAATGTATTATCATGTGCTTGTAAAGGGGACATATGCCGGGAACCGCTGCGCCGGCTGTTTTTTCCATGTTCTGCCTCTGCCGGCTGTTTTTTCCCTGTTCTGCCTCTTGACACCGCCGGGGAACCTGGCGTATCATGCGCGCCATGACAAGGGTGTCCTGTCCCGCTCGAAAGAGCGCCGGCCGGACGCCCTTTTCTTATATCCCGGTTATTCCGGAGTCAAAGGAGGTACAGAAAAATGTATTCATCCGTCAACACGATCTGGGTCCTGCTCGGCGCGGCGCTGGTATTCTTCATGCAGGCGGGCTTCTCCATGTGCGAGGCCGGTTTCACCCGGGCCAAGAACACGGGAAACATCCTGATGAAGAACCTGATGGATTTCTGTATCGGCACCCCGGTCTTCTGGCTGGCTGGTTTCGGCATCATGTTCGGCGCCGGAAACGGCCTGTTCGGCTGGTTTGACCCGCTGATCCGGGGCGACTACAGCCACGCGCTGCCCTCCGGGGTTCCGCTCTGGGCCTTCGCCATTTTCCAGACGGTCTTCTGCGCCACCTCAGCCACCATCGTTTCCGGCGCCATGGCGGAGCGGACAAAGTTCAGCGCCTACTGCATCTACTCCGCCGCGATCTCCCTCCTGATCTATCCGGTTTCCGGACACTGGATCTGGGGCGGCGGCTGGCTGGCCGGAATGGGCTTCCATGATTTTGCCGGCTCCACCGCCGTGCACATGGTCGGCGGCATCTGCGCCCTGATCGGCGCGAAAATTCTCGGGCCGCGGATCGGAAAATACGGAAAGGACGGAAAGCCCAGGGCGATTCTGGGACACAACCTGAGCATCGCGGCGCTGGGCGTCTTCATCCTTTGGTTCTGCTGGTTCGGGTTCAACGGCTGCTCCACCGTGGGCATGGATTCGGATGATCTGATGGATACGGCCAGCCGGGTTTTCTTCAACACCAACCTGGCCACCGCGGCCGCTGCCTGCACAACGCTGGCGCTGACCTGGATCCGGTACAGGAAGCCCGATGTATCCATGACCTATAACGCGGCCCTGGCCGGCCTGGTCGGCATCACGGCAGGCTGCGACGCGGTGAGCCCGCTGGGCGCCGCGGTCATGGGGCTTGTCTTCGGCGCGGTCATTGTGTTTTCCGTCGAATTCTTTGACCGGAAGGCCCGGATTGACGATCCCGTTGGCGCGATATCCGTCCACGGCGTCTGCGGGGCGCTGGGCACGCTTCTGACCGGGCTCTTTGCCACCGGCTCCACGACGGAAAAGGGGCTGCTGTACGGCGGCGGCTTCCATCTCCTGGGCGTCCAGGCGCTGGGCGTATTTTCCGTAGCCGCTTTTGTCGCGGTCATGATCACGGCGGTTTTCCTGATCCTGAAGCATACCGTCGGACTTCGGGCGGATCCCCAGGATGAGATTTCGGGCCTGGATGTTTCCGAACACGGCCTGCTGACGGCTTATGCCGGCTTTGCGGTTTCTCCTGAAATGATCTCCGCAGAGGAGGATGTCACGGTGACAGCCGGCGAAGTTCCTCCGGCGGAAGCGGTTCCGGTGAAGCGGGTTCCGGATTTCCGCGAGGAAGGGCAGCCCAAGTTCACCAAGGTGGAAATCATCTGCAAGGAAGCCCGCCTGGAGCCGCTGAAAAACGCGATGATGTCCATCGGAATCACCGGCATGACGGTCTCCCATGTCATGGGCTGCGGCCAGCAGAAGGGAAAGCTGGAGTACTACCGCGGCATACCCGTGGAAGCCACGCTGCTGCCGAAGGTGCAGGTGGATATCGTGGTCAGCCGGGTGCCCGTCCGGTCGGTCATCGACGCGGCGAAGAAGGTTCTTTACACGGGGCATATCGGAGACGGAAAGATCTTCGTCTACGATGTGGAGAACGTGGTGAAGGTCCGCACGGGCGAGGAGGGCTACGATGCCCTGCAGGATGTGGAATAACCTCCGGCATTTTTCCCGGCACGCGCTTTCGCTGGCATGTTTTTCCGATGTTCTTCCGCTTGACAGGCTCCGGATGGAAAAGTATGATTTGTGCGGAAGGCAAGGGTGCCCTTCACGGTCTTTTCATGACCGGTGAAGGGCACCCTTTTTGATTGGAAGCCGATTTCCGGATCCGCCGGATCAGAAAGGACAGGAAGAGCAGGATGAAGCCGAACACGAATTACAGGAACCTGAAAGAATCCTACCTGTTTTACAATATCGCCCAGAAGACCGCCGCCTATCAGCTGGCCCATCCTGGAGCGCACCTTCTGCGGATGGGTATCGGAGACGTCAGCCGCCCGCTGTGCCCCGCGGTGGTGGAGGCCCTGCGCCGGGCCGCGGAGGATCAGGGGCGGGACGAAACCTTTCACGGCTACATGCCGGAATGCGGGGATCCGCCTCTGCGGGAGGCGATTGCCGCGCATTATCAGCGCTCCGGTGTGAAGCTGGACAGCGAGGAGGTATTCGCTTCCAGCGGCGCCAGCGACGAGCTGGGGGATATTCTGGATCTTTTTCAGCGGGGTCAGAACACCGTGATTCTGGAGCCGGCCTACCCGGCCTATGTGGACGCGAATCTGATGGCCGGGAATCGGATCATTTCGGTGGCAGCGGGGCAGGAGAACGGATTCCTGCCGATGCCGTCGGAGGATCTGGAGGCGGATCTGATCTATCTGTGCTCCCCGAACAATCCCACCGGCGCGGCCTTTTCCAGGGACCAGCTGAAGGTCTGGGTGGATTTCGCGAACCGCCGCGGCGCGGTGATTCTCTTTGACGCGGCCTATGAAGCCTTCATTCAGGAGGAAGGCATCCCCCGCAGCATCTTTGAGATCGAGGGAGCCCGGACCTGCGCGATCGAAATCTGCTCCCTGTCCAAAACCGCCGGCTTCACGGGGACGCGGTTCGGCTATACCGTGATTCCGAAGGAGCTGGAGCGGGAAGGCATGAACCTGCGGCAGATGTGGATCCGGAACAGAACCACCAAAACCAACGGCGTTTCCTTCCTTCTGCAAAGGGGCGCCGCGGCGGTCTTCACGCCGGAGGGGCAGCGGCAGATCCGGGATAACCTGCGGGTATACCGGGAAAATGCCCGAATCCTGATGGCAGCCCTTGACAAAACAGGGACATGGTACACCGGCGGAAAGAACGCGCCCTACATCTGGATGCGCTGTCCGGCGGGGCTGGACAGCTGGCGTTTCTTTGATCTGCTGCTGGAAGAAACGCAGATTATCGGAACGCCAGGGGAGGGCTTCGGCGCCTGCGGCAAAAACTATTTCCGGTTTTCGACCTTCAGCACGCCTGAGGATACCGCGGAAGCCGCAAACCGCCTGACCCGCCTTCTGGAACAGCTGGAACGGGGGCAGGTTCCCCTCGCTCCGCCTGACTGATGACCCTGGAATCAGCAGCTTTCATTCAAATGCTGCGGAACGGCTGGGACGGAATCCGGCATCCGGGGAGGAGGAATGGGAGAATGGACAGGAAGATTGTGCTGGAAAACGGACAGGAATACACGGGCTCTGGCTTCGGAGCGGACGGACAGAAGGTGCTGGAGATTGTTTTCAACACCTCCATGGCGGGATACCAGGAGATTCTGTCGGATCCATCCTATACGGACCAGGCGGTGGTCATGACCTATCCCCTGATCGGAAACTACGGCATGGCGGCGGAGGATTATGAATCGGAAAGGCCGGCGCTCGGCGCGCTGATCGTAAGGGAATACAACGATGAGCCTTCCAGCTTCCGCAGCGGGGAGACGCTGGACAGCGCCATGAAAAGGTTCGGCATTCCGGGCGTGCAGGGGATCGATACCCGGAAGCTGAACCGGACCATCCGGGATGAGGGAAGCCAGAAGGTTCTGATCACGGGAAGGGATATGCCCCGGGAAGAAGCGCTTTCCCTTCTGCGGAAGACACCTCTTCCCCGGGATCAGGTGTCCCGGGTCAGTGCCGCATCGGTTCAGGAGCTGAATCCGGAGGGAAAGCGCCATGTGGTTCTGATCGACTGCGGCGCCAAGCGGAATATCCTCCGTTCCCTGATCCGGAGGGACTGCAGGATTACGGCTGTCCCCTGGGACACCCCAGCGAAGCGGATCCTGGCCTGCCATCCGGACGGAGTGCTGATCTCCAACGGTCCGGGGAATCCGGAGGATGTGCCGGAAACGATCCGGACCGTCCGGAAGCTGGTGGGAGAATGCCCCGTTTTCGGAATCTGCCTGGGGCATCAGATTCTTTCCCTGGCCTGCGGGGCACGGACCTATAAGCTGAAGTTCGGCCACAGGGGCGGAAACCATCCGGTTCGGAATCTGAGGACCGGCCGGATTGAAATCACCTCCCAGAACCATTCCTACGCGGCGGACGCGGCAAGCCTGGCGGGAACGCCCCTGGAGGTGACCCACCTGAACCTGCTGGACGGAACCGTGGAGGGGGTTCAGAGCGAAAGGCTCGGGGCTTTCAGCGTGCAGTATCATCCGGAAAGCGCTCCCGGCCCCCAGGACAGCGCATACCTGTTTGATCAGTTGATCGGGATGATGTAAGGGAAAGGGGGAAACGAAAAGGCCTCCCTGTTCCTCAGCTGACCGGGATGATGTAAGCGGAGCGGCGGAACGAAAAGGACCGTCCCTGCTTCGCAAAAGGAGGTAAAGGCAGATGGGAAAAACAACAGGTTTTCTGGAAGCGGAAAGAAAAGAGAATCCCTGGCGGAATCCGGCGGAGAGGCTGCGGGATTTCGGGGAAATGCATGCTTCGCTGCCGCAGGCGGAAAGAGCGCAGCAGGCATCCCGGTGCATGAACTGCGGCGTGCCCTTCTGCCAGTCCGGATTCGGCTGTCCGCTGCACAATCTGATTCCGGAGTGGAACGATCTGCTGTGGCGGGGAGAGGAAAAGGAAGCGCTGGAAAGGCTCCTGAAGACTTCCCCCTTCCCGGAGTTCACGGGCAGGGTCTGTCCCGCGCTGTGCGAAAAGGCCTGCATGATGGCGGAGACGGACGGCGCGTCCGTCAACCGGGACAATGAGCTGTATCTGATTGAGAAAGGGTTCAGCATGGGCTGGATTCAGCCCCGGATCCCCGCGGTCCGGAACGGGAAGCGGGTCGCGGTCGTCGGATCCGGCCCCTCCGGCCTGGCTGCCGCGGACCAGCTGAACCAGCGCGGGTTCACGGTCGAGGTATTCGAGAAGGCGGATCGGCCGGGCGGCCTGCTGATGTACGGCATTCCGAATATGAAGCTTCCCAAGGCGGTTGTGGAGAGGCGGATCCGGCTGATGGCGCAGGAAGGAATCGTTTTTCGTACGGGGCAGGCGGCAGGCCCGGAAATCAGGACGGAATATGACGCCGTCCTCCTCTGCGGCGGAGCGCGCAGGCCCCGGGAAATTGAGGCGGAGGGCAGGCATGCCGGGGGCGTCCTTTTCGCCGTGGACTATCTGACTGAGGCCACCAGGGCTTACCTGGAAGGCCGGGAACCCCTGTGCTCCGCGAAGGGAAAGGACGTGCTGGTGGTCGGCGGCGGCGACACCGGGAATGACTGCGTGGCCACTGCGCTGCGGCAGGGGTGCCGCGCCCTGCGCCAGCTGGAGATCCTGCCCGCCCCGCCGGAGCAAAGAGCGGCTTCCAATCCCTGGCCGGAATGGCCCCGGATCCTCCGGACCGATTACGGCCAGACAGAGGCCATGGCCAGGGACGGCGTGGATCCGAGAATCTATGAAACGACGGTGCAGTCCCTGCGGGCGGATCCGGACGGGCGTCTGGAAAGCGCCGTCCTCTGCCGGGTGGGCAGAAGCCCGGAGGGGAAACCGGTTCCCCTGCCGGAAACCGCCCGGAGGGTTTCCTGCCAGCTGCTGCTGATCGCGGCCGGATTCACAGGATGCGATCCGGAAACGGCTTCCGCCTTCGATCTGGAGCTGACGCCCCGGGGCACTCCGGTTCTGGCATCCTCCCATCGGATCGGGGGAAATCTGTTTGCCGCGGGAGATTTTCGCACCGGCCAGAGCCTGGTGGTCCGGGCGATTGCGGACGGCCTGGAAGCCGCCGGAGAGGCGGAGCGCTTCCTCTCCTGAATCGGCGCCGGAAAACGGGCGCTTCATCCCGCAGGCTTGCGACAGGAACGGCGGAACGAAAAGAAACGTCCCTCCGTTCCGCTTCAGACGCTCGGAGGTGTATCATGCCGAAAAGAACGGATATCCGGAAAATCATGGTGATCGGCTCCGGCCCCATCGTCATCGGGCAGGCAGCGGAGTTTGACTACGCCGGAACCCAGGCCTGTCTGGCACTGAAGGAGGAGGGATACACGGTCATCCTCTGCAACTCCAATCCGGCGACCATCATGACGGATCCGGCCATCGCGGACCGGGTTTATATGGAGCCCCTGACGCCGGAGTTCATCGCCCGGATCATCCGGCGGGAGCACCCGGACGCGCTGCTGCCGGGCATCGGGGGCCAGACGGGGCTGAATCTGGCCGTGGAGCTGGAGAAGCTGGGGGTGCTGCGGGAATGCGGCGTGGCGCTTCTGGGCACGGACATCCGCTCCATTGAAACGGCGGAGGACCGGGAGAAATTCAAGGAGCTCTGTGAAGGCCTGGGGGAGCCGGTGCTGCCCTCCCGGACGGCGGAGACGGCGGAGGAAGGGCTGGAGGCGGCCCGGGCCATCGGATATCCCGTGGTGCTGCGCCCCGCCTTTACGCTGGGGGGAACCGGCGGCGGCTTCGCGGAGAACGAAGAGGAGTTTCTCCCGCTGATGAAGAACGGGCTGGCCCTGTCTCCGGTGCATCAGGTGCTGATCGAAAAGAGCGTCCGGGGATTCAGGGAAATCGAGTACGAGGTGATCCGGGACCGGAATGATACCGCCGTCACCGTCTGCAATATGGAAAACCTGGATCCTGTGGGGATCCATACCGGCGATTCCATCGTTGTCTGCCCCTCCCAGACGCTGACCAACCGGGAGTATCAGATGCTCCGGGACAGCGCGCTGCGGATCATCCGGGCCCTGCGGATCGAGGGCGGATGCAACGTGCAGTTCGCGCTGGATCCCCATGCCCTTCGGTACTATCTGATCGAGGTGAATCCCCGGGTTTCCCGGTCCTCAGCCCTGGCGTCGAAAGCCAGCGGATATCCGATTGCCCGGGTTTCGGCGAAGATCGGCGTGGGCATGACGCTGGACGAGATCCGGATTGCCAACACCCCGGCGGCCTTCGAACCCGCCCTGGACTATGTGGTGACCAAGCTGCCGCGGTTTCCCTTTGACAAATTCGCCGACGCGAACAACACCCTGTCCACCCAGATGAAGGCGACGGGGGAGACCATGAGCGTCGGGCGGACCTTTGAGGAAAGCCTGCTGAAGGGGATCCGGTCCCTGGAAACCGGCGCGTTCCACCTCTATCTGCCCCGGTTTGAGGGCTGGACGGAGGAGCGGCTTCTTTCGTACATCCGGAACGGCACGGACGACCGGATCTGCGCGATTGCCGCGCTGATGCGCCTGGGGTGCGGGGCGGAGAAAATTGCCGGCGTTACCGGCATCGACCTTTTCTTCCTCCGGAAGATCGGAAACATTATCCGGATGGAGAAGGAAATGCGGGACCATCCGGGGGATCCCGGCGTCCTGCGGAAAGCGAAAAGAATGGGCTTTTCGGACCGGGCCGCCGGCTGGCTCTGGCACCGGCGGGAGGAGGAGATCCGGCAGATCCGGGAGGAGCTGGGCCTCTTTCCGGTCTACAAGATGATCGATACCTGCGCCTCGGAGTTCGAAAGCTATATCCCGTATTTCTACTCCGCCTATGAGGAGGAGAACGAATCCCGGGTTTCGGATCAGCGGAAGATCGTCGTGCTGGGATCCGGCCCGATCCGGATCGGCCAGGGCGTCGAGTTTGACTATTCCACGGTGCACGCGGTGCAGACCCTCCGGAAGGCGGGATACGAGGCGATCATCATCAACAACAATCCGGAAACCGTTTCCACCGATTACACCTGCGCCGACAAGCTGTATTTTGAGCCCCTGTGCGCGGAGGACGTGATGAACATCCTGCGGCTGGAAAAGCCGGAGGGCGTGATCGCCACCCTGGGCGGGCAGACGGCGATCAACCTGGCGGATCAGCTGCGGGACCTCGGCGTCCGGCTGATCGGCACCGACGGCGACGCCATTGACCGGGCGGAAAACCGGGATCTGTTCGAGAAGCTGCTGCTGGATCTGAAGATTCCCCAGCCGAAGGGACGGGCGGTGACCGGCATAGAGGAAGGGATCGCCGCGGCCCGGGATATCGGCTATCCCGTGCTGGTGCGGCCCAGCTTTGTCCTCGGCGGAAGGGCCATGCAGATCGTCGCCAAGGAAAAGGACCTGCGGAACTATCTGCGGAGCGCTGAGAAAGTGAGCGCGGACCAGCCGGTGCTGGTGGACCACTATATCCGGGGCCGGGAGGTCGAGGTCGATGCGGTCTGCGACGGGGAGCGGGTTTTCGTGCCCGGAATCATGGAGCTGGTGGAAAGGACGGGCGTACATTCCGGGGATTCCGTCAGCGTGTATCCGCCCTTCAGCCTTTCGGACAGGGTCCGGGCGCAGATCCTGGATTATACGGAGCGGCTGGGAAAGGGAATCGGCATCTGCGGGCTGTTCAATATCCAGTTCATCGTGGACAGCGCGGAAAACGTCTATATCATCGAGGTCAATCCCCGATCCTCCCGGACGGTGCCCTTCCTGTCCAAGGCGACGGGATACCCCCTGGCGGATATCGGAACCCTGGCCATGCTGGGTATCAGCCTGGCGGAGCAGGGGATTACGGAGCGGTATCCGGAGGAAAAGAAAAGGTACTATGTGAAGGTGCCCGCCTTCTCCTTTTCCAAGCTGCGGGGGATGGACGCATATCTTTCGCCGGAGATGAAATCTACCGGGGAGGCCATCGGATACGACCGGGAGCTGCACCGCGCCGCCTACAAGGCGCTGATCGCCTCCGGCGTTTCCCTGCGGAACTACGGGAATGTGCTGGTCAGCGTGGCGGATGAGGACAAGGAGGAGACGATTCCGCTGGTACGGCGGTTCGACCGCCTGGGATTCCATATCGCGGCCACCTCCCTGACAGGGCAGGTGCTGCGGGAGCACGGCATCCCCGCCCGGATCCTCGGAAAGCCCAGCGAGGGCAGCGAAGAGGTGCTGGACTATCTGCGGACGGAGAAGGTCAGCTATGTGATCAACACCCGGGCCATCCTTTCCGGGCTGCATTTCGGCGACGGCGCGGCCATCCGCAGATGCGCCGCTCAGAACAATGTGACGATGCTGACCTCCCTGGATACCGTCCGCATGGTGCTGGATGTGCTCGAGGAGCTGACGCTGGATGTTTCGCCCATTGACGCGGAATAGGGAAAAACGGAAGGAAAAGGACCGGAACCCTGTTCCGTACGCAGGGCAGGAATGTATTTCCATTGTTCTGCCCCTTGACAGGGGGCGGCGGCAGGCGTATGATGCGCCCATAAAAAGGCAAGGGTGTCCTTTGAAAGGACACATTGCCTCTTTTTTTATTGAATTGCAAGGAGGACTGAAGGCGATGAGCAAGTATACGAAGGAAGACATTATCCGCATGGTGCGGGAGGATGACGTGGAGTTTATCCGGATGCAGTTCACCGATATTTTCGGACAGCTGAAGAACGTGGCGATCACCTCCAGCCAGATCGAAAAAGCCGTGGAGAACCAGATCATGATCGACGGCAGCTCCATCGAGGGCTTCGTCCGGATCCAGGAATCGGACCAGTATCTGCATCCGGACCTGGATTCCTACACGGTGCTGCCCTGGCGGCCGCAGCACGGAAAGGTGGCCCGGCTGATCTGCGACGTATACAACCCCGACGGCACCCCCTTCGTCGGCGATCCCCGGGGCACGCTGAAGCGGACACTGGCCCGGGCGGCGGAGATGGGCTATTCCTTCAACGTCGGGCCGGAATGCGAGTTCTTCCTGTTCCAGACGGATGAGAAGGGCCTGCCGACGACGGAAACCGCGGATCAGGCGGGTTACTTCGACCTGGGCCCCCTGGACCACGGCGAGAGCACCCGGCGGGAGATCTGCCTGGCGCTGGAGCAGATGGGCTTCGAGATCGAAGCCAGCCATCATGAGGTGGCGGCGGGACAGCATGAGATCGACTTCAAATACGCGGACGCGCTGACGGCGGCGGACAACATCATGACCTTCAAGCTGGCGGTGAAATCCCTGGCGCAGAAGAACGGACTGCATGCGACCTTCATGCCCAAGCCGGTTTTCGGCATCAACGGCAGCGGCATGCACACGAACATGAGCCTGTTCCGGGACGGAAAGAATGCCTTTGCGGATCCTTCCGATCCGAGGGGGCTGAGCCGGGAGGCCTACAGCTTCATCGCCGGCATCCTGACCCACATGCGGGCCATGACGGCGGTAACCAACCCGCTGGTCAACTCCTACAAGCGGCTGGTGCCGGGATATGAAGCCCCCTGCTATCTGGCCTGGAGCGCCTCCAACCGCTCCGCCCTGATCCGGATCCCCGCCGCCCGGGGACAGTCCACCCGGGTGGAGCTTCGGTGCCCGGATCCCTCCTGCAACCCCTACCTCGAGCTGGCGGTCTGCCTGGCGGCGGGTCTGGACGGCATCGAAAAGGGCCTGACGCCTCCGGCGGAGATTACGGAAAACATCTTTGCCATGGACGCCAAGACCCGGGAGGAGAAGGGCATCCAGAGCCTGCCGGGCTCCCTGAAGGAAGCGGTGGATCTGATGCTGCAGGATGAGCTGATCTGCGGGACGCTGGGAGAGCATGTGGTGACGCAGTATTCCGAGGGAAAATACCGCGAGTGGGACGAATACCGCACCACCGTCAGCGACTGGGAGCTGAAGAAGTATCTGACGATTTACTGACGCCCGGCGGAAGACACTGCTTAGCAAAACCGGATATTCCCGGAAGAGAGGAGGGGAAAAAGCATGGCCAGGATCATTGTGGCTTTTCCGGACCCGGAAGCCGCCCGGAAGATCTCCGCGGCGCTGGAAGGCGCCGGATACCAGATATTCCGCGTATGCGGGACCGGCAACGAGGTCATGCGCGCCTTCACCCTCTGCCAGGACGGAATCCTGATCTGCGGCACCCGCTTTTCGGACCGGACGGCGGACAGCCTCGCCTGGGACCTGGGGGACCAGGCGGTGATCCTGGTCGTCGCCCGGCCGGATCAGCTGGAAACCTGCGAGCATCCGAAGATCTTCCGGCGGCCCCTCCCGGTATCCCGGACGGAGCTGATTTCCGCGGTGGATATGCTGCTTCAGATGCATGAGCATCGGATGCCCCGGCGGGATAAGGAAGAAAAGGAACTGATCCGCCGGGCCAAGGAGAAGCTGCGGGAGACGCAGGGGCTTTCCGAACCGGAGGCGCACCGGCTGCTCCAGAAGGCCGCGATGCGGCGGGGGCTGCGCCTGACGGAATGCGCGGAGAAAATCCTGGCGGGGGAATACCAGGCAGAATAGACCGGAACGAAAAGGACCGTTCCACTGTTCCGGAAAGAGGAGGAAAAGGAAATGACGAACCGATATCCAATGGTGGATCCCAAGCTGGAGCATGATGCCTGCGGCATCGGGGCTGTCATTGACCTGAAGGGCCGGGAAAGCCACAAAACCGTGGAGGACGCCCTGACCATGGTGGAGCGGATGGCCCACCGGGCCGGATGCGACGCGGCGGGAACCACGGGGGACGGCGTCGGCATCCTGACCCGGATTCCCCACACGCTTTTCCAGCGATGGGCGGCGGCGGAAGGAATCCCGCTTGGCGCACCGGGAGCCTACGGCGTGGGCATGTTCTTTCTGCCGCAGGACGCGGTGGAGGCGGAGCGAGCCCGGAGGCAGTTCGAGGAGCTGGCGGCCGGGCAGGATATTCCGCTGATCTGCTGGCGGGAGGTGCCGGTTCGGCCGGAGCTGCTGGGCTCGGGGGCGCTGGGGAGCATGCCGGCGATTTATCAGTGCTTCCTGAACCGCCCGGAAAACATCCATGAGGACCCGGCCTTCGACCGGCGGCTGTACGTGCTCCGCCGGCTGTTTGAAAAGAAAAACACCGGCGCCTACATCTGCTCCCTGTCCTGCAGGACGATTGTCTACAAGGGCATGATGCTGGTAAACCAGCTGCGGAGCTTCTACCCCGACCTGGAAAGGCCGGACTATACATCGACCATTGCCCTGGTGCACTCCCGGTTTTCCACGAACACCAACCCCTCCTGGCCCAAGGCACATCCCCACCGGATGCTGCTGCACAACGGGGAAATCAACACCATCCGCGGGAACGCGGACCGGATGCTGGCCCGGGAGGAAAACATGCGGTCCGCCCTGATGCGGGGATCCCTGTCCCAGGTCTATCCCGTCATCGAGCCGGACGGATCCGATTCCATGATGCTGGACAATACCATGGAATTCCTGGCGATGAACGGATTTCCCCTGCCCCTGGCCGGGATGGTGCTGATGCCGGAGCCCTGGCAGGGAAAGAAGCAGCAGGAGCCCTGGCGGGACATGTACCGGTATTACAGCACGATGATGGAGCCCTGGGACGGGCCCGCGGCGGTGCTGTACACGGATGGGGAAACGGTCTGCGCCTCCCTGGACCGGAACGGCCTGCGGCCCCTCCGGTGCGCGGAGACGGCGGACCACCGGCTGATCCTGGCCTCGGAGGCCGGCATCCTGCTGGAGGAAAGCGATCGGGTCACCCGCCGCTGGAAGCTAAAGAGCGGGGACCTGCTGGCGGCGGATCTGAAAACCGGACAGATTCTGGAAGGGGAGGAGATCAAAAAGCATTTCGCCGGTCTCCAGCCCTACAGCGACTGGGTCCGCAGGGGCATTGTCCCCCTGGACAGCCTGCCGGTTTCCGATTACGCGCGCCCCCTGGAAACGGAGGAGCACCGCAGACGCCTGCTGCAGGCCTTCGGGTATACCTGGGAGGACCTTCAGGACATGATCAGGCCCATGGCGCAGTCCGGCAGGGAGCCCATCGGGGCCATGGGGGCGGATATCCCGATCGCGGCCCTGAGCCGCAGGCACCCGCCGCTGTTTTCCTATTTCCGGCAGCGCTTCGCCCAGGTGACCAATCCGCCCATGGACGAGCTGCGGGAGCGGCTGAAAACCGACCAGACGGTCTATCTGGCCGATGACGGCAACCTGCTGAATGCCTGCGCGGAAAACTGCGCGGTGCTGGAGCTGGAGATCCCCGTCATCACGGAGGAGGAGCTTCAGCGGATCCGGGAGCTGGACCGGCCGGAATTCCAGGTCGAAACCATCTCCATTCTCTATCCAAAGGAAAATACGCTGGAAAAGGCGCTGGAGGGCCTGTTTGCCGCCAGCCGGGCCGCCTATGAGCGGGGATGCAACATCCTGATCCTGTCCGACCGGGGAGTTGATGAAAACCATCTGGCGATTCCCTCCCTGCTGGCGGTTTCGGCGCTGGAGCAGGATCTGGTCCGGCACAAGACGCGGACGGCGGTTTCCGTCGTGCTGGAAAGCGGAGAACCCAGGGACGCCCACCAGATGGCGCTGCTGACAGCCTTCGGCGCCCGGGCGGTCAACCCCTATCTGGCGCAGGAATGCGTGCGTACGATGTGCGAAAAGGGGCAGATTGCGAAAACGGCGGGGCAGGCGATCCGGGACTATGACCGGGCGCTGAGCGACGCCATGCTGCATATTGCCGCGAAAATGGGCGTCTCCACCCTGCAGGCCTACCAGAGCGCCCAGCTGTTTGAAGCCATCGGCCTGGAGGACGGGCTGATGGAGCGCTATTTCACCAACACGATGCACCGGCTGGGCGGCCGGGGCCTCCAAGAGATTGAGGAGGACGTCCGCTGGCATCACGCGCGGGCCTTTGACCCGCTGCGAAAGGACCTCACGCCGGACAGCGTCGGATGGCACAGGCTGCGTACTTCTCCGGAGGCGGAGGAGCATCTTTACAGCCCGGAGGTGATCCACCTGCTGCAGCAGAGCCTCTGGACCGATGATTACGCCCTGTTCCGGAAATACGGGGAAACCCTGCGCGGCCAGGGCCCCCGGACGATCCGGGGGCTGCTGGACTTTCGCTTTGACGCGTGCACACCCGTCCCGCTTGAGGAAGTGGAAAGCGCCGAAAGCATCGTGAAGCGCTTCAAGACCGGAGCCATGAGCTACGGCTCCCTGTCCCGGGAGGCTCATGAGTGCCTGGCAGAGGCGATGAACAGCCTGGGCGGCAAATCGAATACCGGCGAGGGCGGAGAGCTGCCCGAACGGCTGGGAACCAGATTGAATTCCGCGGTCAAGCAGGTGGCTTCCGGACGGTTCGGGGTTACGCTGGACTATCTGCTGTCCGCCCGGGAGATCCAGATCAAGATGGCGCAGGGCGCCAAGCCCGGAGAGGGCGGGCATCTGCCGGGGCACAAGGTATCCGAGGAAGTGGCGCGGACCCGCTGCTCCACGCCGGGGATTTCGCTGATTTCCCCGCCGCCGCATCATGATATCTATTCCATTGAGGATCTGGCGGAGCTGATTTATGACCTGAAGTGTGCCAACGAAAAGGCGCGGATTTCCGTCAAGCTGGTTTCGGAAAGCGGCGTGGGCACTGTGGCCTCCGGCGTGGCCAAGGCGGGCGCCCAGGTGATTCTGATCTCCGGCGGGGAGGGCGGAACCGGCGCGGCGCCCCTGACCTCCATCCACGGCGCCGGGCTTCCCTGGGAGCTGGGGCTGGCGGAGGCGCACCAGAGCCTGTGCCGGAACGGCCTGCGGGAGCGGGTGGCTCTGGAGACGGACGGAAAGCTGATGAGCGGCCGGGATGTGGCGGTGGCGCTGCTGCTGGGCGCGGAGGAGTTCGCCTTTGCCACCGCGCCCCTGGTGGCGATGGGCTGCCGGATGATGCGGGTATGCAATCTGGACACCTGTCCCTTCGGCATCGCCACCCAGAACCCGGAGCTGCGGAAAAGATTCCGGGGCAAACCGGAGTATGTCAGGCGCTTCATGCTTTTCGTCGCGGAGGAGCTGCGGGAAATCATGGCGCGGCTCGGCGCCCGGACCGTGGAGGAGCTGGTGGGCAGAGCGGACCTGCTGAAGACGGCGGAGGGCTCGCCCCTGGATCTTTCCGGGCTGACCGCCTGCGGGGAAAACAGGCACGCGGATCCCGAAAAAGCCTTTGACTTCCGCCTTTCCGAACGGGCGGACCAGCAGCCGCTGCCGATCGGTACCACCGTCCGCAACACGGACCGGGCCTTCGGCACCTGTCTTGCGGCCCGGCTGCGGGCCGGGGGCGGTGATACCGGAAGGACAGTCCGGGTTTCGGGCTGCGGAGGCCAGAGCTTCGGGGCTTTTCTGCCGGAGGGATTTACGCTGATGCTGTCCGGGGAAGCGAACGACTATCTGGGAAAGGGTCTGTCCGGAGGAAAGATCGCGGTGGCACCGCCGGAAAGCTGGAAGGGGACCCGGGTGGATCTGCTGATCGGCAATGTGGCGCTCTACGGCGCGACGGGCGGGGAAGCCTATATCGCCGGCGCGGCGGGGGAACGCTTCTGCGTCCGGAACAGCGGCGCCCGGGCCGTGGTGGAGGGCGTGGGAGACCACGGATGCGAATACATGACGGGCGGGCGCGCGGTGATCCTGGGTCCGGTGGGGGACAACTTCGCGGCGGGCATGAGCGGGGGCATCGCCTATGTGCTGGATCGGGAGGGAAAGCTGACCTCCCGGCTGAACGGCAGCACGGCGGAAGTTTATGATCTGAGCCGGCCCGCGTTCGCGGCGGAGCTGAAAAGCATGCTGGAAAGGCATCTGGCGGAGACCGGATCGGAGAAGGCCGCCCGGATTCTGGAACGGTTTGAACAGTGGCTGCCCTTTTTCCGGATGGTGATTCCCACGGAATACCGGAAGCTGCTGGAGACGGAAAGCCGTTGAGCGGAACGGGAGAAAGGTTCTTATCGTTTCGGAAAGACGAGGTGAAGGATATGTGCTGTATCGCGGGGGGGACCGGAAGAGGCATTACGGAGGAAAGACTGCGGACCGCCATGAGCCGGACCGTGTCCCGGGGACCGGATATGGAGCGGCTGGAGCAGATTCCCGGAGGATACCTGGGCTTCCAGCGGCTGAGCATCATGGGCCTGGACGCCCGGGGCATGCAGCCCTTCCACCTGGGCCGGAGCACCGTGGCCTGCAACGGAGAGGTTTATGATTTCCGCCCCCTGCGGGACCGGCTGGCGGCGAAATACACCTTTGCCAGCGGAAGCGACTGCGAGGTGCTGCTGCCGCTGTATCAGGAGTACGGCACGGACATGTTCCGATGCCTGGACGCGGAGTTTGCCCTGATCCTGTGGGACGGGGAAAGGCAGAAGCTGATCGCGGCCCGGGATCCCATCGGCATCCGGCCCCTGTACTGGGGCCATGTGCCGGAAGGCGGTATCCTGTTTGCCAGCGAGCCCAAAATGCTGGTGGGTCTCTGCGAAAGGATCCTTCCCTTTCCGCCGGGGCATTACTGGATGGACGGCGAATTCGTCCGCTACGCGGATCCGGCCCGGGCGGACCAGTTCCGCATGGTGACGGAGGCGGAGGCGGAGCAGAACCTGCATGATCTGCTGACCGCGGGCGTCCGGAAGCGGCTGGACGCGGATGCCCCGGTGGGCTTCCTGCTGTCCGGGGGGCTGGATTCCTCCCTCGTCTGCGCCATCGCGGCCCGGGAGCTGAACCGGCCGATCCGAACCTTCTCCATCGGGATGGATCTGGACGCCATCGACCTGAAATATGCCCGGCAGGTCGCTGACTTCATCGGCAGCGAGCACACGGAGGTCATCATCAGCGAGAAGGATGTGCTGGAAGCGCTGGAGCCGGTGATCGCGCTGCTTGGAACCTGGGACATCACCACGATCCGGGCGTCCATCGGTATGTACCTGGTCTGCAGGTATATCCATGAGCATACGAACATCCGCGTGATTCTGACGGGGGAGATCAGCGACGAGCTCTTCGGCTACAAGTATACGGACTTTGCGCCTTCCCCGGCGGAATTCCAGCGGGAGGCGGAAAAGCGGATCCGGGAGCTGCATATGTACGACGTGCTGCGGGCGGACCGGTGCATCTCGGTGAACAGCCTGGAAGCCCGGGTGCCCTTCGGGGACCTGGAGTTCGTGCGGTACGCCATGAGCATTGACCCCTCTCTGAAAATGAACCGGCACGGGATGGGAAAATTCCTGATCCGGCAGGCCTTCGCCCGGGACCGGCTGCTGCCGGAGGAGATTCTCTGGCGGCAGAAGGCAGCCTTCTCCGACGCGGTGGGCCACTCCATGGTGGACGACCTGAAGGCCCTGGCGGAAAGAAGCTTCACCGATCAGGAATATGAGGAGCACAGGCAGCGCTATCCCTACCGCATGCCCTTTACCAAGGAGAGCCTGCTGTACCGGGAGATCTTCGAAAAGCACTATCCCGGCCAGGCGGAGATGATCGCGGACTTCTGGATGCCCAACAGGACCTGGCCCGGATGCGACGTGGACGATCCTTCCGCCCGGGTGCTGAAAAACTACGGGGACAGCGGAAAATAACCTCCGCCCGGCCGCGGGATCGGGGGCGCGCTCCCTTTGAAAAGGCGCGGCGGAACAGGACAGAATCAGGGAGAAACAGGGAAAAGAGGCGGAATCAGTCATGTCAAAATATATCTTTGTGACCGGAGGCGTGGTCAGCGGGCTGGGGAAGGGCATTACGGCCGCCAGCCTGGGCCGCCTGCTGAAGCAGCGGGGTATCCGGGTGGCCGCGCAGAAGCTGGATCCCTACATCAACGTGGATCCCGGCACCATGAGCCCCTATCAGCATGGGGAGGTTTATGTGACGGAGGACGGCGCGGAGACGGATCTGGACCTGGGTCATTATGAGCGGTTCATCGACGAGGATCTGAACCGGTTTTCCAACCTGACCAGCGGCAAGGTCTACTGGAATGTGCTGAACAAGGAGCGGAGAGGGGAGTACCTGGGCTCCACGGTGCAGGTGATTCCGCATATTACGGATGAGATCAAGGCATTCGTTTACCGGGTGGGCCGCCAGACGGACGCGGACGTGGTGATTACCGAGATCGGCGGAACCATCGGCGACATCGAAAGCCAGCCCTTTCTGGAGGCGGTGCGCCAGATCTCCCTGGAGCTGCCCCCGGAGGACACCCTTTTCATCCATGTGACGCTGGTGCCCTGGCTGTCCGGATCGGAGGAGCACAAGACCAAGCCCACCCAGCACTCCGTGAAGGAGCTGCAGGGCATGGGCATCCGGCCGGATATCATCGTCCTGCGGTGTGACCGGCCCCTGGAGAAGGGAATCAGCGACAAGATTGCCCATTTCTGCAATGTGCGCCCGGACTGCGTGATCGAGAACCGGACGCTGCCGAACCTGTATGAAGCGCCGCTGATGCTGGAGACGGAGCATTTTTCCGACGCGGTATGCCGGAAGCTGCGACTGGACGCGCCGGCGCCCGACCTGAGAGAATGGCAGGCGCTGGCGGAAAAGATCCGTCATCTGAGCAAAACGGTGAAAATCGGACTTGTGGGGAAATATGTGAAGCTGCATGACGCCTACCTGTCCGTGGCGGAGGCGCTGCATCATGCCGGATACGCGCTGGACGCCCGGGTGGAGATCGACTGGATTGACTCCGAACAGATCACGGCGGAGAACGTGGGGGAGAAGCTGGGGCATCTGCACGGAATTCTGGTTCCGGGAGGATTCGGCGACCGGGGCGTGGAAGGGATGATCGCGGCGGCACAGTATGCCCGGGAGCAGAAAATACCCTATCTGGGACTCTGCCTGGGAATGCAGATCGCGGTGATTGAATGCGCCAGAAACCTGGCGAATCTGCCGGACGCCTGCTCCGGCGAATTTGATCCGGAAGGGCCGCATAAGGTGATTGACTTTATGCCCGGGCAGAGCGAGGATATTGACAAGGGCGGCACCCTGCGCCTGGGAAGCTACCCCTGCGTTATCCGGCCCGGAACCCGGATGATGGCCTGCTACGGAACGGAATTGATCCGTGAGCGGCACCGGCACCGCTATGAGTTCAACAACGAGTACCGGGAGACGCTGCAGCGGGCGGGGCTTGTCCTCAGCGGACTTTCTCCGGACGGCACGTTGGTGGAGACGGTGGAATATGCGGATCATCCCTTCTTTGTCGGCGTCCAGTATCATCCGGAATTCCGGAGCCGTCCCAACAAAGCGCATCCGCTGTTCTCCGGTTTCCTCCGCGCGGCCCTGCGCCGGGGAGACCAGACTCGCTGACGGCCCGGGGACGGAACGGGCAGAACCGTTCCCTCCGCTTCCCGCAGCGGAACGACCAGAACCCCCTCCAGGTTCAGGCAGGAATTTCCGGAACGGACGCAGAAAAAATATCCATGCGCAGGATTCGGACACGGAACCGGGAAAAACCGTCCCCCTGCCCCGGGAGGGAGAGCATGGAAGAACCAGCCGAACCCATCTATGAATTAAAATCAGCAAGATATCTGGCCAGGGACGTGCTTCGCCGGGCGGTCCGGCCCGGAGACCGGGCCGTGGACGCGACCATGGGCAACGGGCACGATACCCTTTTTCTGTGCGAAGCCGTGGGGCCCGGCGGCCATGTTTTTTCTTTTGACATTCAGGCGCAGGCGCTTGAGAATACGGAGAGACTGCTGACGGAAAACGGCGTCCGCGGCCGGGCCTCTCTCTTTCAGACGGGGCATCAGGAGATGGACCGCTTCGTCCGGGAGAAGGTCAGGGCCGTTGTTTTCAACCTGGGATGGCTGCCGGGAGGCAATCATGAGATGACCACCCGGTGGGAGACGACCCGGGAAGCCGTGACGAAGGCGCTGAATCTGCTTGAGCCCATGGGGGTTCTGGTGCTGTGCGCCTACCCCGGGCACGATGAGGGCGCAAGGGAACTGCGGGAGCTCAGCGGCCTGTTTGCCAGCCTGTCGAACCGGGAGTACAATGTACTGCATCAGCGTTTTCTGAACGCCGGCCCCGGGGCGCCGGAGTGCTTTGTCATTCAAAAGCAGCGGTAAGTACGGGATTGCCTTAAAAACAGAACGCAAAGGACCGTTCCTCTGCTTCAAAGCGCTGCGGAGAGCCCGGAAAGGGGAGACGGTTCAATCTATATCGGGAAGGATGAGAATGGGAATGAGGAAAATCGCATGCTGGATGGCAGCCCTGGCGCTGCTGTGCCTCGCGGGAGCCGCGCTTTCGGAGGAGTCGGAGCTTGTCCGGATCAAACAGCAGGAGACTGTGCTGACCGTCGGCGACAGTGAGAATCTGACGCTCACCTATGACAGGTCCGTGAAAAAAGGCGGCGCGGTGACCGTCTGGACGTCCGGGGACGAAGCGGTCGCGGTTGTTTCGGACCGGGGAAGCGTCCGGGGAGTCGCCCCCGGAAAGACCGATGTAAGCTGCGAAATCACGCTGAAAAACGGAACGGTGCTGCATGCCGGGACTGTGGTGGAGGTTGTGCAGCCGGTGGAGACGCTGACGCTGACACCGGAGAAGGAGCTGACCGTCGGCTTCGGAACGCAGACGCAGCTCACAGCCGCCGCGGCGCCGGAGGATGCCAGCAATCCCGGCGTGGTGTGGGGCACTTCGGATGAGTCCGTGGCCGTGGTGGACGAAAACGGCGTGCTTCATGCCCTGAAGGCCGGAAGGACCCGCGTGAAGGCGGAAGCCGCGGACGGATACGGCGCATCCGCAGCCCTGGAGGTGACCGTCACTTCCGTCTATGCGGAAACGGAGGAAGTCGTCCTGGATAACCAGGAGGAGAAAAGCGTCCGGGTTTACTTTGAGGGAAGAACCCCGCAGGAGGAAAACGGGGAGAATTGGGATTTCGAGGCGGATTACCAGGTCATCCAGGAGGGAAACGGATTTACCTGGACCGTGGAAACCGAAGGGAACACGGCGGCCTTCACCCTGAAGCCCCGGGAGGCAGACGCGGAGAACCAGCTGATCATCCGGGACCGCCGAAACGGCCAGTTCCAGGCGAATGTGCGGATCGAGGTGACGGAGGACGCTATCTGCGACGCCCAGAAGCTGCCGGTGGAATCCGCCCGGCTGGTCAGCGGGGCGGGGTCCCTGACCTATCAGTTCGAGATCACCAATCACTCCGGCCAGGAGATCGGGGAAATCGGCTTCCTGGTGGATTACCGGGATCAGTTCGGGGATCCCTATTACCTGTTCTCCAACTCGGACGGAACGATACAGAATTATTCCTATACCGCCCGGGTCAAAATCAAGCCCGGCGACACCGTGCCGCTGACCGGGCGGACGGACGGTTTCCGGTCCGACGACCTGATTGAGGAGGTTCGCCTGGCGATCAACTATTACCGCTATATCGACAGCGGGGAGAAGGTCTATATTCCCGACAGCCAGCTGTTCTGGTTTTCCACCAAATCCGGAGAGCTTCCCCGGCCGGAGCACCCGGTCAAGTACATCCAGCCCGATGAGGACACGACGGATCTGGCGGACCAGATTTCCTACAATCTGCGGGCGACCACCTGCGACCTGTACAGCTATGTGGTCAAGCGCTTCAGCCGCAGCCGCCACGCGGGAAAATACGTCGCCGCGGTGGGGGACGACGGATGGGCCCAGAGGTGGGGTCTGATGCCGAAGGACGTGATCTACGGCGCGGACGACATGCTCTGGACGGATGATCCCTTCTTCCTGAACCGGGCCTTCGCGAAGATCTGCGGCGGGGAAACCGCCACCCTGAAGGTGGTGCGAAACGGGCGTGAAATTGAAATCCCGATTTCCGAAAGCTATGATGATCCTGCGGAAGAAACAGAAAACGATTCGGAAGGATCATAAGGCGATGATTTCCTGAAGTTCAGCAAAAAGTAATCAAATTGACCAAAACAGCCGGTGAAAGCATTTGACACAAAGGCACCGGAAGGCATATAATAAGAACACGGTTCATTATATACTCAAAGCAGAAAAAGTCTGGAGGCAGAAGGATGAACGGAAAAGGGAAATTCAGAAGGAGCCTCGCGCTGGTGCTGGCTCTGGCCATGGTGATTTCCATCACAGGCGGAACCCTGGCGGA
>CAMNKK010000012.1 GCA_946542235.1 uncultured Clostridia bacterium | reverse complement strand
CACAATGCCCGGGGGAAATATGGATACTTGCCGTTGAGCCGGAAATGTGCGAAAATACGGACAGCATGAAAAAACGCCGAACGACAGGAGGAACAGAAATCATGGAACTGCACAGATATCATGATGTAAACAGCCGGGGAACGATTGAAAGACTCTGCTATTCCGTAAAAGAGAAGGATGGAAAGGAAGCTGCCAAGTACGCAAATGTCTATCTGCCCTTCGGATATGACTCCGGAGCGAGCTATCCCACGCTGTATCTGATTCACGGCGGCGGAGGCAATCCGGATGCATGGCTCGACTGCTCCATGATCAAAAACGCCCTGGACGCGTCCATTGCGGAAGGCCGCTGCAAACCGTTCATCACCGTATTCCCCGGCTTCTACAATCATCCTCCGGTAAGGACCGGCCGGGTGGACGAGGAAACGGAGCGCGGGCATGTGCTGAGGTTCCAGCAGGAGCTGCGGAATGAATTGATCCCGGCGGTGGAAAGCCGCTTTTCCGCAGACAGGTCCCGGCAGGGACGGGCCATCGGAGGCTTCTCCATGGGCGGCGTGACGACCTGGTTTGCATTCCTCGAGAATCTGGATCTTTTTTCGGTGTTTATGCCCCTGTCGGGTGACTGCTGGCAGTTCGGCGGCCTGGGCGGAGGAAAGGAAACGGAGAAAACCGTACAGTATATCCATGACCGCGTTCTGGCGCAGGGCTTCGGCGGGAATGATTTTCGCATCTTCGCGGGAACCGGATATGAGGATATCGCCTGCCCGAACCTGACCCCTCAGATCGAGCGGATGAAGCAGGATCAGGATCTCTTCCGGTTCAGCGACAACCCGGAGGAAGGGAACCTGCACTATGTGCTGATGGAGAATGCTCCGCATATGTATGAGAAGGTTTATCAGCATGTTTATAATTACGCGCCGTTCCTGTTTGCGCGGCAGGACTGACGGACGGAAAGGAGCTGTGCGATGAGACTTGGGGGAACCGTGTGCTTCGGGCACATTTCAGAGTTTGAGGATAAACTGACAGCATCCGGATTCAGGGCGATCACAGCGCCCTTTACCTGCGAAACGCCCAGAGAAGAGATCAACCGCTACCTGGAGATCATCCGGAGGCACGATGTCCTGATCGCCGAGGTGGGCGTATGGCGGAATCCATTTGACCGTGAGAGAGGCCGGGACAATCTGGAGTTTGCCCGCCGTCAGCTGAAGCTGGCGGACGAGCTGGATATCCCATGCTGCGTCAATATTGTCGGCACGGAAAGCAGCGCCGGATGGGATGCTGCGGATCCGGGAAACTATACGGAGGAAATGTATGGGAGAATTGTTTCCTCCATCCGGGAAATCATAGACGGGGTGAACCCCCAAAGGGCCTATTACTGCATTGAACCGATGCCCTGGATGATTCCGGACGGGCCGGATGTTTACCTGCAGCTGATGAAGGATGTGGACCGCTCCCGGTTTGGCGTACATATGGATTTCGTGAACATGATCAACAGTCCCCGGAGATTCCTGGCGGCGGAAAGCTTTATCGAAGAATGCTTCCGCAAGCTGGGCCCCTACATCAGGAGCACCCATCTGAAGGACAGCCGGATGAACCTGACGCAGCTGACGACGATGCTGAACGAATGCTCCCCGGGGGAGGGGGCGCTGGATTTTGTGAAGGTGCTGCAGATTCTGGACAGGTACCTGCCCGCGGACGCTCCGGTGCTTCTGGAGCATATGAGCACCTTTGAAGAATACCGGAAGGCTTATGAATATATCGCGGATCGGGCGAAGGAAGCCCATGTCGGAATCTGACGGCATCATCGGGCGGCCTGAGGCGGAGAGAAAGAGGCCCCGATCCCGCCGCGGGATACAGCGTCAGACCCGCGGACGGGCCCGGCGATCCCGCCCCTGCTGCTGATAATATTCTGATTTGTCCTTGTACATATTCCGGTCTGATATAAGCATCAGTTCATCCAGGCTTTCCTTGCCCGTGCTCATGGTGTAGCCGGCGGAAATGCTGTATCCTGCCGCGGTCACGCTGTCCCTGACGGCGCGAACCGCGCTTTTTACTGTCTCTTCGTCCTGATCGAGGAAAAGGATGACAAATTCATCGCCTCCGACGCGGTAGGAAATGACGGTGCGGCTGCTGATCTGACTGAGGCAGTTCCCGATGGCCGCCAGCGCCCGGTCGCCTTCGGTATGTCCCTTTGAATCATTCAGCCTTTTCAGCCCGTTCATGTCCAGCGTTGCGATAGCGCTGATGCTCTTGTCCAGATGCTCCGTGTCATCATAGAAGGCGAAGCGGTTCCGGAGAGAAGTAAGCGGATCCATGTAGTTGTCATGGGAACGCAGGAAGATATACAGGAAAACGCAGGCCACCATCAGGGCCTCATTCAGATGAACCCGGCCGAAGAAGGCATCCACCAGAGCCGCGCCCATACACCCGACCACACACATGATCAGAATCCATCTCTCCGCGGGCTTCCGCTCGTAAAACCGGTTCCACACCGTGTACAGAATCATCAGCAAATACAGGAAGGAAACGATGAAGACCACATACCCCAGGGGCCCGCGGACAAATGCATACTCCGCGTCAAAGGTGAAGGCCAGGGGTGAGAAGAAGGCGGTCAGGTTCACAGCGGCATTGAGAAACCAGAGAATCCACAGCTTCCAGGTGCGGCGCTCCGGCGGATAGACGAGCAGCAGCATGCAGACCCCGGCTGTGGGACGCAGGATATAGCCTGTGACGGAGAAGAGAATGCGCCAGAAGCGAAGGGCCGGATCGTAGGAGGACCAGGTTTCCAGCACATCCTCAACCACCAGCAGGAAGCAGCAGATCAGCGTGGCCCAGTAGAAACGGAGATCCGCATCCCGGAATTTTTTCTGCGCGTGGAGCTTGAGCCCAAAGAGAACGGCCAGAAAAAGGGTAGTATAGTGCACGCCAAGCAGGCACTCCCAGATGGAAAAATCTCCAGTCCTCAATGCAATTCTCCTTTCAGGATTCCCCCGGCAGACCAGCTCCGGAAAGCCGATCAAAGGCTGCCCCTCCTCAGCTCAAGAAACCATATGGAAATTATACCCGAAAACAGGGCGGCAATCAAGAAGTATCCGGTTTCTTACTTGAAAGAAGTTACCAAATCGGATATACTGCAAAGGGAACGGTACAGGACCGCGGTCTTTTCATCATTACATAAAAATGGGGAGGGTCATCATGGCAAACGCGATTGTGGGACAGAGCGGAGGACCTACTTCTGTCATCAATGCCAGCCTGGCGGGCGTTTTTCAGGCCTGCCAGATGCGGGGGGCACAGCATGTGTACGGCATGCTTCACGGGATTCAGGGGCTGCTGGAGGAAAAGGTCTGTGACCTGTCGGAGAGGCTGAAATCCTTCCTTGATATTGAGCTGCTCAAACGGACTCCTTCCTCCTTCCTGGGCAGCTGCCGCTATAAGCTTCCTGACCCGGAAGAGAACGGGGAAATATATGAAAAGCTGTTTGCCATCCTGAAAAAGCTGGACGTGCAGTGGTTCTTCTACATCGGCGGCAACGACAGCATGGACACCATCAACAAACTGGCCCGGTACGGAAAGCAAATCGGGTCCTCCATCCGGTTCATGGGCGTTCCCAAGACCATTGACAATGACCTGATGCTGACGGATCACACCCCCGGATACGGCTCCGCCGCGAAGTATATCGGCGTCGTCATGAAGGAAATCATCCGGGACGCCACGGTGTACGGAACCAACTTTGTAACCATCGTGGAGGTCATGGGGCGCAACGCCGGATGGCTTACCGCCGCCGCTGCCCTGGCCCGGGGAGAGGACTGCGAGGGGGTGGATCTGATCTGCCTGCCGGAGCTGCCCTTCCACACGGATCGTTTCCTGGCCAAGGTGGAAAGGATGCAGAAGGAACGGGCCAGCGTGGTGATTGCGGTTTCCGAGGGTGTCAAACTGCCGGACGGACGCTTTGTCTGCGAGCTGAGCGACGATCATCGGACCCGGGACGCCTTCGGCCACATCAACCTGACCGGCACGGCCCGGTACCTGTCGAACCTGGTGGCGCGCAATCTGCCCACCCGCACCCGCGCGGTGGAGCTGTCCATCCTGCAGCGCTGCGGAGCGCATCTGGCCAGCCGGACAGATATTACGGAAGCCTTCCAGGTGGGCGGCGCCGCGGCCAAGGCGGCCTTCGAAGGGGAAACCGGGAAGATGGTCGCCCTGAAGCGTATATCCAATGACCCTTACCAGAGCACGACCGAGCTCGTGGATATCAACGCGGTGGCAAACTATGAGAAAAAGGTGCCCACGGAATGGATCAATGAAGCCCGGACGGACATGCTGCCCGAGTTCCTGGCCTACGCACGCCCTCTGATTCAGGCAGAGCTGACACCGATCTACATCAACGGACTCACCCAGCACATCGTGGAAGAATAAATCATCGGCGTCCCTTTCCGCGGGGAAGGCCGGACCGCATACAACGAGGTCTCAGCGCGCAGTGCGCTGAGACCTTTTTGCCGCTTTCGGGAGAGCCGGGTCCCGGCGGAGAATTGCAAGAGCCGGCAATAAAAAGGACGCCCGCGAATACCGCGGGGCGTCCTGACGGACTGAACCGGTCCCTTATTCCGAAAGGGAGACCAGCGCTTCCCGGAAAATCTCCGTCGCTTTCTCCAGCAGGGACATGGGAATATTGAGGGCGGGAAGGAGCCGGACCCTGTCCTTTGCTGTCAGGCAGAGCAGCCCCCGATCCATGCAGGCGGCCACGACCCGGCCGGCCGGCGCAGCGGTGCGGACGCCGAGCATCAGGCCCAGGCCGGAAACCTCCTCCACGCCGGGCAGGGCGGAAAGGACGGACATCAGGTAAGCGCCTTTTTCCCGGACTTCGGCCAGAAGGCTGTCGTCCAGGCGGGACAGGATGCTGAGGGCCGCGGCGCAGCAGACCGGATTTCCCCCGAAGGTGGAGCCGTGATCTCCCGGGGCAAAGATGTCCCGGAGCTTATCGGAGAGAACGGTAGCGCCCAGCGGCAGCCCGCCGGCCAGCCCCTTGGCGGTGCTGAACGCATCGGGAGCCAGGCCGTAATGCTGCCAGGCATAGAGGGAGCCTGTACGGCCGTTTCCTGTCTGCACTTCGTCCACCAGGAGCAGGGCTCCGTGATCCCGGACAATTTTTTCCGCAGCCCGGGCATAGTCCGGGGACAGGGGAAGAACGCCGCCCTCGCCCTGGACGCACTCCACCAGCAGGGCGGCCACCTTATGCTCCGCAAAGGCCTGCTCCAGCTGGGGAATGTTTCCGGCTTCCACATGAATGAAGCCCGGGGTCAGGGGCTGGAAGAGGGCGTGAAAGCGGTCCTGGCCCGTGGCGGCCAGCGTCGTCAGGGTGCGGCCGTGAAAGCTGTTCCGCAGGGTGACGATTGTGAAGTGCTCCGGCCCCAGATTTTCGGACGCCCATTTGCGGGCGGCTTTGATGGCGCACTCGTTGGCCTCGGCGCCGGAATTGCTGAAGAAGACACGGGCCATGCCGGTGCGCCGGCAGAGCATCTCCGCCAGACGGGCGCAGGGCTCGGAGTAATAAAGATTTGAGGTGTGCTGGAGCCGGGCGGCCTGGGAGGCGACCGCCTGCTGCCAGGCTTCATCGGCATAACCGAAGGTGTTGACCGCGATGCCGGTGCCCAGATCGATATATTCCTTTCCCGCGGAATCCCGGCACAGGGAGCCCCGGCCGGAAACGATTTCGACGGGAAAACGGCTGTAGGTATGGGCCACGTAGGCCTGATCCAGTTCCTGAATGGTCATGTGCATGCCTCCATAAGGATTGCTGTCGGATAAAGAGAGAAAGGAAAGGGCGGCGCGTCAGGCCAGATCAGGCCTGATCCAGGTGCCGGCGCCCTCGTTGGTCAGCAGTTCCATCAGAATGGCGTGGGGGACACGGCCATCCAGAATGACCACGTTCTGCACTCCGGAGTGGATTGCGTCGATGCAGCAGTTTACCTTTGGAATCATGCCGCCGGAAACTGCGCCGGAGGAGATAAGGTTTTCCGCTTCGGACAGGGTCAGCTCGGGAATCAGGGATGAGGGATCATTGCGATCCCGGAGAATGCCGTCAATATCTGTCATGAGGATGAGCCGCCGGGCCTGCAGGGCGCCTGCGATCCGGGCGGCGGCGGTATCTCCGTTGATATTGTATGCATTGCCCTGACGGTCGCAGCCGATGGTGGAGATGACAGGAATATATCCACGCTCCAGCAGATCCAGGACGGGTTTGACATGAATATGGGTGATATCCCCCACATAACCCAGACGCTCGTCGCGGATCTTGGCTTCAATGAGCCGTCCGTCCATCCCGGAGATGCCAAGGGCCTTGCCGCCGTTCATCTCCAGCAGGTTGACCAGGGTTTTGTTGACCTTGCCGGCCAGCACCATCTGGACGATATCCACGGTTTCCCGATCCGTGACCCGGAGCCCGTCCACGAAGACGGGCTGCTTGCCCAGGCGGGACATGAGATCATTGATCTCCGGCCCGCCGCCGTGAACCAGAACCACCTTGATGCCGATCAGCCAGAGGAGAACCATATCCTCCATGACCTGCTGCTTCAGCTGCTCGTTGATCATGGCGTTGCCGCCGTATTTGATGACGACGATCTGGCCGGTATACCGCTTGATATAGGGCAGCGCCTGGGTCAGGACCTCCGCCCGCTCCGCGTTGGTAAACTGCTGCATCTGCTTTGCCTCCTTCAGGTCCGGTAATCCCCGTTGATCTTCACATAGTCATAGGTCAGGTCACAGCCCCAGGCAGTGGCTTCCCCGGAGCCCATCTTCATGTCGCAGACGAAGCGGACCTCCGGGCCTGAGAGAATGGCAAGCGCCTTTTCCTCATCAAAATCGAGCACATGGCCCTCCCGGTAGAAGCATACCTGATTCCGGCTGTCCTCCATGAAAACCTCAATGGCCGCGGGATCGAAATCCACTCCGGCATAGCCCAGGGCGCAGAGAATGCGTCCGCAGTTGGCGTCCCTGCCGAAGACCATGGCCTTGACCAGACTGGAGCCGACCACGGATTTCGCCAGCAGGCGGGCATGCTCCTTCGTGTCAGCGCCCAGCACCCGGGTCTCGATCAGGTGGGAGGCGCCCTCGCCGTCCCCGGCCATGCGGATGGCCAGATGGCGGCAGACGGCTTCCAGGGCTTCCCCGAACAGGGCGGAGGCTTCACCTTCCACCGTGATGGGCTCGTTGCCGGCCTCACCGCCGGCCAGTACCAGCAGGGTGTCATTGGTGCTGGTATCTCCGTCCACCGTAATCATATTGAAGGTATCCTGCACGGCCGCGGAGGTCAGGCGCTGGAGCATCTCCCGGCTGATGGCGCAGTCGGTGGTCAGATAGGCCAGCATGGTGGACATATTGGGATGAATCATGCCGGAGCCCTTGCTCATGCCCCCGAGATGCACCGTCACCGTGCCGCTGCCGCCGGCGGCAGGCAGATCGAAGGCGACGGCGAACTCCTTGTTTACGGTATCCGTGGTCATGATGGCCCGACTGGCCGCGGTACCCGCCTCCAGAGAGGAGGAGAGGGAAGAGGAGAGCCGATGGATGCCGGCGGAGAGCCGATCCATGGGAAGGTTCGGCCCGATGACGCCGGTGGAACCAAGCAGCACAGCGGAGGGATCAATTCCCAGATCCCGGGCTGCGCATTCCGCGGATTCGCGGCAGAGGCGAAGCCCGGTTTCCCCGGTGGCGGCATTGGCAATGCCCGCGTTGATGACCACTGCCCGGACGGGGGCGCCGGAGCGCAGCAGATCCCGATCCCACAGTACGGGCGCGGCCTTGACCACATTGGAGGTGAAGGTGCCGGCGAAAACGCAGGGGGAGTCGCTGAAAATCATGGCCATATCCGGCCGGGAGCGGTACTTGATGCCGGCATCGCAGCTGGCGGCCTGAAACCCTCTTGCGGCGGTGACGCCGCCCTCAATGATCCGAATGCTCATGTGTGTTCCTCCTGCAGATCCCCGATAAAGCGGGTAATATTCCTTTCATTCAGGGTAAACTCATAATAATTCGCGTCCGACTGGCGCCAGCCAATGGTCTTCCAGAAAGCGTTGCCGATGTCATTTTTCGGAAAGGCAATGAGGGCGACCCGGTTGATGCCCTCATCCCGGAGACGGCGCATGCAGAAATCCACCATCCGGGTGCCGATGCCCTGGCGGCGGAACTCCGAGCGGACGCAGACATGATACAGATAGCCCTGGCGGCCGTCTGACCCGCAGAGAATGGAGCCGGCCAGCACCCCGTCCACCCGGGCTACCACGCTGGTGGTGGGATTGCGGAGCAGAAAGCGGGCAATCTCGGCCCGGGAATCGTCCAGCGCCCGGATGCCGAAGCCCCGGATGGTCATCCAGAGCGCATGGACCTCGTCATAATCGTTGATGGACATGGGAGAAAGCGTCAGCATGGAATCAGATCACCAGCCCTGTCGTTTCATCCAGCCCCAGGGCCAGATTCATATTCTGAATGGCGGCGCCGGAAGCGCCCTTGCCCAGATTGTCGAAGCGGGCGACCGCTGTGAGCCGGCCTTCGGCACCGAATACGCCGATGGACAGATCGTCCCGTCCGGCATGGAATCCGGCGGAGAGGAATCCCCCCTCCGCGGCGTCGGTAACGCGCACCGGGACCCGGGAGGAATCCATACCCGGGGCGGGTGCATAAAACGCTGCATATATTTCCAGCAGGTCCTGCAGGGAGGCGGAGCATATTTCCCCGGACAGAGGAAGCACGACCTCCATGCCCGCGTAATAGGGGGCGACGATGGGGCAGAAGACAGGATCAGATTCCAGACCGGCATATTTCCGCATTTCCGGCAGATGCTTATGCTGCTGGGAAAGACCGTACATGCGCGGGGCATCCAGCAGGGGATCCCTCTCCGCCGCCTCATATTCCGCGATCATCTTTTTTCCGCCGCCGGAATAGCCGGTGAGGGAAAAACAGGACAGGGAAGCGGAAGCGGGAATGATCCCCCGGGCTACCAGCGGCGCCGCCAGCAGGATGAATCCTGTGGCATGACAGCCGGGATTCGCGATCCGCCGGGCGGAGGAGATGCGCTCCCGCTGGCCCGGCAGCTCGGGCATGCCGTAAATCCAGTCCGGGGATACACGATGGGCAGTGGAGGTATCGATGACAACGGTATCCGGATTCTCCACCATGGAAGCGGCTTCCCGGGCTGCGTCATCCGGCAGGCAGAGGAATACAACATCCGCCCTGTTCAGCGCATCCCGGCGGGCGGAAGGATCCTTCCGGAGCTCTTCGGGAAGAACCAGAAGGGACAGATCGGAACGGGCGGACAGGCGCTCCCGGATCCGCAGGCCGGTGGTTCCGGCACTGCCGTCAATAAAAACCTGGGTCATAAAAGCCTCCCTTCCCGGAATCGGACCAGGAAATTTGTATAAATATACAAAACAATGCCACAAAAGTCAATGGATTATGCAGCATATACAAAAAATATACACTATATACCAGCAATATTGTACCCGAAAGATGCAGGGATGACAAGCGGTTCTTTTCATTGCGAACAGACGGCAGCTGCCCGGCCGGAAGCAGGCTTCCCGGCATCGCCGGGAGGGCCGGATTTTTCGGAGACTGAAATGCAGGCGGACACAGGGAATTTGCTGCTTGCACAGAGCGCTTTTTTCAGATAGAATAACCGCGAGATACAGAGCAGAAATCAAAGGGAAGGGGATCCCTTTCTTTCCCTGCGCACTTTGATTCAGGAAAGGATGTGGCAGGCGCCGATGAAGAAGACTGGAAAGCTGATGGTGATCCTGGGACTCTGCCTGATGCTGACCGGATGCACGGACAGCACGCAGAAGAGCGCGGAACCCCAGCTGCTGCTTGGATTCAGCCAGCTGGGATCCGAAAGCAGCTGGCGGATCGGGAATACCCGGGACATTGAGGAAAAGGCGGATGAATACGGTATCAGCCTGATGATGGAAAATGCCAATCAGAAGCAGGAAAACCAGATTGCGGCGCTGCGGAGATTCATCGCCTACCAGGTGGATGTGATCGCCTTTTCTCCGATCGTGGAGGAAGGATGGGATCACGTGCTGGAGGAAGCCAGGCGGGCGGGCATCCCCGTGGTACTGGTGGACCGGACCATCAGGAGCGAAAAGGATGATTTGTATGTCTGCCTGATCGGAGCGGATTTCTACCAGGAAGGGGTCAGCGCCGCGGAGTACCTGCTGCGGAAGGCGGACCGGCTGGGAAAGGATGAACTGCATATTGTGGAGATTACCGGCACGGAGGATTCCACACCCATGCGGCAGCGGCACGCAGGCTTTATGGACCGGATTGCCGGGGATAGGCGGATGCAGGTGCTGGAGAGCGTGAACGGGGACTTCCTGAAGAGCCGGGGCGCGGAATGCATGCGGTATCTGCTGGAAAAATACGGGGATGAAATTGACGTGATCTACAGCCACAACGATGAGATGACCCTGGGAGCCCTGCCGGAGATCGAGAAGGCCGGATTTGAACCGGGAAAGGATATGGTGATCATTTCCATTGACGGGGGGCAGGAGGCTATCGACATCCTGAAGGCCGGAAAGATCAACTGCATCGTGGAATGCACGCCCATGCTGGGATCCACGCTGATGGAGACGGCGCTGGCGCTGAAGGCGGGGAAACAGGTGAAGAAGGAGACACACCCCGTGGAAAAGGTTTTCAGCGACGAACAGGATCTGAGCCAGATTGAGCCCCGGGGGTACTGACGGGAATACAGCGGGGAACGGGATGGCTGCAGGAGAGAATGATCCGCAGCGGAAAAACGGAAGGGAAGGACATCGTCGGGGAAGGAAAGATGAGAAGGACAAGCGGAGAGAAGAGCATTCTCGGCTGGATCGGGAAGCTGAGCCGGACGCTGATGGTGATCCTGATCTTTCCGGTCATTACCAGCCTTGTGCTGATGCTGATTTATAACGGAAGATATCACCGATCCATTGCCCGGATAGAGGAGATTGCCCGCCTGAAACCCGTGGTAGGCGAACAGATTCCCAACGCGGTGTGGGAGATGGTCAGCGGACGGACATCTCTGGAGAATACGCCGGTAACCCGGATGATGGACGAAGTGGAAGAAACCATGGAGCGGATTACCGGAGAAACCGGGGAGGAGAATCGGCTGGAGCTGGTGGTGGCCGGGCGGACGATGGATACGCTGCGTCAGTACACGGAAGAAATCATGGAGAACATCCGGCAGAGTATTCCCGTAGTGCGGAACGAGGAGATCCTGGGGGAAATCCGGGACGTGGCCGCCCTGGTGGAAAGCATGCTGAACAACTATATTACCCGTGAGATCGACTCGGCGGCGGAGATGAGCGCCCGGCTGAACCGGATCGTGCTATACGCCGCGGGCGGAGAGGTGGTGCTGGCCGTCCTCGGCCTGTGGCTGAGCGAAAGAGCCCGCCGGCACACGGAAAAGCTTGTGCGCCGGCCGATCCAGGAGCTGGAGAGCGTGACAGGCCAGCTGGCCCGGGGAGAGATGGGCGCCCGCATTCCTCAGACGGATGTGGTGGAGCTGGCGAAGCTGACGGATCAGGTCAACAGTATGGCGGACAACCTGGAGACGACCATGCGCCAGAACGTGCTGGACGCGAAGAACCTGAAGAAGGCGGAGCTGCGGACCCTGCAGGCGCAGATTAACCCGCATTTCCTGTACAATACGCTGGACGCAATCGTATGGAAGGCGGAGGCGGGAGATCAGCGGGAGGTTATCCATCTGACCAGCGCGCTGAGCGATTTTTTTCGCATCAGCCTGAGCTCCGGAGCAGACTGGATTCCCATCAGCCAGGAGAAAAAGCACATCTCCGGCTACCTCAGCATCCAGCAGACGAGATATCGGGACATCCTGAGCTATGAGGTGGATATTCCGGATGAGATTGGAGACCTGTATATCCTGAAGCTGCTGCTGCAGCCTCTGGTGGAGAATGCCCTGTACCACGGCATCAAATACAAACGGGGCGGAGGCATGATCCGCGTTCAGGGCCGGAAGGAAGGAAACGAGCTGGTTTTCCAGGTCAGGGATACAGGAAAGGGCATGGATGCCCAGACGCTGGCTACCCTGCGGAAGCGGATGGCCGAAGGAAGGCCCGCAGTGGCTTCCGGAACCGGAGGGTTCGGGCTGGTGAATGTGAACCTGCGGATCCGCCTGTACTATAACCAGCCGGAGGGGCTGAAAATCGACAGCGGACCGGAGGGAACCAGCGTGACCATCCGCGTCCCCTGCCGCACAAAAGATGAGATCATGAAGGAGGACCAGGAGACTTCCGCCTGAGCGCGGGCGGAGGGAAGCGGGTTCTGCCCCATGAAGGAGCGTGTGAAAGATGACCAAAGTATTTCTGGTGGATGATGAAATCGTGATCCGGGAGGGAATCCGCACCTCATTTCCCTGGGAGGAAACCGACTACAGCCTGGTGGGAGAGGCGCCGGACGGAGAAATCGCCCTGCCCATGATCCGGGACACCAATCCGGATATTCTGATTACGGATATCCGGATGCCGTTCATGGACGGAATGGAGCTGTGCAGACTGGTGCGGAGCCAGATGCCCTGGATCGGCATCGTGATTCTGAGCGGGTATGACGAATTTGAGTATGCCCGGCAGGGCATTCAGCTGGGGGTCAAGGAATACCTGCTGAAGCCCATCAGCGCAGAAGAGCTGAAGCAGGCGCTGGACCGGGTCAGCCAGCTTCTGCAGGAGGAGCGGAAAAACCGCGAACGGAGCGAAAGTCTGCGCCGGCGCGTGGAGACCGGAAGCATCTTTCTGCGGGAGCGGCTGCTGAGCTCCCTGTATGACGAGGATGCCGCGGAGTCAGACGCGGAAAAAACGGTTCGGGAGCTGCGGAACATGGGCATCTCGATCCAGGCGGCGAAATACGCCGTGATCGACGCGGCCTTCTCGCCGGTGAAAACGGGATATGAAACCCTGTCGGATCTGGCGGAGAGCAGCGGTGGCATCGTGGCGGCCTCCCCCTGCCGAACCGGCGCCCGGCTGCTGGTGATGGGGGACAGCGACGGGGACACCGAGGAGCGGGCGTATGCCTTCGCCTCCTCCAGCGCAAGGGACCTGGAGCGGTCCGGATGCACGCAGATCCGTATCAGCATCGGCGAAATCGTGGACCGGCCCTCGGAAATCCTGAAGAGCCTGCAGACGGCACGGCACATCCGCCACAGCCTGGCGAACGTGGAGAACGGGGAGACGATGATCATCGGCGTCCGGGAGATCGGAGAGCTGCCCAGCGAAAAAAAGAGCCTGTCGATGGTCAACGAAGCCAAATTCTACCTGTCCCAGCATTATATGGAGCCCAATCTGATGCTTCAGGATGTGGCCCGGGCCGTCAATATGAGCAACAGCCGCTTCTCCACCGTATTTGCCCAGCAAAGCGGCAGAACCTTTACGGAATACCTGACCGGGCTGCGGCTGAACCGGGCGAAGGAGCTGCTTCGGGAGACGGAAAAGAAAAGCACCCAGATCGCCTTTGAGGTGGGGTACAACGACGCCCACTACTTCAGCTACCTTTTCAAGAAGAGCTTCGGCATGACGCCGGGAGAATACCGGCATTCCGCGGAGACGGAGACCTGAGAGCGCGCGGGAGAGGGCACAGGATACACGGAAAGGATTTTTTGTTTCCCCGGAAATCAAAACGAACCGGAAGGAAAAAATATTCAACTTTCGGGAAGAAAAATCCGGAAAGATGAAAATGAATTTGAAATGGGGAAAAAGATCTGTGCATTTCAAAACTGTCCGATCTGGTGTATATTATGCCTAAAGAAACCGGATAAGGTTTCACAAAGTGAAGGAGGAATTTTTCCATGAAGAAACTGCTTGCTCTCGTGTTGGCTCTGACGATGTGCCTGAGCATGGCCGCCCTGGCCCACGCGGATGACCTGATCAAGGTCGGCGTGGTCAACAATCCGCCGTCTGAATCCGGATACCGCGCCGCGAACGTGGCGGACTTCGAGAAGGTCTTTTCCGCGGAGAACGGCTATGAAATGTCTCCCTACTACAGCCTGAAGAACGACGAACAGCTGACCGCCGCCCAGGGATTCATCACCGACGGTGTGGACGTGCTGCTGATTTCCGCCGCGGAGACCACCGGCTGGGACGAAGTCCTGACCGCCGCCAAGGAAGCGGGCATCAAGGTTTACCTGTTCGACCGGATGATCGATGTTCCCGAAGATCTGTACGAAGCCGCTGTGGTTTCCGACATGGCCAAGGAAGGCGAGACCGCTGTGAACTGGCTGCTGGAGCAGGGCCTGGAGGAATACAACGTCATCCATATTCAGGGCGCCATGGGCAGCGACGCGCAGATCGGCCGGACCGGCGCGCTGGACGCTCAGTTCGAAGCGGGCACCATGAAGAAGGTTGCCCAGCAGACCGCGACCTGGGATGAAGCGGAAGCCAAGAAGATCGTGGAATCCGTGATCAACAGCGGCGAGAAGTTCAACGTCATCTATGCCGAGAATGACGGCATGGCCAAGGGCGCTGTGGCGGCCCTGGACGAAGCGGGCATCACCCACGGCGTGAACGGCGACGTGATCATCATGGGCTTTGACTGCAACAAGTGGGCCCTGAAGGAACTGAAGGCCGGCAACTGGAACTACGACGGACAGTGCAGCCCCTTCCAGGCGCAGATCATCAGCGACCTGATCAAGAGCGGCGAGACTCCCGCGGAGAAGAAGATCATCAACGCAGAAAAGGGCTTCGACGCCAAGACCATCACGGACGAAGACATCGCCACCTACGGCCTGGGCGAGGACTAATCGAAGAACTGATCTGACTCGAACTCAGAGATGACACGGCGCGGTGTGGGCAGTGGATTCAAATCCGCGGCACACACCGCGCTTTTTGCTGAAAGGAGCAAGCGGACATGCCGAATGGGACGGTTTTGACGATGCGGGGAATCTGCAAGCAGTTTCCGGGCGTCAGAGCCCTGAACAACGTGGACTTCACTTTGCGCAGCGGAGAAATTCATGCCCTGATGGGGGAGAACGGCGCCGGAAAATCGACGCTGATCAAGGTGCTGACCGGCGTCTACGAAAAGGACGCGGGGAGCATCCGGATGGACGGCATCGAGGGAGAAGCCAATATCCACTCCCCTCAGGACGCACAGGAGATCGGAATCGCGACGGTGTATCAGGAGATTACCCTGTGCCCGAACCTGACCGTGGCGGAAAACATGTATATCGGCCGGGGAAAGGGGCTGCTGGTCCGGCAGAAGGACTATGAAAAGAAGGCGGAGGAAATTCTCCGCAGCCTCGGAATTCCTGCCCGTCCCCGGCAGCAGCTGGCCAGCTGCTCCCTGGCGGTTCAGCAGATGGTGGCCATCGCCCGGGCGGTGGACATGAAGTGCAAGGTGCTGATCCTGGACGAGCCAACCTCCTCCCTGGATGAGAAGGAAGTGCAGATGCTTTTCAGCCTGATGCGGGATCTGAAGAGCAGGGGAGTGGGTATCATCTTCGTGACCCATTTTCTGGAGCAGGTATACGAAGTCTGCGACCGGATCACCGTCCTGCGGAACGGGGAGCTGGTCGGGGAATACGTCATCGAGCAGCTGCCCCAGGTTCAGCTGGTGGCCCGGATGATGGGCAAGGAGCTGAGCGAGCTGAACAGCATGAACGAGTTCGGCCGGAAGCCCATGGGCAGCGAGGAGATTACCTACGAGGCGGAGCAGATTTCCTCCAGCGAGTGCCGTCCCTTTGACTTCCGGATCCGGAAGGGAGAGGTGAACGGGTTCACCGGACTGCTGGGCTCCGGACGCAGTGAGAGCGTCCGTGCCATCTTCGGAGCGGACAAGGTGACCGGAGGCAGGGTAAAGGTGAACGGAAAGAGCGTCCGGATCACCCGGCCCATCGAAGCCATGAAGAACGGCATCGGCTATCTGCCGGAGGACCGGAAGAGGGACGGCATTATCGCCGATCTGAGCGTGCGGGAGAACATCATCCTGGCCCTGCAGGTCATGAAGGGATTCTTCCGGCCGCTGAGCAGGGCGGAGGCGGAGAAGTTCGCGGATGAGTACATCGCCGCGCTGAACATCAAGACTGCCAGCAAGGACACGCCCATCGGATCCCTGAGCGGCGGAAACCAGCAGAAGGTGATCCTGGCCCGGTGGCTGCTGACCCATCCGGATTACCTGATCCTGGACGAGCCGACCCGGGGCATCGACGTGGGAACCAAGCTGGAGATCCAGAAGCTGGTACTGAAGCTGGCGGAGGAAAACGTCAGCGTGACCTTCATCTCCTCTGAGATCGAGGAGATGCTGCGGACCTGCAGCCGGCTGATCGTCATGCGGGACCGGCGCATCGTCGGAGAGCTGACGGGGGACGACCTGAACCAGAATCAGGTCATGAAGACCATCGCGGGAGGTGAGGCGTCGTGACCAGGGAAGCCGGAAAGAGGAAGGGCGGCGTGGGACAGCTGCTGATTCCCCTGATTGCCATTGCCCTGCTGGTGATCTTCAACCTGATCCGCGATCCCAGCTTCTTCAGCATTGAAACCAAGACCAACAACACCGGCAACACGGTGCTGGCCGGAAACCTGATCAGCATTATCAACGGCGCCAGCGAGCTGGCCATCCTCGCCATGGGGATGACGCTGGTTACCGCGGCCTGCGGCGGACAGGACATCAGCGTCGGCGCCGCGGCCGCCATTGCGGGCAGCGTTTTTGTCCGGATCATCCGGGGCGCGGCCCCGGTGACCGGAGGCACGGTCATCGGCGCTTTCCTGGCCTGCTGCGCCGTGGCAATGCTGTTCGGATCCTTCAACGGCATGCTGGTGGCTGTCTTCCGGATCCAGCCCATGATCGCCACGCTGATCCTGTATACCTGCGGGAGATCCATTGCCTACTGGATCAACGGCGGCGCGACACCGACCATCGACAGCCCGATTACCGGCGCCATCGGCAGCTTCATTCCAGGCATCCCGGTTCCGACCCCGGTGATTATCGTGGCGGTGATGGCGCTGCTGTTCAGCCTGACATTCCGGTTCACGACGCTGGGCCTTTATACCCAGGCGGTGGGCATCAACGAGAGCTCAGCCCGGCTGAACGGAATCAATGTGACCCTGATCAAGCTGGTAAGCTTCATCATCCTCGGCATCTGCGTCTCGGTGGCCGGCAGCATCGGCGTATGCCGGCTGGGACTGATCAACCATGAGACTCTGCTGATCGACATCGAGATGGATACCATTCTGGCGGTGGCTATCGGCGGAAACAGCCTGGGCGGCGGGAAATTCAAGATCAGCGGTTCCATTCTGGGCGCCTACGTGATCCAGATGCTGACCATTACCCTGTACGCCATGAAGGTTTCCTCTACGGATGTGAAGGCTTACAAAGCCATCGTGATTATCCTGCTGGTGGTCATCGGATCCCCGGTGGTCAAGCGGTGGTTTACCAAGGTGATCGGAAATATGCGGAACGCCCGGAAGATCCGGGGCGCGGCAAAGGAGGGAGTCTGATGAAGAAACGTCGGGAACCCTTCACGGATACCCAGCTGCTGATGACCATTACCATCTGCATCTTCGTCGTCATGTATGTGCTGGCCATGATCTTCCTGGGCGGCGGATTCCTGCGGGCCCAGCAGATCTTTGACCTGCTGAACGACAACGCGGCGCTGATCATCGTATCCTGCGGCCTGACCGTGGTCATGATCGGCGGCGGCATCGACATCAGCGTCGGCGGAGTCACCTCCCTGGTGGTCATGAGCTGCGTGCTTTATCTGAACGGGAACGGGAACCCCTTCCTGTCCTTCCTGCTGGCCCTGGGCATCGGACTGGCTTTCGGCATCCTGCACGGGCTGCTGGTGAGCTACCTGGAAATCCAGCCCTTTATCGTAACCCTGGCGGGCATGTTCTTCGCCCGGGGCATGACGACCATTCTGTCGGTCAATCCCCAGAAGCTGGCCCATGAAGGGCTGAACGCCTTCCGGGGAATCAAGATCGAAATCCCGTGGCTGGGCTATATCGCAAAGAACGGGAACCTGATTCCCGGCCGGATCGAGCTGGGCGTCGTCATGGCGCTGCTCTGTGTCATCGTCGTTTTCCTGATTCTGAAATTCACCCGCCTGGGAAGGAATTTCTACGCCCTGGGCGGAAATCAGCAAAGCGCGCTGATGCTGGGCATCAACGTCAAGAAAACCCGCTTCATGACCTATCTGATCAGCGGACTTCTGAGCGGGATCGCGGGGTTTGTGTTCATGATGCATACGGGCGCCGGGAACGCGACGAACGCGGCCGGGGCGGAGATGAACGCCATCGCCAGCTCCATCATCGGCGGCACGCTGCTGACAGGCGGCGTGGGAAATATCATCGGCACCTTCTTCGGGACGCTGACCCTGACGACCATCAAGAAGATCGTGGTGACCAGCGGCCTGAAGGATCCCTGGTGGCAGAGTATTTCCACCGGTGCGATGCTGCTGTTCTTCATCGTGCTGCAGAGCATCGTGCTGAGCCGCAGGGGGAAGAGCAAGGCAAAGGAATAGCGGAAAAAACAGGAAACCCGGCGCCGGGGGGCGCCGGGTTTTTTTGAAACCGTCCGGAATCGGGAAAGAGCTTATGCCTGGGCTTCCTGAGCCTCCATGGCTTTCCTGCGCCGTTCGGCGACGATGGGGAGCTCCTTGAAGGGTTTTACGCCCTCTACCGCGTCGGAAGGCTGAATGCGGCGGTCTTCATGATCCGTATCCAGAAGCAGGTATTTCCTGTTGCCCATTCCCAGCTCCTGCATATAGCTCAGCTGACGGAGACCATGGCGGGTAATGATTCTTTCCCGCAGGGCGGCTCCGTCCTTTTCATTCAGGGCGAATACCAGGTCGATACAGGCCTGATCCAAAGCCACAATATCCAGGGAAGCAAGGATCCCCACATTGGGAGTCACGACCTGCTCCGCCAGGCAGCCGGCGCAGTCGCAGTCCACGCTCATATTGCGCATCACATTCAGGAAGGCTGTCTTTTTTCCGAAGTAATCAATGGTCGCCTTGGTGGATTCGCTGATCCTCTCCATCAGTTCCTCCTCCGCGATATCCCACATTTCCTCGTCGCCCTGGGCGTCCTTCCCCTCCCGGGAATGAATCATGGCTTTTCCGATCCGCCCGTCCGCGCAGCCGATGCCGATATTCTTGTTGCTGCCGCCGAAGCCGCCCATCGTATGGCCTTTGAAGTGCGTCAGGACGACCAGGGAGTCATAATCCGGCAGCGTTTTGCCCACGGACATTTCCGTGAACCACTTTCCGCCGCGGACCGGCAGGGAAGCGGTACCGGTGCTGTCCGTGATGTCCACGGGGCAGAAGGTCCATCCGTTCACCTTCAGCGTCTCCCGATGCAGCTCAGTGGTATAACGGTCCCCTTCATAGAAGGTATTTGTCTCCACGATGGAAGCGCCGGGCAGCTCTGTCCGGATCAGGTTTTCCACCCATTCTGTGGGAATGATATTGGGACCGTATTTTTCACCGGTGTGCAGCTTGACCGCGACCTTTCCGGAAATCTGTCCGCAGACCCTGCGGTACAGCTTCCGGAGCCCTTCCGCCGAAAGATCCCGGGTGAAATAAACAATGGATTCGTTTCCGGTCCTTTCCTCATAGGGGGTATAGACATCCCCGCCGACTCCGGGTACCGGCGTCTTTTCATTCTGATTCATGGCATGCCCTCGCTTTCTTCTGTCACTTTTTCCGAAACGGAAAGCAGACGATAATTTCATTTTATCATTTTCCGAACCAAAATCAATGAAGATCTGCATAAAAAAAGCATGAAGAACTGCATCAGGGAGGAGGGCTGAGCCCGATCCGTTGAACGGGGTCAGGAACTGTGATATAATCCGGAAAAAGGGGAAAGAAAGGAATGAAACCATGATTGTTCTGGACCGGGAGAATCAGATCTTTCATCTTCAGGGACCTTCGTACAGCTATATTCTCTGCGTCCGGCAGGGGATTCTGATGAACATGTACTGGGGCAGAAGAATTCCGGAAGGGAATCACGCGGATCTCTTCACCCTCGCCGGAGAAGGGGCCTCCTTCGACTCGCCGATGAATCGGGCTCCGCGGGAGGTGCTGACCCAGGAAAAGGGATACTTCGGCCAGCGCTCTCTGGGCCTGAAAAACGCCGGGGGAGACGATGTGGTTTCCCTGCGGTATCAGGACAGCCGCGTCCGGGCAGGGAAGAAAGCCCTTCCGGGGCTGCCGGCTTCCTACGCCGAATCCGAAGAGGAGGCCGACACCCTGGAGATCGACCTGCGGGACGAGGTGAGCGGCGCGGCTGTGACGCTTTCCTATACGGTATTCCGCGACTTTGACGTGCTGGCCCGGAGCATGTCCGTCCGCAATGAGGGCGGGGAACCCCTGACGCTGACGGAGGCGCAGACGTCCGTGCCGCTCCCGGGGGACGAGTATGAAATCATCTTTCTGAAAGGGGCATGGGCAAGGGAAAGGCAGGCTCAGCGCATTCCCATGCCGCAGGGCAATTTTTCCATCCAGAGCAGACGGGGCGCATCGGGCCATGAGCACAATCCGTTCCTGGCGCTGGTGAGACCGCAGACGACGGAACACAGCGGCGACGTATATGCTATGACCCATGTGTATTCGGGAAGCTTCAGCGCCTCTGTGGATGTGGGGATTGACGGGGCTCCCAGAATGATGATCGGCCTGTGCCCGGATGTGTTTTCCTGGCAGCTTGATCCGGGAGAATCCTTCCAGGCGCCGGAAGCGCTTCTGGCCTACGCGCCGGACGGACTCAACGGCCTGTCCCACCGGATGCACAGCTTCATCCGCCGCAGAATCTGCCGCGGATTCTGGCGGGACCGTCCGAGGCCTGTGCTGATCAACAACTGGGAAGCCACCTACTTTGACTTCAATGCCGACAGGCTGGCTGAAATCGCCCGGCGCGGCGCGGAGATCGGGTGCGAACTCTTCGTAATCGACGACGGCTGGTTCGGAAAGCGGGATACGGACAACTGCTCGCTCGGTGACTGGAAGGTGAATGAAAACAAACTGCCCGGGGGACTGAAGGCGCTGACGGATCGGATCAGCGCGCTGGGGATGCAGACAGGTCTCTGGTTTGAGCCGGAGATGGTTTCCCCGGACAGCGACCTGTATCGGGCTCATCCGGACTGGTGCCTCCATGTGGAGGGGCGGGAGCGCACCACCGCCCGCAATCAGCTGATCCTGGATCTGGGACGGAGAGAAGTACAGGATTATCTGATTGAGAGCGTCAGCAGCATTCTGCGTTCGGCTTCCATCAGCTATGTGAAGTGGGACATGAACCGGAATATGACGGAGGGATTCAGCTCCGTGCTGCCTGCCTCCCGCCGGATGGAAAGCCAGCACCGCTATATGCTGGGACTGTACCGGGTGCTGGAGGAGATTACCGCAGGCTTCCCCCGGGTGCTGTTTGAAAGCTGCTCCGGGGGCGGGGGACGCTTTGACTGCGGGATGCTGTACTATATGCCCCAGACATGGACCAGTGATGATACGGATGCAGCCGAACGCGTCCGTATCCAGTACGGAACATCCCTTCTTTATCCCTGCAGCAGCATGGGCGCGCATGTCAGCGCCGTGCCGAATCATCAAACCGGACGGGTTACGCCCTTTCACACCCGGTGCAATGTGGCCATGGGAGGGAATTTCGGGTTTGAACTGGATCTGACCAGACTCAGCGAAGAGGATCTGCGCTGCGCCCGGGAAGCGGTGGCAAGGGTCAAAAAGCTGAGGAACACGCTTCAGCAGGGGGAATATACCCGGCTGATCAGCCCGATGGACGGCCGCGGCCGCAGCGCATGGCAGTTTACCGACGGGCAGCGCGTGATTGTCTGCATCTATCAGGACGCGGCCTCCCCGAATCCTCAGCCCTGGCATGTTAAGCTGGCCGGGCTCAGGGAGAATGCGGTATACGAAGATGAGGAGCACGCGCTGAAGTGCTCCGGGGGAGCCCTGATGAATATCGGGATTCCGGTTCCCCGGGCAGGAAAGGATCACGAGAGCTGGGTATACTGCTTCGAAACCGGGAAATAGCGAAGAGACCACAGAAAAAAACCGGCGCCGAAGGGCGCCGGGTTTTTTAAACGGAGGGAGGCAGGCCGCTTATCCGGCCTGAAAGGCGTGCCAGGCGTCCGCGTGCAGATGCCTGCGGAAGGGGAAGAGGGCGGCGCTTTCCCGCGTGGGATAGACCCGGTTGGAAAGCAGCAGCACCCAGAATCCGCTTTCGGGTTCGACAAGCAGGCTGGTGCCGGTGAAACCGGTATGGCCGAAGCAGGCGGAGGGAACCGCATCGGAAAAGAAGCAGTCCGGCGTACCGGCCAGATGGAAGCCCAGCCCCCGGTGCTGCTCCTGGCCAGGGGTCCGGTTCCGGATTGCGTCGGCGAGCGTTTCCGGCTTCAGGTAGCTGCCGCCGCGGCAGGCCAGCATCTCTGCGAAGCGGATTCCGTCGCAAAGCGGCATGAAAACGCCTGCGTTGCCGGAAATCCCGTTCTGGAACCGGGCGTTTTCGTCGTGCACCACGCCGATCCAGGGACGGCCGGATTCCGGATCCACCTCTGTGGCCGCGAAGACGGCGGAGGGATCAGGACAATACCCGGTTTCCGCCATGCCCAGGGGATCAAAGACCCGCTCCCGGGCCAGCCGGTTCAGCGGGGCGCCGAAGCGCTTCTCCAGCATTTTGGCAAAGAGAATGTAGCCCATACAGGAATAGATGGGCCGGACGCCGGGCTTTTCCTCCAGCGGATAGCGAAGGATGCATTCGGTTACCTCGGAGGGATCGGAAAGGAGCCGGTCCAGCCGGAAGGAGGGATTGAAGCCGCCGGTGTGGGTCATGAGCTGCAGCACTGTAATGCCGGCCTTGTCCGCAGGGGCGTCCGGGAAAAAATCGCCTACCGATTCCTCCAGGGAGAGAGTTCCTTCCTCCAGGGCGCGGAGGGCGATCATGGTGGGACCCAGGACCTTGGAGAGGGAAGCCATGTCATAGCGGGTATGGGCGTCCACGGGAGATCCGCCCGGCACCGGCGCTTCGCCGGCGAAGGCGGAAGCCAGCACGGTGCCGCCCGCGCCGACTGCCGCGGCGGCGGAGGGGAAGCATCCCCCGGAAAGTCCCTGCTGCAGGCGCTCTGAAAGCCATTTATCGCTGATCATATCCATACATCCCTTTCTTGACGAAAAGATGGGAATAACCATATAATAATAACATGAAAAGAGAAGATCCCGCAATCGGGTAATCTGGACAGGAGAAAAGAAAAATGGAAGCTTTGCATCAGCTGGACACGGAGCAGCGAAATCCCGCCAGCGCGGGGATTGATCGGATGAGCACCCTGGAGATGGTGACGCTGATCAACGCGGAGGATCATCATTGCGCGGAAGCGGTGGCCCGGGTGCTGCCGGAGATCGCACGGAGTGTGGACCTGATCGAGGGTCAGCTGCGGAAGGGCGGAAGACTGTTTTACGCCGGAGCCGGAACCTCCGGACGGCTGGGGGTGCTGGACGCGGCGGAGTGCCCGCCGACCTATGGGGTGGAGCCGGAGATGGTAACCGGGCTCATCGCGGGAGGGCCCAGCGCCTTCCTGAAAGCGGTGGAGGGCGCGGAGGACAGCCGGGAGCTGGGGCGGCAGGACCTGATCGACCACGGCTTCAGCGAAAAGGATGCCCTGGTGGGAATTGCCGCCAGCGGGAGAACACCCTATGTGATCGGCGCGATGGATTACGCCCGGGAGACCGGAGCACCGGTCATGGCGCTGACCTGCTGCCGGGACAGCGTCATGAGCCGGCATGCGGACGTGACGATGGCGCCGATCCCCGGGCCGGAGGTGATCACCGGGTCCTCCCGGATGAAGAGCGGAACCTGTCAGAAGCTGGTGCTGAACATGCTTTCCACCTGCGTGATGGTAAAGCTGGGAAAGGTTTACGGAAATCTGATGGTGGACGTGCAGGCCACGAACGAGAAGCTTGTGGACCGGTCCATCCGGATCGTGCGGACGGCGACGGGCGCGGACGAGCAAACGGCCCGGGCCGCGCTGGAGGAAAGCGGATTCCGGTGCAAGACGGCGATCGTCATGATTCTGCTGGGAATGAAGGCGCCGGAGGCGGTACAGGCGCTGGAGGCGGCTCACGGGCGGATCGCAGAGGCGCTGGAGCAGCGGAAAGCATAAAAGGAACGGGAGAGAACAGACGGATGTGGTACGCAGGATGGGACGGAGGAGGAACCAAGACCGAGGTCTGCGTTCTGGATGAAACCGGCGCGGTCATGGCGGATCGTTCCTTTGGCCCGCTGAATCCAAACGGCACCAGCGCTGACAGGGTCAGAGAGACGGTGCGGGACGCCGTATGTTTTCTGCGCAGTCTGCCGGGCGGTCCGGAGGCGTGCGGGGGAACGGTGATCGGTGCGGCAGGCATCAGCAATGAGGATGCCCGGAAGCTGCTGGAGCAGGCTGTATCGGAGGCGGGATGGACCGGAAGGGTCCGGCTTGCGGGAGACCAGGAAATCGCACTGGCCGGCGCCATTGACGGACACGGAGCAATCCTGATTGCCGGGACGGGAGCCGTCTGCTACGGACGGGATCCGGAAGGCAGGTTCCACCGGGTCGGAGGATACGGTTATCTGATTGATGACGCGGGAAGCGGGTATGCCATCGGGCGGGACATCCTGACCGCGGCGGTCCGGGCTTTCGACGGCAGGGGCCGGCCCACGGTGCTCAGTGAAAAGGCCGCGGACAGGATCGGATACGCGCCGGAGGAAATTCAGCGGATGATCACCTGGCTGTATGCCCCGGATACAGGGAAAAAGGAAATTGCCTCCCTGGCACCGATCCTGACGGAAGCGCTGCGGGAAGGGGATGAGACCGCCCGGGAGATAGCCCGGAAGGCGGCGGCGGACCTGGCGGAAATGGTGACCGCGCTGTGGCGGAAGAGCGGCATGAAGGACGGGGAGCTGGCCCTGATGGGAAGCATTCTGACCCATATCCCGGAAATCCGGACCGGAATGGAGAAACATGTGCGGGCGGAGTATCCCGACATCCGGATCATCGCCCCCCGCAGGTCTCCGGCAGCAGGCGCGGCCGCCCTGGCCGCGAAGTATGCGAGCCGGGATTAAAAGACTGATAAACCTGTGAACCTGCGAAAACGGGAAGAAAAATGCCCCGTTTTCGCATTTTTTTTGTTAAAATTATGGACATCGAACGTAAAATGTGGTAGGATATGCGAGTAGTTGTATGAGCAGCAGCAAGCATATTTGTGAAATGAACTGAAAACGGCATCATGAGAGGGTTCGGGAAAGACGGCCGGGCGTTCGGCATTTTTCCTCTATCCACGGAAAGGAGTTTGCGTCATGACGGTCAAAAAGGCTGAACAGAAGGCGGGGATGAAAAAGAAATCCCGATTTACGCTGGATGATCTGCAGCTTTTTTTCCTGAGCCTGCCTTCCGTGCTCTGGTATGTCCTTTTCTGTTATCTGCCCATGTTCGGGCTGATCATTGCCTTCAAGAAATACAAGGTAGCTCCCGGAAAAGGCTTCCTGTGGAGCCTGTTCAACAACAGCGCATGGTGCGGGCTCGACAATTTCCGCTTCCTGTTTGCGAACAACCGGGCCACGACCATCAACATGTTCCGGAACACCATCGGATACAATATCATCTTTATCGTCCTGGGTGTGGCGATTCCGGTTGCTCTGGCTATCATGATCAATCACCTGCGCAGCCAGAAGCTCGCCAAGGTGACGCAGACGGCCATGTTCCTGCCCCACTTTCTCAGCTGGGTTGTGGTGGGTTATTTCGTGTTCGCTTTCCTTTCCACCGACAACGGCCTGGTGAACCATCTGATCCTCGCCTTCGGCGGAAATCCGGTCAAGTGGTATCAGGGGGAGGCAGCGGGGTACTGGCCCTGGATCCTGATTTTCCTGCACATGTGGAAGACGGTGGGATACAGCATGGTTGTATACCTGGCCTCCATCAAGGGAATTGACGAAAGCCTCTATGAAGCGGCCATGATCGACGGAGCCACCAAGTGGCAGCAGACGAAATACATCACGCTGCCGATGCTGAAAACGATCATGATTATCATGTTCATCATGGCGGTGGGCAAGATCTTCAATTCCGACTTCGGTCTGTTCTACCGGACCACGCGGAATTCCAGCAGCCTGACCAACGTATATTTGACGCTGGATGTGTATGTCTACAATTCCATGTTCAACAATCCGCGGCCTGTATACGGATACATCTCCGCGGCAGGCTTTATGCAGTCCGTACTGGGCTGCCTGACCATGATCGCGGCGAACGCCATTGTCCGCAGGGTGGACAATGAGAGCGCCCTGTTCTGAGAAAGGAGGAAGAAAAAAATGACCCTATCCAACCCTTCCTCCCCGAAGGAGGCAGGAAGCGGCATGCTGCGCTTCAATGCGCTGAAGCCGGGAACCAACGTGCTGTACAGCATCATCTTTCTGCTGCTGGCGCTGATCTGCGTAATCCCCGTTGTCTTTGTCATCATCATTTCCTTCTCCTCGGAAGCATCCATCGGCAGGGTCGGATACAGCTTTGTGCCCGCCGAATGGTCGGTGGAAGCTTATCGGTATGTATGGGCGCTGCGGAACAGTCAGGGGATCCCGACGGTGGTGATGGCCTTCCTGACCTCCATCGGCATTACAGTGGTCGGAACGGCGATCGGCGTGACGCTGATCTCCACGATGGGGTACGTGCTGTCCCGGCGGAACTTCAAACTGCGGGGCTTCTACACCACGCTGATTTTCATCCCCATGATCTTCAACGGCGGCCTGCTGTCCACCTACGTGGTGAATACGCAGCTGCTGGGGATGAAGAACACCTACTGGGCCCTGATTTTCCCGCTGGCCTGTTCCTCGTTCTACGTGATCATCATGCGGACCTTCTTCCAGACGACGGTGCCGGATGAGATCATTGAGTCCGGCAGGGTGGACGGCGCCTCCCAGCTGCGGATCTTTGCCCAGCTTGTGCTGCCGATTTCCCTGCCCGCGCTGGCGACGATCGCGCTGTTCCTGACCTTTGCCTACTGGAATGACTGGTATCAGGCAAGCCTGTACATCGAGAGCAACCGGCACGACATGTTCCCGCTGCAGTATGTGCTGGTCAACATTGAAAAAAATATCCAGTACCTGGCGAACAACGATATGGCGATGTCCGCCAATTCCACAGCTCTGCCGAGCGAAACCATGCGGATGGCCATCGTCGTGATCGCAGTGGTGCCGATCATGTTCTCCTATCCCTTCTTCCAGAAATATTTCATTTCCGGACTGACCATCGGGGCAGTGAAGGGGTGAGAATTCGGCGACCGCCGGTGGCGGGAATTTCGCCGAATTCTCACAGAGCCCGCACAGAGCGGACTCGCCTGCGGCGAGCCGCGACAATGCGGGCGACCGGGGACATTCGGCGAGCCGCGACAATGCGGGCGACCGGTACAATTGATTTGTACGGCAGATGCCGTCAAAAAATATTTTTAAGGAGGTATCCCCATGAAGAAGATCCTGTCCCTGGTACTGGCTCTGGCAATGGTTCTGTCCGTCTGCTCCTTCGCGGCGGCGGAAGCCAAAGAGCCCGTGCACCTCGTCTGGTTCATGTACACCGCGAGCGAAACCCCCATCGACTGGCCCGAAGTGGAAGAAGCCCTGAACGCGTATTCCGCGGAGAAGATCGGCGTGACCTGCGAATACAAGTACATGGATGAAACCCAGGTAGCCCTGGCCATGAACACCGGCGAATACTTCGACATCGCCTTCACCTGCGACTGGTGGAACGATTATGCCACCAACGTGGCGGCCGGCATGTTCCTGAACCTGAACGACTACATCGACAAGTACCCGGCCCTGAAGGACTCCATCGTGGACAAGGCCTGGGAAGGCGTCAAGGTCAACGGTGACATCTATGCCATCCCGCACATGAAGGATATCGGCTACGAAGTGTTCTGGATTCTGAACTCTGATTACTTCCTGAACCAGAAGGGCTTCGAGAAGGATCAGTACATCACCTTCGAAGGCATCGAGCCCTATTTCGAAGCCTACAAGGCGGATTATCCGGACGACTATCCCTTCAAGATGAGCTACGGCGGCATCACCTCCTGGCAGAACGCGCTGGCTGACTGGCTGAACATGGATATCCTGATCGGTCTGGACTGGGAAGCCCAGGGCACCGACGAGGAGACCAAGGTCAAGAGCGCCCTGGAAATCCCCGCCTGGAAGAACCGTCTGAAGAAGATTCATGAGTGGTACGAAAAGGGCTACATCAACCCCGACGCGGCTGTGACCGAGTCCATGCCCCGCGCCCAGGCCGGCGTGGTGCAGTCCGGACAGGGCTGGTTCGGTGCCGAGACTGTGTGGGCCAACGTCATCAAGAAGCCCATCTACATCTCCCGGTATGACGGCCCCTACATGAGCACTTCCTCCATCCGCGGCTCCATGACCGCCGTGAGCAGCACCTCCGAGCATCCGGAAGAAGCCCTGAAGCTGATTGAGCTGATGAACACCGATCCCTGGTACCGCGAGACTGCCCGGTACGGTATCGAAGGCAAGCACTATGTCCGCAACGAAGACGGCACCGTGACCCGCACCGAGCTGGGCGCCTCCAACATGGGCGTTCAGGCCTATGCGCAGGGCCACTACACCGTCGGCGCGCTGGAAGCCTCTCCCTTCCCGGAAGTTCCTACCGATATCGATCAGTGGACCAAGACCATGGCGAACTATGAGAACGCGACGCTGTCCGCGGCCATGGGCTTCACTCCTGACCTGAGCAAGGTGGAGAACGAGAACCTGGCGGTCAAGTCCGTCATCGAGGAATACAAGCGCGAGCTGTTTACCGGAACTTCTGATCCTGAGGTCGTGATTCCCGAGATGCTGGACCGGATGAATGAAGCCGGTCTGCAGACCATCATCACCGAAGTTCAGGCTCAGCTGGATGCTTTCCTTGGAAAGTAATTTCTGAGCATCAACCCTGGCCCCGTTTCCGTCCCGGAAGCGGGGCCTTTTTGAAAAAAGATACCGGGCTCTGACAGAAAGGAAAAGGATGAACATGGTGCTTTCGGGCGCAGACCGGCTGGAAACGGTTCACTGCGCGCTGCGGCGCGGACGCGTGGGCCTGATGACGAACCAGACCGGAATCGGCCGGGATTTCCGGCCTACCATCGACCTGATCCGGGAAAAATATAACCTGACTGCCCTGTTTGCCGTGGAGCACGGTATCCGCGGCAGCGTACAGGCGGGGGAGAAGATTGAGCCCTGCACGGATCCTGCTACGGGGCTTACCGTCTGGCCTGTGTACGGAGGGAATCACCGGCTGACGGAGGAGATGCTGGCGCAGTTTGACGTGTTCTGTTTCGACATCCAGGATGTGGGCGCCCGGTTTTATACCTATATCTACGCTCTGTCCTTTGCCCTGGAGGAATGCGCACGGGCCGGGAAGCCGGCAGTGGTGCTGGACAGGATCAACCCGCTGGGGGGAGAGCTGATCCAGGGGACCGTGCTGGATCCGGCCTTTGCCTCCTATGTGGGCATGTATCCTCTGCCCACAAGGTACGGAATGACTGTCGGAGAATATGCCAGGTGGGTCCGGGACTGGCTGAAGCTGGACCGGCTGGAGCTTTCCGTGGCCCCGTTGAGCGGATGGAGGCGGACAATGCTCCCCTGGGAAGCCGGGCTGCCCTGGCCGGCACCGTCCCCCAACTGCCCGACCTTTCACAGCGCCTTCGCCTATATCGGCACCTGCATCTTTGAGGGAACCAATGTGTCAGAGGGAAGGGGGACGACTCTGCCCTTCGAGTATATCGGGGCACCCTGGATCGACGCGGACGCTCTGGCGGCCCGTCTGGCCCGGCGGAAGACGCCGGGAATCCGGTTCCGGCCGGTCTGGTTTGTACCCACCTTCTCCAAGCACTGCGGAGAGACCTGCGCGGGAGTACAGATGCATGTGACGGAGCCGGAAAGGGCGGATCCGACAGCGGCCGCGCTGGTGCTGATGGACGAAATCCGCGACATGTATCCTGGAAATCTGGAATGGATCAGCATGTCGGCGGGAAGCTATACCATTGACAAGCTGCTGGGAACGGATCTTTACCGGCGCGGCGTCGTGGACGGAACGAGCCTGCTGGAAAAGCACGCGCCGGGCAGGGAAAAATTTCGGAAGGAAAGGGAAGCGTATCTGCTGTATGAGTAACATGGATTGGATCGGGCCGCGGCTGGAGGCACTGCCGGGAAGAATCAGCGCGGTCTGCAGAAACCTGAAAACCGGGGAGGAATTCCTGTTCCGTCCGGAGATGGAAATGGGACCCGCCAGCGTGATCAAGCTTTTTGTGATGGCCGCGGTGTACCGGGGATTCGAAACCGGAAGATTCCGTCCGGAGGATCGGGTTCCGGTTCGCCGGCAGGACTGCGTGCCCTCCTGCGGGGTGCTGACCTACCTGGATGATGGAAAGGAAGTTTCGCTGCGGGATCTGACGGAGCTGATGATTATCGTCAGCGACAATACCGCGACCAATGTGCTGGCAGATTTCTGCACAATCCCCTGGATTCAGGGTGAGATTGAAAACACCTTCGGCAGGAAGGGAACCTTTTTCCGGCGGAAGATGTTTGACGCGGAGAGCAGCCGCCGGGGAATCCGGAACGCGACCACGGCGGCGGATGTCGGCTGGCTGCTGGAGCGGATCTGGCGGGGAGAGCTGGTAAGCCCGGAGGCTTCCGCCCGGATGCTGGAGACACTCCGGCACCAGCGGCTGAACGGGAAAATCCCCTTCCGGCTTCATACGCTGGAAAACGCGCCGAAAATTGCCCATAAGACAGGGGAGGATGATGGGGTAACCCATGATGTGGGCATCATTGAAGGACCGGAACCGCTGCTGCTGGTCCTGATGGGGAACGAGACGGATGTTCCGGCCTTTGAACGAACCATGGCTGACATTGCCTGGGATCTTTATCACAGCATATAGA
>CAMNKK010000011.1 GCA_946542235.1 uncultured Clostridia bacterium | reverse complement strand
CTTCCAGCGAATAGACCGCACCGGGCAGGAAAACCTTGTGTTCTCCCTGAAAGGCCAGAAGCATGCTGTAAAGGCTGGTGGTACGCACAGTCCCTTTGATCCGGTTCAGTTCTCCCAGCAGGTTGTACAACTGAAGTGAATTCAGCGTGTTCTTTTCCACATAAATGGTCTGCAGGGCGGACCGGGCGCTCTCGGAGGCGTTCACGGAAGCGCACAGCATCTGGGCCTGCATCATCTGCTGATCCATCCAGGTTCCCCAGGAAACCGCTTTTTGTTCCCACTCCTGCCGCGCCAGCTCGCTTGCCTCCCGGCGATAGGACCATCCGGCCCATCCGATAAACACGCCGAAGAAAACAAAAATGATCAGCATATAGGATAAAAACAGACGCTTGAATACTCCGCTGCGGAAGTACCGTTTGCGCTTGCTGTTTTCCCTTCTGCTGATCATATACCCTTCCTCGTCAGATCCCTGTTATATTCAGAAGATACAGGGTATTCGCGAAAACATCAGTCTTTCGATGAGAATCCTTTTCCGGAAGCCACACCGTCATACCCGTTGGTCAGCGGATCAAAGGATCGCCTGGCCTGCACCGTAACCATGTCTTCTCTGAAACAGATAACCATATCAAAGCCGCAGGGGCTGTTTCCGACAGCGTGGCAGCGGATTCGCAGCGCGTCGTCCGCAAACCATCCGGCGGAGACGGTCGCGGGTTCCCCCGCCCATCCGGGATAATCCGCGCAGATGGTCTTTCCCGGTTCGAAGGGAAGCTCGCATACGCCTCTGTCATTCTCATAGGTCAGATGATTTCCGCGGACGGACAGCTTCTTCCATCCCAGCATGTTTCCGTCCGGGAAAAGGAATTCTCCCGCCGTGATCCGCTCCGTCTTCTCCTTCTCGGCCAGTACAGGGGCCGGAAGAATCAGGCTTTCAGGGGTCATGTCCTCTTCCCCAAGCCACGGATAGATTTCCTCAAAGAATGCGTTGTAGATTCGCTGCATACCGCAGGGATCGAGCCGCACGTCGGCAATGGTGCAAAGCACCGCGTCCCTTTCCGGGCAGAGCACGGCCAGCTGGCCGCCCATGCCGTAGAGCACCCAGCCCGCTCTGGTCCGCCAGCACTGCCAGCCATAGCCGTATCTTTCTTCTTCATTTCCCTGCAGCAGGGTATCAATCTGCTTTTTCTGCATCTCCGCCACGAACCAGCCGGGAATCAGCCCGTCCCCGCCCCGGCTCAGGCACATGGCTACCCGGTTCAGATCCCGCAGGCTCATGCAGAGCCCCGTTCCCCCGGTGCACTGACCGGAGGGATCCCGGAGCCAGTAGATTTCGTCCTGGCATCCCAGCGGCTCAAAAAGACGTTCCCGCAGAAAATCCACAACTTCCTTTCCGGTCAGCCTCCTGACCAGGCTGGAAAGCACCTGGCTGTTGCCCGTGTCATAATTGAACACGGTTCCCGGTTCATGATCCGGATGCCCGGTAAAGAAAGGCCGGGTCCAGTCACTGTCTTCATATTCCCGGTAAGCGGTCTGCCGGTAGCAGGTCGCCATCCTCAGCATATCCCGGATGGTCAGATGCTGCAGGTACGGGCTCACTTCTGAGGGAAGCAGATCCTGAAAAAAATCGACAATATGGTCTTCCAGCCGGATTTTCCCCTCATCCATCAGCATCCCGACTGCACAGGCCACCATGGTCTTGCTGACGGAATACATCCGGTGAGGCTGCCCCTCCTGAAAAGGCGCATAGTAAGCCTTCACTTTTTCCTGCCCGCCGACATTCAGGATAAACCCATGCAGATTGATATCCTCCCGGAGGACACGTTCCGTAAACTGCCTTACTCTTTTCTCCAGTCCCTGCTTCATATGATATCTCCGCGCCTCGCCTTACTGAGCGTCATCCTTCCTGTCCAGCGACTTCATGGTCGGAAAGAGCAGAACGTCCCGAATGGCTGCGGAATCCGTCAGCAGCATGCACATCCGGTCAATTCCATAGCCGATACCGCCGGTGGGCGGCATGCCGATCTCAAGGGCATTCAGGAAATCCTCATCCGTATGGTTGGCTTCCTCATCGCCCTGGGCGAACTGCTCCTCCTGGGCGGCAAACCGCGCCCGCTGGTCAATGGGGTCGTTCAGCTCGGAATAGGCATTGGCCATTTCCCATCCGTTCATAAAGAACTCGAACCGTTCCACATAGTCCGGGTCCTCAGGCTTTCTTTTGGTCAGCGGAGAAATCTCTACCGGATGATCCATCACAAAGGTAGGCTGAATCAGATGCTCCTCCACATAGGTTTCGAAGAAAAGATTCAGAATGTCCCCCTTCTTGTGCCGTTCCTCATATTCGATATGATGCTCCTTCGCGGCCGCCCGGGCTTCTTCAATCGTATGAATCTGATCAAAGTCCACGCCGGAATACTGCTTTACGGCGTCCTTCATGGTAATCCGGGCAAAAGGCTTCCCAAGATCCATGGTTACCCCGTTGTAGACAATCGTGGTTGTGCCAAGCACTTCCTGGGCCACATAGCGGTACATATTCTCCGTCAGATCCATCATGCCATGATAATCGGTGTAGGCCTGATAGAGCTCCATCAGCGTAAACTCGGGATTATGTCGGGTATCCAGACCCTCGTTGCGGAACACTCGGCCGATTTCATAGACCCGCTCCAGGCCTCCGACAATCAGGCGTTTCAGATACAGCTCCAGGCTGATCCGCAGCTTGAAATCCTCATCGAGGGCATTGAAATGCGTCTCGAAGGGGCGGGCCGCCGCGCCGCCGGCATTGGCGACCAGCATGGGCGTCTCCACCTCCATGAATCCCTGCCCGTCCAGATAGCGCCGGATGGCGCTCAGAATTCTGGACCGCTTGATGAAAGTATCCTTGCTTTCAGGGTTCATGATCAGGTCCACATACCGCTGGCGGTAGCGGAGATCCACATTCGTCAGCCCATGGAACTTTTCCGGCAGCGGCTTCAGAGACTTGGAGAGCAGCGTAAAGGAGACGGCGTGAACGGTAATTTCTCCGGTTTTGGTCTTGAACACCGTTCCCCGGATTCCCACCAGATCACCGATATCGTCCTTCTTGAATTCGGCGTAGGTTTCCTCTCCCACTGCGTCGCGGGCCACATAAACCTGCATCATCCCCTGCAGATCCTGTACATGGCAGAAGGAAGCCTTACCCATAATCCGTTTGGACATGAGACGTCCGGCCAGGGAAACCTCCCTGCCCTCCAGCGCATCAAATCCGTTCCGGATTTCTTCGGAATGATGAGTCACTTCAAAGCGGGTGATCCGGTACGGATCCTTGCCCGCTTCCTGCAGCGCTTTCAGTTTTTCGCGCCGAATCTGTTCCTGTTCGCTCAGGTCCTGAGCATTGCTGATCTGATCTGCCATCTGTTTCTTCCTTTGCTTTTTCTGGATTTACATTTTCCGGATGCTGAGAATCTTGTACCGGATCGTACCGGCGGGAATGGTAATCGTAACCGTCTGATTCCGCTTGGCTCCGATCAGGCCTGCGCCTACGGGGCTTTCGATGGAAATCCGGTCGTTGAAAGGATCCGCCTCATTGGCGCCGACGATGGCATATTCGCAGGTTTCGTTTTCATCCAGGTCCTTGACCTTCACGATGGTGCCGATGGAAACCTTGTCCGTCGTAATCTCGTCATCTGCCACCACAGTCGCCGTTCGAATGGTCGCCTGCAGCCGGGTTATTTCCGCCTCCACCTTGGCCTGTTCCTTCTTGGCCTCGTCATACTCGGCGTTTTCACTCAGATCTCCAAAGCCGCGGGCAATGGCAATCTGTTCGCTGACTTCGTTCCGGCGGACAGAAATCAGGTAGTCCAGCTGCTCCTTCAGCTTCTGAAGGCCGCTTTCGGTTAAAATGGTCGTTTTTTCCTCTGCCATAATCAATCACTCCATTTCATAATCAAGGCGCACCCCGGCTGTTTTGGGGCCGCGGGTGCGCTCTTATCATCCATCGGGCAGGTTCTCCGCGAAGAGGGCAATCGCCCCGGACTGCGGAGCCCGGTTCACTCGGATGGCTTGCATTATACCCACAGATCCCTTGGCTGTCAACCGTTTGCCAGTTTATTGTCAGTCCGTGAAGTATCTGCGCGCATTCCCGAAAAAAGTCTTTTTCACTGGTTTTTCAGCCGTTTGTCGCATTTTCTGGCCAGCCAGGTCCCGAAGGTCTGCAGGATCTGAACCAGAATCACAAGTATGATCAGGGCCGCCAGCAGTACCGCATGGTTGGACCGCTGCTGTCCCTGGGCGATCGCTCTGTTTCCCAGGCCGCCGCCGCCCACGGCTCCGCTCATGGCGGTGTATCCGAGAATGGTGGTAATCGCCGTAGTAAAGGCGGTAATCAGGGACGGAACACTTTCCGGAAGCATCACATGAAAAACAGTCTGCCAGGTATTCGCTCCTGAGGACTGCGCCATCTCAATAATGTTTGGATTCAGTTCCCGCAGGGAGCCTTCCACCAGCCGGGCCACAAAGGGAAATGCCGCAATCACCAGGGGCACAATCACACCGGCATCCCCAACCGCCGATCCGACCAGCATCCGGGTAAAGGGCATCAGCAGTACGATCAGAATGATGAACGGGGCAGAGCGGAGAAGGTTGATCAGCCAGTTCAGAAAAGTCATCAGCCAGCGGGGCAGCGGGCGGATTCCCTTGGCGTCTCCCGTCACCAGGATGATTCCCAGCGGAAGCCCGATCAGGATCGCCAGCAGGGCAGAGACCAGGGTGATATACAGGGTGGAAAAGGTGTCCGCAAGGAAGTTGTCCTGAATCTGGGTCCAGGCATCCGCCATTTTCGCCTCATTGAAATAGCGGGCAATATATTCCGCCATCAGTCATCCTCCTCCTCTCTGTCCGGATTCTCCGAAGCATTCTCCTTCCCGGCGGGATACTCGCTTTCTACCTGCACCCGTACATCCGGCACAACGCTCAGGTAGGCCACTGCTTTCGCCAGCTCGGCCGGTCCTCCGGGAATATTCAGCAGCATGGTTCCGTAGACCTTGCCGTCCAGTGTACGCGTTGTGGCAGACAGGATGTTGGCCGGAATCTGACAGTCAATGGCCATAGAGGAGAGCAGCGGCTTTCCGGCCGCTTCCGCTCCCTGGAACACCAGCCGGATCATCTGCTGATGCGGAACCCCCAGGCTGTCGATTCCGGAAACCATGTCCGGATAAACGAGCCGTTTTGTCGCCTGCGCCTTTGGATTGGAGAAGACCTCGCTCACATCTCCTTCCTCGACGACGGACCCGTTTTCCAGAATAGCAACCCGGTTGCAGATTTCCTGAACCACGCTCATTTGATGGGTGATGACGATCACGGTAATCCCCAGCTTCTGATTGATATCCTGAATCAGGGACAGGATATCATGGGTAGTTTTGGGATCCAGGGCGGAGGTTGCCTCGTCGCACAGCAGTACTTCGGGATCCGTTGCCAGCGCGCGGGCGATGGCGATCCGCTGCTGCTGTCCTCCGGAAAGCTGAGCGGGATAGGCCTTGGCTTTATCCGACATGCCTACCGTCTCCAGCAGCTCCGTCGCTCTCTGCACCGCTTTTTCCTTCGGCATATGGATCAGCTTGAGCGGCAGCATGATGTTCTGCAGGCAATTCCGCTGCATCAGCAGATTGAAGCTCTGGAAGATCATCGTCACATGGTGCCGCATCTTTTGCATCTCATGTTTGTTCAGCGTACCCAGATCCAGCCCGTCCAGCTTCACGTTTCCTTCTGTAGGCCGCTCCAGCATATTGATGCATCGAACAAGGGTGCTTTTTCCCGCACCGCTCATGCCGATAATCCCATAGATGTCGCCGTCCCGGATTGTCAGATTGACATTTCTCAGTGCGTCAACCCTCCCGCCGGCTGTCACGAAGCTTTTGGAAAGATTACTAATTTCAATCATGAACCCTGTGCCTCCGTACAGATATTCATTTCCTCTGAAAACGCCAAAATGACACCGGCCGTCGTTCCGGCCGGTGTCGAATGCAGGCATTCGCAGGTATTACTTGGCGGTCAGCACGGTCAGATCCTTGGTCTTCCCGCCGTAGATGGCCATGGGCTCCACATGAACCGGCGCCACGATCACGAGATGCGTTCCGTTATCCTGGTTAAACTTCTCCTGATAAGGAATATGAGCGAAGAAGTTGGCATAAACGTCTCCCGCCTCCACAAAATCGTTGGGCGTCACGTAGTCGGTCACTTCGACCACATCCAGAGTAATCCCCTTTTCCGCCAGGGTTTCCTTGGCGATGGCGGCAATCAGCTCATGGGGAACAGGGGTCACGGCGATGCTGATGGTCTGGCCCTTCAGTGCCTCATAATCCACGGTGGGATCAAATCCATCCGTGGGATTTTCAATGACGGAAACAACGGATCCATCCGGATAGGTCGCAGCGATGAAATCGACAACCTTCTGGGAGGTGAAGGCGGCGATCAGCGCCTTGGTCAGGTCGGCCTCCTCGTTGCCTTCCTTCACGCAGATCACGTTGCTGTAGGGAGAATCAGCGCTCTCGATCGCCAGCCCGTCCTTGGAGGGAACCAGGCCGTTATCCAGGGCGAAGTTGTTGTTGATAATCGCAAAATCAACGTCCGGCAGCACGGTGGGAATATTCTCCGCTGCCATCTCCACAAACTCGATTTCCGCCGTGGAGGAAACCACGTCCTTCAGCCCGGCTTCAACACCTGCTTCCTCATTCAGCGTCAGTGCGCCGATGGACTGCAGCAGCAGCAGGGCACGGCCTTCGTTGGTCGGGTCGTTGGGCACGGCAATCTTATAGGAATCCGCCATGGCCATTCCCATGCAGGAAACCGCCAGCGCAGCCACACACAGCCAAAGAACAAACTTTTTCATCACAACCATCCTCCTTCTCTCTGATCCGCGGCTCCAGTCCGCAGATGCTTCATCCCGGGCTTTCCGCCCTTGTTTATTGGGATTGCACGCATCATACCACCGGGCCGGCCGTTTGTCCAATAGGAAATCCTGATGAAAAGTCATAGCCTGAAGCTATGACTTTTCCGGGCGTTCCGCCCTTCCTTTCCGGAATGCGGCATCGGCCTGCTGATTTTATTGTTTCAGCAGTTTCAGCGCCGTCTCAAACAGATCCCCCACCGTCCGTGATTTCCGCAGCACCGCCTTGACGGCTTCCTTCTCCAGAAAGCTCAGCTCATGATCCTTGTTTTTTTCAACCCATTCCACCATAAGCTGCAGGTCTTCCTTTTCCATATTGTGCTCACCTCCTGTTCCCTTCATATTTCCGTATCCGGTTCCAGTCGCAGAATGATCAGTTCACAGGGGTTGTTGATCCGGGGCGCCCGGGCCCCATTGGTCATTCCCCTGGATATCATCATTTTCCCTCCGTCGTGCAGCCCGTGCGTCAGCTTCGGAAAGAGCCCCTGCCCCGGGGAATAGAGCCCCCTCCCGCAGATCTGGATCTGCCCCCCGTGGGCATGCCCGCAGATGGTAAAGTCAATATCCCTTCCCCGGACATAGTCCCGCCACATCTCCGGATGATGGCACATCAGCAGCCGGAACTCTTCTTCCCTTTCGAAGGCATCCAGGAAAGTTCGGTTCGCCTCCCCGTTCAGCCGGCTGGACAGGCCGCCGATCCTGATTCCCCGGAAAAGTGTGCTCTCGTCATCGAGCACGGTCACTTCGCTCTCCCGAACCAGCCTCATCCATTCTTCCCGATAGGCGCATTTGATCTCATGGTTGCCCATCGAATAGAACACAGGCGCTGCCTTCGGCGCTTCCCGCAGGAAGCGCGCCGCTTCCGCATAGCTTTTCCGGTGCCGGTTTACCAGATCCCCGGGTACCAGAACGGCATCCGCCGCCCGAAAATCCTCCAGAACATCCTGAAAGCCGCCGGAGTGAAGGTCCGCCGCCACAGCCAGCGTCAGAGGCACCCTGATTTTCGGATGCCGAATGGTGTGATATACTCTTACCCGTTTTGCGCTCATGCTTTCGGATATTCCTTTCGTGCCAGCAGCATCAGCCCGCAGCCGGCGGCCAGCATCAGGGCGGCGCCTCCGATCATCTCCCACCTCAGGATTCCGCTCAGGCCGGCATACTGTGCCTCCAGCGCCTGGGAAGCCTCCGCGATCATTCCGCGAAGATTCAGCGCGCTGAGCAGCAGCAGAATGAGGATCGTCAGCAGCCCCGCCGCCGCCATGGCGCCTCCCAGATACTGTCCGGCAGTCAGAATCCGTCTGCTCATCAGCAGAGCGATACATCCGGACAGCACCAGGCATCCCACGCCCGCCAGCAGGGGAATTTTTTGCAGCAGTTCCGCCGCCTGAGGAAGATTGATCCTGGTTCCCGCCAGCCGGGCCCCGGTTTCCAGCAGCAGATCCCTGAACAGAACCGCGGACTTGCGCACCGTTTCCCGAATCCCGCCCGAGATCTCCTCCACCGTGCTCTTCACCATCATCTCTTCCAGGCCTGAGATGAATTTTTCATCCTTCCGCAGTGCTTCCTCCGCCGGGGCCGTGTCATAGACCGGTTCACTGTCCAGCCTTCCGGTTCCGGCAAAGCCCGTCCACCACCTGACAACTTCCCGGTCAAAGTCTTCCACGGATTCCCGTGAAACAGCTCCGGCCGCGTTCTCCGCGTCAAACCCATACCTTTCAGCCAGATTCTGAATGCCCTCCCTGATCCGTTTCATCTGAAGGTTCATCGAATCCTCCGACAGGGCAACGCCCGTATGCAGATCAACGGATGTCATCGCCTGCAGCCCGATCAGGCTGAAAGCGGCCGCCAGAAGACAGGCCGTCAGCAGAAAAGCGCAAAAAGCGGCCGGAATGCGGGCTGCCAGGGAAGGAAGCCTCTTTTCATTCTTCTGTTTCATTTTGTCACCACCAGCTTGATCGCCACATGTATCAGATTCTGAAGCGTTTTTCCGTACTTCAGGGCCGCCCAGCCCAGCCCCAGGATGAAGGGCACGGACAGCAGCACCGGCGTCAGCCAGATATGCCTTCCATCATTATTTTTCACTTTTTCTCGTCCTCTCCCTTCTGCGGTGTCTCTTCTGCTGGGTATCATCCTGCATCGGCGCTTCTCCCCGCAGCTCCAGCAGCCTGTCTCTCAGCTTTGCCGCCCGCTCAAACTCCAGATCCTTCGCGGCAGTCAGCATTTCCTCCTCAATCTGACGGGCCAGCGCTTCCCTCTCCTCGTCCGTCAGCGGTACGGCGGAGGATTCCTCCACCTTCTTCGTAATCTCCAGTACATTGCGGATCGCCGTCCGAACCGACTCGGGTGTAATCCCGTGCGCCTCGTTGTAGGCCTCCTGCAGCGCCCGGCGGCGGTTGGTTTCCGTCATAGCCCTTTCCATGCTCTCCGTCAGGGTATCTCCATACAGAATAACCCTTCCGTCCACATTCCGCGCTGCCCGGCCAATCGTCTGCACCAGGGAAGTTTCTGACCTGAGAAAGCCCTCCTTGTCCGCATCCAGAATCGCAACCAGCGCCACCTCCGGCAGGTCCAGGCCTTCCCGGAGCAGGTTGATTCCAACCAGCACGTCGAATTCACCCAGACGCAGATCCCGCAGAAGCTGCATCCTTTCAATGGTCAGAATATCGCTGTGGAGGTATCTGACCCGGATTTCGAGATCCTTCAGATATTCTGTCAGGCTTTCCGCCATCCGTTTCGTCAGCGTGGTTACCAGCACCCGTTCCTTCCGGGCGGTCACCTGGTGAATCTCGCCTACCAGGTCGTCGATCTGTCCGGTGGCCGGGCGCAGAATCACCTTCGGATCCAGCAGCCCCGTGGGCCGGATGATCTGCTCCACGACCTGCTGGGCCCGGGCCCGCTCGTAGGGACCGGGAGTCGCGGAGACATAGATTGTCTGCCCGATGCGGGCTTCAAATTCCGGAAACAGCAGCGGTCTGTTGTCAAAGGCGGAGGGCAGCCGGAACCCGTAGTCCACCAGCGTTTCCTTTCGGGCCCGGTCTCCGTTGTACATGGCCCGGATCTGCGGAATCGTCACGTGGCTTTCATCGATCAGGGTCAGAAAGTCCCCCTTGAAATAATCCAGCAGCGTATAGGGCGCGTCCCCCGGTTTCCGTCCGTCAAAGTATCGGCTGTAGTTTTCAATCCCCTGACAGTATCCGATCTCCCGCATCATCTCGATGTCATAACGGGTTCTCTGGGCAATCCGCTGTGCCTCCAGCAGCCGGCCATCCTTTTCAAACTCTGCGATCCGGTCGGCCAGGTCCGCCTCAATCTCTCCGATATGCTCTTCCAGATGCGCCGGATCCGTTGCATAATGTGTTGCCGGAAACAGAGCGGCATGCTCCAGTGTGGAAAGCACATGCCCGCTGACGGCGTCGATTTCGCAGATGCGGTCAATCTCATCCCCGAAGAGTTCGATCCGGATGGCCTTCTCATGCTCTCCCGCGGGGATCACCTCGACGGTATCCCCCTTCACCCGGAAAGTGCCCCGGGCAAATTCCAGCTCGTTGCGTTCATACTGGATGTCCGTCAGCGCGCGGAGCAGCCTGCTCCGCTCGATCTGCATACCCGGCCGCAGACTGAGCATCTGTCCTTCGTATTCGCTGGGGTCTCCCATGGAATAGATGCAGCTGACGGAGGCAACAATGATTACGTCCTTTCTTTCCCGAAGGGCGGCTGTGGCGCTGTGGCGCAGCCGGTCGATCTCATCGTTGATGGAAGCATCCTTTTCAATGTATGTATCCGAGGACGCGATATACGCCTCGGGCTGATAGTAATCGTAATAGCTGACAAAGTATTCCACCCGGCTGTCCGGAAAAAAAGCCTTCAGTTCACTGCAGAGCTGGCCCGCCAGCGTTTTGTTGTGCGCGATTACCAATGTGGGCTTCTGCACCTTCTCAATCACGGAAGCCATGGTGAATGTCTTTCCGCTGCCGGTCACTCCCAGCAGGATCTGATCCTTCAGTCCGTCGCGCACACCCCGGGCCAGCGCTTCGATCGCCTCCGGCTGGTCTCCCGAAGCCGTATAGGGTGCCTTCAGTACAAATCGATCCTTCAATTCCGATTCCGTCTCCTCTTTCCGTTTCATCCGTTCCGGTGCGTCCTTTTCTTCATCCGTCTGCAATCGGCCGCTCCGCCGGCGTGTACCATCCTTCCTTCCGGCCTATGGTCATTCGCGCCGGTTCCCGGTCCCGGGGATAGTTCAGCCGGATCACCGTTCCGTCCTGTCCGGCCTCCGTCCGTTCAAAGATTTCCCTGGCGCAGCCGATCTCCGTTGCCGGATCTTCCATGCTGGTGCTGAAATGCGTCAGGATCAGGTGCTCCACCCCGGCTTCCTTTGCGATGCCGGCTGCTTCCCGGAACATCATGTGATGATTTTTCAGCGCAAGCGGAGCTTTCTCTTCCTCCGCGTACATGCCCTCCAGAATGGCCAGATCTGCGCCGGCCGTATACTTCCGAAGGGTTTCGCAGGGGCGGGTATCGGTGGAGAAGGCAAAGGAAATCCCCTTCCGCTCCGGTCCCAGCACATCCTCCGGATGGATCTTTCTCAGCCCAACCCGGACGCACTCTCCGGCCTGCAGCTTTTTCCAGTCCTCCATGGGCACCTTCATGGCTGCTGCCCGCTCCGGATCAAACGCACCCTTTCGGGGCAGCTCCATCCGGTATCCGTAGCAGGGAATCCCATGATTCACCGGGAAGGCTCGGATCTGCAGGCCGATCATCTCAAATTCCCGGCCCTCCGGGGGATATTCATGCAGCCTGACCGCGTAGCTCAGCTTCGGCACAATCACGCAGAGGCCTTCTACCACCCGCTTCAGCCCCGCGGGGCCGTAAATATCGAAAGGTTCATCCTTGCCGGCTTTTTCCAGGCTCAGAAGCAGTCCGGGCAGCCCGGTGCAGTGGTCCCCGTGAAAATGGGTCAGCACAAGGCCCTCCAGGCATCGGAAGCCCCAGCCAAGGCGGCGTATTCCCACCTGTGTTCCTTCCCCGCAGTCCACCAGCATGGCCCGTCCGTTCACCCGGACATACAGGGAGGAAAGCGACCGATCCGGCAGGGGCAGCGTTCCGCCTGTACCCAGCAGGCACATTTCGACCGTTTCGACCGCCCCCTTTCCATAACATTCCAGTTTATTCTATGAACTTTTACGGGGAAAGTCAAATGAATCCGTCAGGCAGATTACGAATAATTAGTACAGGGAAAATGCATTCCATGCTGAAGTGGATGGTATAATGGAAGGCGAAGGGAGTTTTTCTCTGCTTCAATGACATAATCGGAAAGGAACGAAAATGAAAAAACCCAGAATCGGCATCCCGCCGTATTTTAATTATGACAGCGGGGAAGAATACATGCCCGAAGGCTATCTCCGGGCGGTTGAATGCGTTCATGGCGAACTGGTCACGATCCACTATGACACTCCGCCGGAGGACATTCCCGCGCTGGCCGGGAGCCTGGACGGGCTCATTCTGTCCGGCGGCGTTGATGTGGATCCCCGTTGCTACGGACAGGAACCTTCCCCGCGCTGCGGACGCATCAATCCGATCCGGGACCGGTTGGAGCTGACGCTGCTGCAGAAGGTGCTCGGCACATCCCTTCCCATCCTGGCTATCTGCCGGGGAATACAGATCCTGAATGTCGCCATGGGGGGCACGCTGATCCAGGATATTCCCTCTGCGTTTCCCGGCGCCGTCCATGAGCAGCAGAACGGCCGGCTGGCCATGAGCCACCGGGTCCGCCTGGTGCCCGGCGGTTTCCTGTCCGGTCTCTTCAGCGGCGCGGATACGCTCCTGACAAACAGCTTTCACCACCAGGCTGTTGACAGCCTGGCAGAGGGACTCCTTCCGGAGGCTTATGCAGAGGAAGGGTTTCTCGAAGCCTGCCGCGGCAAGGGGCCCCAGTGGATTCTGGGAGTACAGTGGCATCCGGAAATCACCCAGAAAACAGATCCTGCCTCCCTCGAGATCTTCAACGCCTTCGGCAGGGCAATTTCCGGCGTCTGACTCTTCCGGGACGGGAGGAAGGAAAGCGTCACCATTGCATATATACATCTTTTATGCATTCTGACAGGATGCCTTTCCTCTTGCCAAATGTTTCATGTTTTTTCTTATACTCCATAAAACTACGGATTTCATCCGGGATCTGTCCCCCGAAAAAAAGTTTTGCATGGATGCTTGACAAAAGTGCATATCAGGTGTATATTCCCGGCGTATCCAAGATATGTAAGGAGGTTTTCCCGTGAACAAAGAGAACATCAAAAAGATTGTCCTTGCTTACTCCGGCGGTCTGGACACTTCCATCATCATCCCCTGGCTGAAGGAAAATTACAACAATCCCGAAATCATTGCCGTCTCCGGGGATGTGGGACAGGGAACCGAGCTGGACGGTCTGGAGGAAAAGGCGCTGAAAACCGGAGCTTCCAAGCTTTATGTGCTGGACCTGAAGGACGAGTATGTGGATGATTATATTATTCCGACCATGAAGGCCGGCGCCGTGTATGAAGATTATCTGCTCGGAACCAGCCACGCCCGTCCCTGCATCGCAAAGGGGCTGGTGGAGATCGCCCTGAAGGAAGGCGCGGACGCCATCTGCCACGGATGCACCGGCAAGGGAAATGACCAGGTCCGCTTTGAGCTGGCCGTCAAGCATTTCGCTCCCAATATGCCCATCATCGCTCCCTGGCGTGAGTGGGACATTCAGAGCCGGGACGAGGAGATTGACTATGCCGAAGCGCATCACATCCCGCTGAAGATCACCCGGGAAACCAACTATTCCAAGGACAAGAATCTTTGGCATCTGAGCCATGAGGGTCTGGATCTGGAAGACACCGGGAATGAGCCCCAGTATGAAAAGCCCGGCTTCCTGGAAATGGGTGTCTCCCCTCTCGACGCGCCCGACGAACCGACCTACATCACGCTGGAGTTCTGCCAGGGCACTCCCGTCGCCCTGAATGACGAGAAGATGTCCGCCAAGGATATCATTCTCAGGCTGAATGAGCTTGGCGGAAAAAACGGAATCGGAATCATCGACATTGTGGAAAACCGGCTGGTCGGCATGAAGTGCCGCGGCGTCTATGAGACCCCCGGCGGAACCATTCTTTACAAGGCCCACGAAGCCCTGGAATCCATCACCCTGGATAAGCTGACCATGCATGAAAAGCAGAAGCTGTCCATTACCTTCGCGGAGCTGGTTTACAACGGGCTGTGGTTCTCTCCCCTGCGGGAGGCGCTTTCCGCTTTTGTGGACAAGACGCAGGAGCATGTGACCGGAAAGGTCCGGCTCAAGCTCTACAAGGGAAATATCATCAAGGCCGGCGTCTGGAGCGATTATTCCCTGTACTCCGAAGATATCGCGACCTTCGGCGCCAGCGACTACAATCAGAAGGACGCCGCGGGCTTCATCACCCTCTTCGGCCTTCCCACAAAGGTACAGGCCATGGTGGACGCCGCCCGCAAGTAAGCCCTCAGGCATCAAAAAAGCGTTCCGGTTTTTCCGGAGCGCTTTTTTTGATGCCTTGAAAAAATCCTTCCTCTGCGCCTGCCTGCAATAGGCTTTTCAGCAGTTCGGGCCGCGGCGGCGGCCCTCCGTCGCGTCTTCAGGGAAGCGTCACGATAAAAACAGCGTTTTTTCCGGGAATGCTCTCCGCCCGGATTTTTCCGTGGTGGATCTCCACGATTGATCTGGCGATGGCCAGCCCCAGCCCTTCTCCTCCGGTTTCGCTGTTCCGGGAAGCATCCGTCCGGTAGAACCGGTCAAAAATCCGTTCCAGATCCTTTTCCGGGATACCCTTTCCGGTGTTCTCCACCCGCAGCTCCGCGCCCCGTCCCTTCTTCTCCAGCCTGACCTGAATATGTCCGTGTTCGTCCGAATACTTCAGTGCATTGGAAAGCAGGATCACAGTCATCTGCTGCAGCATGCCTTCGTTGCCGGTGCATCGGACATTTTCCTGAATATCACTCTCCAGTGATTTTCCGGCCTCAAACACGGTGCTTTCAAAGGGAAGCAGCACGCTCTGAACGGTTTCGCTCAGATCCAGATCCGCCATTTCGTGGCTGACGGTTCCCCGATCCATTCTGGCCAGCGTCAGCAGGTTTTTCACCAGGCTGTCCGTCCGTTTTACTTCAGATCGAATGTATCCCAGATATTCGTTATCTCCGATTTCACCCTCCAGCACATCCGCGTTGGCGGAAATCACTGCCAGAGGGGTTTTCAGCTCATGGCTGGCATCCCAGACGAACTGCTGCTGTTTGACGAAAGCTTCCTCCACCGGCCGGACCATCCGCCGAATCAGCATCCAGGCTCCCGCGCTCAGCAGCAGGCAGGCGGCTCCGGCCACAGCGGCGCTCACCCACAGTACCCGCAGGCCTGCCAGCATTTCCAGACGGGCGTCCAGCACGATCAGAAGGCGGTTTTCCTCCTGCGGCACCATCCGGAAAAACTGGGTGTCAATTCTCCCGCTGTCCCTGCCGCCGGCGCAAACCTGGTCAGCAAAGGACTGGAGTGTTTTCTGCGTGTACAGATCCGCACGGTCGCTCTCCCAGGACAGGATCCGGCCATTCCCGTCCAGCACCATCGTGTAATAGTTGGAGAGGCTGGCAACCTCCGCTCCCGTCATGGAGCGGGTACGCGTCATTCTCCGTTCCCCCCAGGGGCCATCTCCTTCCGGCTTCGGCGGCGGCGTCCGCTCTTCAGGGGAGTCGTCCATGTTACCCTCCGGAAAAGGCTGTCCTTCCGTTCCGGCATCTTCCCCCGGCGGCATTGGCCTTGCTCCTCTGCTTTCCTCCAGGGCGTCCAGCGCCATTTCCGCCTGGAATACAATATTCCGGTTGTTCACCTCATAGATGGCCAGCACGATCCCCGCGGACACGGCAATCAGCACTCCGATCACCAGCATGCTCATCCGCCTGCGCAGGTGCCTGATCATTCACCCACCTCCAGGGAATACCCCAGTCCCCGGGAAGCCTTCAGTTTGACGGAGGAGCCCAGGAAGGTCAGCTTTTTCCGAAGAAAGGAAACATAAACCTCCAGATTGTTGTATTCCGCTTCGCTGTCATATCCCCAGATCCGTTCCTGGATGGTTTCCCTCGGCAGGATCTGACCCGGGCTCCGCAGGAAAAGCTCCATCAGCTGATATTCCTTGGCACCCAGCTTGATTTCCTTTCCGGTTCCGGTGCACCGAAGCTTTCCGTCGCTTTCCGAAAGCTCCACGTCTCCCGCGGCCAGCTTCATCCGGGGCACTGCATCACCCCGTCTGGTAATCGCTTTCAGGCAGGCCATCAGCTCCGAGGTTTCAAACGGCTTCGGAAGATAGTAGTCCGCGCCGGCGGTCAGCCCGTACACCCGATCCTCCACGCTTCCGCGTGCGGTCAGCATCAGCACCGGCGTGGTGATCTTTTCTTCCCTCAGTCTCCGGAGCACTTCGAAGCCATCCATTTCCGGCAGCATAACATCCAGGATCACGGCGTCATAGCTTTCTGTCAGGGCCCAGTCCAGCCCGTCCGTTCCGTTATAGACCGCGTCCACCTCATACCTTTCCTTCTGCAGCAATTTCTGCAGCGCCGAGGACAGTCCTTTTTCATCTTCCACCAGTAATACTCGCATCTGTTATCTCCGTTTACGGGGCAGGCACACCTGTTTCAATGCCGGGAATCCGCCGTTCTCCCGCTGTTCTGCCCTTTTTCCGCATTTTTTCTTCATACATGGCATGATCCGCCCTGGTCAGGAAGTGATCGATGGTATCCCCTTTCTGCGGGACCGCGGCATAAATGCCGATGCTGGCGCTGGTCTCCACGATCCAGGGTTCTTTATCGTTCAGCTGCTGCATGGCTTCCAGAGCTGCGGGCAGAATCTTCTTCGTATCCTCCATCGAATCAGCGATTCCATATGCCAGAAATTCATCCCCGCTGATATGCACCGGCACCATGTTTTTCTCTCTCAGCGTCTCCATGGCCCGTCCCATGCGGCAGATCGCCTGGTCGCCCGTCAGATGTCCGTACTGATCATTGATCCGTTTCATATAATCCATGTCAGCGCTGAGCATTACGAAGGGCTTTTTTTCCGTCCTGGCCTGCTCCAGCAGCTGAGGAGACCTCTCCATGAATCCCCGCCGGTTCAGCATACCGGTCATGATATCCCGGACGGACATCTCCTCCACCTTGCGGGCATAGGTGCGCAGGCTGCTCTGGAGATACAGGCTGGTCAGTGCGCCGCTGAGCATCATCAGAATGGAATACAGCGCCAGCGCCGCGGCGGATCCGAGGTTCATGGCCAGGTAGCCAAAATTCCGCTCCCGGTAGTACAGCGGGCAGAAGATCAGCGTCAGGGTTCTGTCCCGTTCCTCATCCAGGACCGGAAGCAGCTCTTCCGTTCTGAAGGACGTAATGGGGATGGTCCTGTCCCCTTCCCTGCCGTAAAGCAGAATCATCTGCTCCGGATAGGCAAATTCACCTTCCGATACGGCTTCCTCCCGTGTCAGGGACGGATGAATGCACAGATACAGCTCTTCGATGCCGATTGTATGTACAAACTGATCGATCTTGTCATGGGCATCTGCTTCGTCCACCACGCTGGCCAGACTGCCGTTGAAGGCGCTGATCTGCAGCAGCGTATTGTCAACGTAGCGGCGCCTGGCCCGCAGCATGTGCGGCCTCTCCTTTACCTGGGGTCTGCATCTGTCGCATCCGCAGCTGTCTCCGTAAATCGGATAGGTTGAAAGGTAGATGACCGGTTCCTTCGGAATCTCACCTTCCATCCATCCGCACAGCACCTCGATGGCCTTCTCCGCCATTCGGTCGATTGGTCTCCGGATAGACGTCATGCCCCTGGCCACCGCCTCCCGGAGGGCGTCAAAACCCGTCACCATCACGTCGTCCGGGATCTGGTATCCCTGTTCCTGAAGATATTCCGCTACTCCGAAGGCCATGTCATCATTTCCGCAGACGATGGCATCGGGGAGGGGTCCCCCCCGCTCCAGCAGCTGCTTTCCGCAGTCCCTGCCGCTGCTGTAGATCCATTCTCCTTCAAATACATCCTCCGGCAGCAAATCAAGCCCGTGAGCCCGCATCGTCTTCCTGCAGGCCTGGAGCCGCGTCATGGCGACCATCTGCCGCTGCGGTCCGCTGAGATAGACGATGTTTTTCGCGCCGTGGACCGTAATCAAATGCTCAGTCAGCTTTTCCACGGAGACCGCGTCGTCAAACATGATGCTGACGCCGTCTTCCGTGGGAACATCAATGGAGATGTGGGGTTTTCCCTTCATTTTCCGGAGGACCTGCTCCACCTTTTGCGCGGAAAACTCATCCGCCAGGGTAGCCCGCAGGGAGATTACCCCGTCAAATTCCCTGATCCGGGGCAGGTCAAAAATGGCGCTCTCCCGCTGGTCGCTGGTCGAGACCTCCACATTCATATATCCCTGGCAGTTAAACACGCAGACGTCCAGGTTCCGCTCCGCTGCCGCGGCAAAAGCACCGTGGACAAAGTCCATCTGGTACTCGCGGTCGATGCTGGCCATCAGAATTGCAATCTTCCTCCGGTTCATGCATTTCCCTCCCGAATTGGATTCCTCCGCCTATTTTGTTGCCAGAAGCCAGGCCAGAATATGAACTGCCTGCTGGAATTCCCCTTTTTGAATCATCTTCTCCAGCTCTTCCGGAGCAACGCGGATGCTTCTGAGCAGCTCCATCTCGTCCAGCTGCTGCTCCTGCACCCTCCTGCATCCCTTTGCGGAAAAAAGGTATGCATAATTATCGCTGATGGTGGCCTGGGAAGGCACCGTCAGCAGGTGCGTCCATTCGTCCGACTCATATCCGGTCTCCTCCCGCAGTTCCCTTTTGGCGGCCAGAAGTGCCGTTTCTTCCGGTGTCGTTCCCGGTTTCCGGAGATCGCGCTGATCGATTCCCCCCGCAGGAAATTCCGTAGTCACAGCCCTGATACCGGGCCGGAACTGACGAACACAGAGAACCTTTCCCTCCCCGTCCGTTGCCACAACCACCGCATAATCCCTCTTGCTGAAGGTGTAATAAGGCTCGTAAATCCTTCCGTCCGGAAAGCGATAGGCGGTTTTGCGGAAATCGATCCACTGATCCTGTATAATATGCTCTGTATGGACTTCCTCGCAGTATAATTCTTCTTCCTTCATGCTAAACCCTTCTCAGGCAGAGGCACTGCTCCGCGGCTTCATAATTTGACCCTTGCAAGATAGGGATTGGTATATTCATTTTCTCCGGTTACTTCCCGGATGACCCGGATTCCCTCCGGAATTCTGATTTTCTCATCCCCGCTGTACAGTTCAATTTCCATCATCGCCTGATCCTTCCACTGGGGATAGATATCGATGTTGTAGTACAGGCCGTTTTCGCTCAGGCAGTACCGCTGCTTTCGGATGGGCCTGTAGTCCGGATCCGCCTGCATCAGCAGCTCCAGATATTCGTTCTGGCTCAGTCTCTCCTCCAGCTCAATCCGTTTTCCGCCTTCGATCAGGCGCTTCCGCGTCTTGAAATAGACATAGTTCCCGTTCCGGCCCCGCTGACGGATCCGGATCATCTCCCCGGGAATTTCGCTCTTCAGATAGGCCTGCAGGATCTCGACGCTCTGGCAGTTCGGCCGCCGTTCCAGCTCCCGCACATCCGGGTATTCAATCAGATACTTTCTCCGGTTGCTCAGCGGACGCGGCTCTCCGAGAAAAGCAGAGATCTCCGTAATCAGGGCCAGCATCTTCTCATTGAAGTCATATCTGTTGTCAATGACCCGCAGGTGGGGATGCCCTGTCCAGGATTCGATCAGCCCGTCATCCACCCGAATGGCTTCCTCCACCGTCTCGTAGCGGGCTGCGTTGTTGGCAAGGGTGTAAAATTCTTCCGCCCCCTTCGCGGCTGTAACCAGATGAAAAACCGCGTCATAATGATCCCGCAGCTCGATTTCGTTGGTATGCAGCTGATCCAGCACATAACGGAATTCCTGCTCGTTCATATAGGCCCGGTTGTCCAGCGTGCCCCGATCGCAAACGATCAGAATTTTATCCGCCTCGAAGGTTTTGGCAATGTCCTCAAAGGCCTGCTCCTTGGCCAGCATCAGCTTTGTCACCTGCAGCTGATACTCCTGATTGTTCCGGGTAAATTTCCAGGGAGCTCCGCCGCTGATCAGCTCCGTCGCCGTCTCGTCCACAAACAGGACCATATATCCTTTCTGGGTAAACGCGTTCTGGATCCAGCTCATCGCGGTCGTCTTTCCCGCGCAGGGGCCCCCGGTAATGACAATTTTGGTAATCTTCATTTTCGTTTTCCTTTCAGATCAGGGAAAAAAGCAGTTCTTCGTTCAGCTCTCCGACGGATCCATCAAAATGCCGCTCATCTCAAAGGCGATAAGATCCTCATGGACTCCGCACATCTGGAACCGGAGCCCATCCTGCCTGATTCGCAGCTCAACCTCCTGATCCGGACGGATCTCGTGGTCAAAATGAATGGTCAGCTCCCGGACAGGGGTATGGGTCATCACTTCGGTTCCGAGCACATTGCACAGCCAGTCGGCATATTTCGTATTGTTCACATGCCCGTTCGCGTCCAGATCCGTATAGACCGCTTCATAGGCAGTCCTTCGCTCCGGCGCTTCCATGGGAGCAATCCCGCCCGGCCACCGCAGCGGCTCCTCCATGTCGCTGTTGTCCGGCAGGGGCTGGGGAAGCCGATCCGCCGATACGCTCTGGCGGCTTTTCAGGTCCATCAGCAGCCACAGGCTGGATGCGCAGGCTACCAGCTCTCCGCCTGCATCCCAGATCTGGAAAAAACGGGGAAAGAACCGATGGCGCGACGGGCGGTGGAACGTCCGGATCCGCACCTGTTCCCCATAGGAAGGATATCTTCTGACTTGGATTTCCATCCGGACCACGACCCAGGCCAGTCCCATCTTCACCAGCGTCTCCCGGCCGCAGCCCACCGCGCTGCTGTGTTCCCCTGCAGCCTCCTGCATCTCCAGCAGCATGGCTCCCAGCCGCCAGCGGCCGTTGACATCGCATTCGCTGACCCGCAGGGTCATATCCTTCTCCAGGTACTTCATTTCTTTTCCTCCTGAGACTCGTTTCCTGCCTTTATCATATCACATTTTGTTTTTGTCCGAAACAGAAAAATCCGCCCTGTCAGCGCAGTGCCAGCTTCGCCGCCAGCACCAGCAGCAGATGCGCCGGATAGATGCCGTAGGTCACCCACGGGGGCAGGTGCAGGTCCTCCCTGTATCTGGGCAGGATAAACGCCAGCGAGAAAAGCCCGTAGGTTTCCAGCCGCAGGAAGGAGGACAGCGGGCTGCCCAGCCACATGGGCAGTCGGTTCACATCGATGGGAATCCCGAACAGGCTGGACGTTACCCGGTAGGAGGTTCCCCAGAAGAGGAAAAAAGCAATCATCACCGCGGCGATACCCGCTCTGGTGGACCTCGCGCCGTACAGCAGCAGGATAAACAGCACACCGCGCCATCCGTAATCCACGCCCAGCACCGTAGCCAGGGCAATGGCCGCAGCCGGTGCCCAGATCTGGCTCAGATACCATTTCTGCCGAATGCCCCACAGCGCCGCCAGCCCCAGAAACAGCGTCAGAAAAATATTGGGCTTGCACATCATCAGATCCCGAAAAAGATCTCCCGACTGTCCCATATGATTCATGACATAGGCGTACAGCGGCTGGGAAAGAATCCCCGTCAGCAGGATGCGGCCCAGATACTTCGGCACGCTCCGGGTATAATGGAATCCGACGACCATACACCAGCAGTAAATCGGAAAAGCTGCGCGGCCCACAATCCGCATCTCCGGAATGGACGGGAAAACGACCGCGCCCAAATGGTCAATCAGCATAAAAAAAAGGGCTATGATCTTCAGGGTACCAGTAGCCTGATTCCCGGCCGGTGCCGGACGTGGAGATGAACTCATTGACAAAATCCTTTCCCGCGAAGTAAAATAAGATTTGTGCGAGGTGAACAGGCGATCGCGTGCCCTGTCGGGCATGAGGAAAGTCCGGGCACCGCAGAGCAAGGGTGCCGGCTAACGGCCGGCGGAGGCGACTCCAGGGAGAGTGCAACAGAAATAAACCGCTGAGGACTGGCCTTCGAGGTCTTTCGTTCCTCAGTAAGGATGGAAAGGCGAGGTAAGAGCTCACCCGCGGACCTGGTAACTTGTCCGCGCTGTAAACCCCACCCGGTGCAAGATGCGGGGATCGTCAGCTGCTCGCTGCATTCCCTGCGATCGCTTGAGCCTTTCGGTAACGAAAGGCCTGGATAGATGATCGCCCAATACAGAACCCGGCTTATGGTCACGCTCGCACAGTTTTCATTCCTTCAGTCCCCGTTCCGGGGGCTTTATTTTTTTCCTCGGATCTTGATCCGAAAGATTCCCGCGGCTTCACGGGCATTCAGGGCAGCTCCTGAATCCGCTGGGCGCTGACCGTTCCGTCCTGAATGGTTACCAGGATTCCCCAGGCCGCCTCCTGCGTCTGGAATACTTCCGCATTCCACTTTTCCAGCGCCTTCAGCACCCTCCGGGCCGGCGTGCTCTCCTTTTCCTCCGTGCTGGTGGAAATCACAGCAATCGAGGGCTGTACCGCGCTGAGCAGAGCTTCGCTGGTGGCGTCATCGTCCCCGTGATTGCCCACCTTCAGCACGTCCGCGTGAGGAATGACCCCTGCGTTCAGCAGGTCGGACTCCTCGGGAAACTCCATGTCTCCCGCCAGCAGCATGCTTCCGCCGGCAGCCTCCGCGTACAGCACCAGAGAGTTGCTGTCTTCCTTGTCCGCGGCGGCGCGAAGCGGTCCCAGAACCTGTATCCGCCCGCCGTCCAGGGGCAGTGAATCCCCTCCCTGCAGAAATTCAACTTCGATTCCCTGCTTGGAAGCCGCCTTCACGGCGGGATTTTCCTTGTCGGGCTTATCCTCCGGAAGATAAAATGCAGAAGCATAAAGATGGTCCGTGGAAATATCGGATTTCAGCATTTTCTTCAGTCCGCCCACATGATCCGAATCCATATGGGTAATCACGACACCGTCCAGATGGTTTATTCCCAGCTTTTTCAGTCCTTCCTCGATGAATTCCCAGTTTTTCCCGCGTCCTGTATCAATCAGGTAGGCGCTCTCTCCGCTGCGAAGCAGAAGGCTGTCCGCCTTCCCGATGTTGAACGCCAGCAGGGTCATCGTCTCCGCTGCGGCATGGGTGTGCCAAATGCCCGGAACGCTTATCGCCAGAGTCAGGCATAAAACCATCACCAGCAGCCTCCCGATCATACTGGGCATCATTCGCTCCTTTCTGCTGCCGTGGCAGCCATCCCGTTTCTCCGTCGCCGGAAAAACTTCTCCATCAGTTCCCTGCATTCCTTCTTCCGCTCCCCGGCCAGCCATCTGGTTTCGGCCCTGAACGCCGGGTCCGCCGGCAGGTCGTATACGCTTCCGCAGCATCCCTTTTCCGGATCCTCCAGGCCGTATACCACTTTCCCCAGTCTGCTCATGACCATCGCGCCGGCGCACATGGGACAGGGTTCAAGGGTCACGTACAGCGTACAGTCCCCGAGTCTCCAGTCCCCCGTCTTCTCCGCTCCGCGGCGCAGGCACAGCATCTCTGCGTGAGCCGTCGGATCGTGCAGCTGTTCCCGGCGGTTATGGTCCGCCCAGATGATCTCCTCTCCGCGCATCAGCACGGCTCCTACCGGAACCTCATTCTCCTCCAGCGCTTTCCGGCCTTCCGCCAGGGCGATGTCCATTCCGCTCATAGTCAATCCTCTTCCCGATGGATATACAGTCCTTTTTCCTCCGCCACGGTGGTTGCCTCCCCATGGCCGGGGTAGAGCACGGTGTCCCCCGGCAGCGTCAGGATCCGGGTGAGAATGCTTTGAATCAGCTGATCCCCGTCCCCGCCCGGGAAGGTGTCGTTTCCGTGTCCTCCGGCAAAAATGGTATCCCCGGAAAAAGCAAATCCGTGCTTCTCGTCGTAGAAGATGACAGAGTCCGGGGTATGCCCCGGGGTATGAATCACCCGGAGCGTGTATTCCGGGCTGTTCTCCAGGGAAAAAGTATCCCCATCCCGAAAGAAATGTGCCCCCTGAAATACGATTTTTCTCCGAAACCGGCCGGAGAGATTGAGCGTCGGATCTTCCAGCCAGGCTTCTCCCGCTTCCTCGATCCAGACGGGAATTCCTTCCCTTTTCCCAAGGATCTCCAATCCGCCGATATGGTCAAAGTGCCCGTGGGTCAGCAGGATCTTTTCAATCGTATACCCCTGATCCCGGATCCAGGCAAGCAGCTCTTCCCCCTGGGCGCCCGGGTCAATCAGAAACGCGTGCCCCGTCACCTCATCCGCGTACAGATAGCAGTTGACATCCAGCAGGTCCCGCAGTACCAGGCGTTTGATCATCCTTGTTCTCCTTCCGGCAGGAGGGCGTTCTCTCGCTCTGTCCTTCCTCTTTTTTACAGTAAAGTATAGCATACCCGCCCCTCCTGCGCAACAAAACGGCATCCTCTGCCTGAGCGGTTCCCGTCCTTTTTTCGTTCTGCAGATACGGTTTGACAGGAGCTTCTGAAGCAACTACAATTGCACATGAGCAACCGGGCAGACAGGAGCCGTCTTCTGTCTGCCCAATCACGAAAAAAAGGAGTGTTTGACTGATGTCTGTACAGGAGCACAGGATCCGGCTGTACGATACGATTCCGGAGGGCAGCATGATCCTCAGCTATGCGGGCGTTCCGATCCATACCAATGAGGACGATTACTATCCCTTCGAAGCCAACAGCCAGTTCTTCTATCTGACCGGGCTGGAACGGGAGAATATGGCTTTTCTGGCGGTAAAGGCGGGCGGCGCGACCCATGAAATCCTGTTTATCGAAGCCGCAGATCCTCTTGCGGAGCGCTGGACCGGAAAGATGCCGACAAAGGAGGAAGCTTCTCAGCAGAGCGGAATAAAGGATGTCCGCTTTACGGACAGCATCGGTGCCGCCGTCAGCCGGTACATGGGACGGTACAATATCGAAGCGGTTTATTTTGATCTGTACCGCTGCGATATCTCGGATCCGGAAGATTATAACGCCATGAAGGCCCGGGAGTTTGCCCGGCTCTATCCTGCCGTAGCCCTGCGCGATCTTCACAGAGCCTGTGTTCCCCTGCGGGAATGCAAGGATGCAGAGGAAATCAGCCTGGTGCGCCAGGCTGTGGATATCACCCGCCAGGGGCTGGAGCAGGTGATGAAAACCCTGAAGCCGGGACAGAAGGAATATCAGGCGCAGGCCGGTTTTGAATATACCTGCAGAGCGCTGGGCGCCGTGCGTTTTGCGTTTCCCACCATCTCCGCCTCAGGACGGAACGGATGCATGATGCATTACAACACCAACCGGGAGGAGATCCGTCCCGGCTCTCTCCTGCTGATGGATCTTGGCGCGAAATACGGCAATTACTGCAGTGACATCACCCGCACCTTTCCGGCGGACGGAAAGTATACCCCCAGGCAGCGGGAGATCTACAGTCTGGTGCTGAAGGCAAACCTCGCGGTAGCTGCCGCTGCCCGTCCGGGGATCACCCTGAAGGATCTGAATGATGTCGCCAGGTCCGTTCTTGGCGAAGGCCTGGTCAGCTTAGGCCTGATCAGCGATCCTGAGGAGGTCGGAAAATACTATATGCATTCCGTCAGCCATTCCATCGGGATTGACTGCCATGACGCGTCCTTTGTCGGAGACGTGCTGCAGCCCGGCTGGATCATCAGCGACGAGCCGGGGCTCTATATCGACGAGGAGGAGATCGGCATCCGCATTGAGGACGATCTGCTGATTACCGAAAACGGATGCGAGGTTCTGAGCCGGAATATCCCGAAGGATCCGGACGAGATTGAAAGCTTCATGGCCGCTTCCGGGCGCTGAACCTCTCCGAACTGAGTATTCCATTCATCAACCGGCTGGGCTTCCATCCGGATCCCCGCCTGCCGCCTGCGCGGCAGGCTTTTTTTATCTGATTCTTGTCCGTCCGGATACTCGAATGGGATCTCCCTTCACCGGATCCGTCAGACGTCCCATTCTCCCGGCATGTCCAGCTTCTTCAGGGTTTCCGCGACAGCCCTGTCCGCCGGAAGCCAGGCTACCGTGTCCAGCTCTTCCCGCTTCAGCCATCGGGCCGCCTCATGCTCCTTCAGGATCAGCTCCCCCTCCAGAATCCTGCACCAGTAGCAGCGCATGGACAGGTGAAAGGCTGGATAGTCCTGTTCCACCGTTCCGGCCAGATCTCCCACCTGAATCCGGGTGTCCAGCTCCTCCAGAATCTCCCTTTCCAGCGCCTGCTCCGGTGTTTCCCCTTCCTGGATTTTCCCGCCAGGGAATTCCCATCCGTCCTTGAAATCCCCGTAGCCTCTCTGTGTCGCAAAGTATCTGCCGTCCCGGCAGATCACCGCCGCGGCCACGTTAACTGTCTTCATACGTTCCCCTTCCGCGCCCTTACACCGGAATCGCTCTGCCGGATGTCTTCAGGGCCGCTTCATCCAGCGTGCCGCCGTTTAAAACCATCCGGCCATTGATAAACACCTTTTCAATCCCGAAGGATTTTTGCTGATCCGGCACAGCCTTTCGGACCGCTTCCTCGTCGAACACCGTCAGATCCGCGTAATACCCTTCACGGATGTATCCCCGCTCCTTCAGCATATAGCGGTCCGCGGTGGCGCCGGTCATGCGGCGGATTGTGTTTGGCATGGTATCCCCCGTACCCAGCAGGGAGTCCCTCAGGAATTTGGGGAAGCAGTCATAGATCGCCGGATTCTGGATTCCGTAATCCTCGACCCAGGCGTCCGTCATATACAGGCAGTTCTCATTATGCTCAAATTCGGAGATGATTTCCTGCGTGGAATAGGGGCCCATGTTCACGCGGCCCTTGAAATCGCTCTTTTCACAGAGCATGAGGTACGCCTGCAGGTCGCTCAGGCCTTCCTCCCGGGCGATCTCATGCACACTCTTTCCTTCGTATTTCTCGTGTCCCGGTCCGATGTACGCCACCTGGATATCCGGGAAATCGAATCCCAGCAGCATCGCGGACGCCTTCACCAGCGCCGCCAGCTTCAGGCGGTTGATGGGCTTTCTCCTCTCCTCCTGCGTCATTCCCTGATACCAGGCCGGCAGAATGACGGTAATCACCGACACACCCAGGCATTCATTGTAGATATCGAACATCACGTCGACGCCTTCCGCCCGCATCCGGTCCATCATCTGAAGCAGCTCTTCCTTCGCGCCCAGTGAGTTCCTGCCAACAAAGATCGCGTGGGAATACTGGAGCTTCAGCCTGGTTCCCCTGGAAATCTCCGCCAGCTCGTCAAATGCGCGCAGCAGATGGGAACGTCCGATCAGCTGCGGATAGGCCATGGATACCTTGGATTCAGCCCGGGGATGCACGGTCAGGGGCTTATTGTATTTTACGCACAGCGCGGCGACTTTTTTCAGCTCCTCCACATCGGCATACAGCCCCGGCTCGTACATCAGCCCCAGCGAAATACCGGCAGCTCCCTGCTGAAGCGCCTTTTCCAGGATGGCCAGCATCCGGTGCTCCTCCTCCGGCGTCAGCTTTCTGTTCTCGTTTCCCCCGGCTGCGGCCCGGGCGGAGCAGTGGCCGACCAGCACGCTCATGTTGCAGGGCATCTGCCCGTCCGTTGCCCGGATGTATTCCTCCATTGTTCCGTAATGCCCCCGGGTGTTCTCGAAGCTGAAGAGGCCTCCGCCGAGCTTGTCGATGTAAGGGCAGTTTTTTTCGAAGCCGATCGCGGACACTCCGCAGTTGCCCGTGACAAAAGTCGTGATTCCCTGGGAGAGGAACGGCCGGAAATACGGCAGCGGATCGTTTTTGATCGCGAACCAGTCATTGTGGGAATGGCCGTCAATGAAGCCTGAGGAAACGGAAAGCCCCTTCAGGTCAATCACGCTGTCCGCCGGAAGATCGATGTGGGATGCGATCTTTGCGATCCGGTCCTCTTCGATCAGGATATCCCCCAGGTAAGGCTCCCCGCCGGTTCCGTCATAAATCTTTCCGTTTTTCAGCAGCTGCCGCATTTTGCCTTCCTCCTTGCCGTGTCTCAGCTTTCTTCGTTCATCTCTCCGTGGCAGTATCCGTAATACCAGCATTCATAGGGATTGCTGCACTGGTCTCCCGGTGCCACGATCACTTCCTCGCGTTCCTTCTGCATCCGGTTCAGGTCCCAGATATTGTCATTGATCCAGCGGTAATAGCCCTTCGCCTGGGCGGTTACCTCCACCGGAAGGAAGGGGTTTCCTTCATCCGGCCCGTGGATGACGATAAAGATCCGGTTGATCCTTACCCCGCTCCGTGTGATGATATAGTACTGGAATCCCGCATCCCGGATGAACTGCTCATGCACCTCCGGGGCGTTTTTGACCTCGTAGAAGTCATGCCCGGTTTCCGTTTTCCGCAGGATGTCCACCGCGCAGTAGTTATTGTAGTTGCTGAAGGCCGCCTCACAGATCACTTCCGTCCCCCGGGCCAGGGCGTCCTGCGTTCTGGCGATCATCGCCTTTTTGTCCGGAATCTTCTTTCCGGGAAGGTACACCGTCATCTCCTCATACGGACCGAACATGCCCATGGCTCTGTCTCCGAATTCATTTCCGGCGTCCAGCCTCGCCTGCACCTCCGGCGGAATCACCCGGAGCCGGGGCTTATGCTTGTCCAGCCACAGCATCCGGCGGCACTGCATGCCGCGCATGAAATCCGTCTTCGTAATGGCCATGGAGCGGCCCTCCTTCTTTTCATTTCCTCTTTTCAGCCCTGGAAAAGTACAGTTCCATACTTTCGTTTGCGAGTGCATCCATCATACGGACATGCATGAACAGATATCCGCCTTTTGTAAGCCGCGCCTCCCTGACTTCCATCGTTTGATGATCAATGGGCGCCAGCTCCGGCTTTCCGCCTGAGAAAGCGGCAGGCGCGTCGTACTGCGGCGCAGCTCCGTCCCCGATTCGGATCAGCATGTGTTCTTTCAAGATCCTCGATTTTTTTCAGATTGGTCATGGAAAGCGTCAGCATGTCCGTTTCCTTTTCAGATGGAAGTCTCCCGTCCTTCGGCAGCATCAGGGCTTTGGCGTACCATCCTCGGGACAGAAGTTAGTGGTATAAGATTTCCCGCAGGTGGGGCAAATCCACGGTTTGGCGGTACCGCAATCGGTGCAGAATTTGCCTGAATTCTCTTTTCCGCAGTTGACGCAAATCCAGTTTTCCGAGGCGGCAGGCTGTGTATTCGCGCCCCCGGTTTCCTGCGCCGCAGCATCATGCTCCTTCTTTTCCGGGCCTGGAACATAAGGATCCTGGGCCGGATCGACCACGCTGACGGAAGCAGCCATGCCATCCAGTTCTCTGATAAATTCGTCAATGTTCTCCCATGCGAAACCATTTGCACTGAATTGGAGGTTAAGGTACAGCGGCTTATCCTTCTCTCTGCCCGCCCTGCCGGTGATCAGGAACGATACATAGATGTTGCTGAAGGATTCTCCGTCATTGCCGAAACTATAGACATACCATTCACCCCGGGCCCCGCTGGAGAGCGTAAACGGATGAACCTGATCCGGATGTTCTTTTTTTGTATATTGAATATAAGAATAGTCCAGATCGATTTCGAGATCGACGGTAGCGGTTATGCCGACATTCATCCAGAAGATCCCCTTCAGACGTTTGTCATCCATTTGCACTGCATCCATTCCGTATTGATTTCCGTCAGGCCTCGTCATCATGAGATTGTCAATGCGGAACATCAGGTCGACATATGTGTATTCTGTGGTTGGCATCTTGATCTTCTTGTAGGGGGCGGTCCAATGGACATCGCTCCGGGCCACAGTTCCCGCCTTCACACGGGCGATTTCAGCCTCAATGCCGTCAGACAGGGTGCGTTTAATCTCTTCTTCGGATGCGTTGGCACGAATATTGTCGTACTGCATCGTAATTTTGACACGGGTCCGCTTTGCAATGCCGGAAACACTGACCAGTGCGAAAGCCCGTTTGCGCGCGGGGCTGATATACGCAGCAACGCCGTCGGTGCCATCATGCAGGATATCCTCATCATTTTCGCATTCGATCAGCAGATCTTCCATCGCAAAATCGTTGCCGATTCTCCAGGTATATTGGATCCCATTTGCAAGATCCAGCGCATGGACCGAACTCAGGTCGAAGCTGTCGGCCTGCGCCCCTTCCGGCATCGGGAAGGTGACGTACATCGGCTCGACTGTGCAGGCTGTAAAGCGATCATAAACAGAGTAAGGGGTCAGCACAATATTCGGGCAGGATTCCAAAGTCATAATGTTGGTATCGACATATTTGGTTTGCGGAATCAGTCGGATGACACCTTCCTCCGCAAACGCGGCAGTAACAAGCAGCATCATACAGAGCAGCGCGGCGAACAGTCTTTTCATTTCCTGGTAGCTCCCTTCCTGAATTGATGATTGGTCTGAAAATAAGAAAGCCTCTCTCAGGCATCCAGTTTACCGGATGCTTCCTTCAAAAGGTCAATGATCGGAAGATGCTGCGGACAAACGCTCTCGCACTGTCCGCATGCGATACACGCCGAAGCGCGGCCGTGTCCCTGCCCGATCAGTCCGCCGTAAAACGCCTTGGGCCGGAACACATCTCCATACAGGTTCATGGTATTGACTGCGCGGAACACATCCGGAATGGAGATGTTCATGGGGCATCCGGGCGTACAGTACCGGCAGGCTGTACAGCCGATCTGGGGCACGTTCAGCATGATGCCCCTCACCCGGTCCACCAGGGCCCTTTCTTCATCCGTCAGCGGTTCAAATTTCGCAAATGTGCCGATATTATCCCGCATCTGTTCCTCGGTGCTCATCCCCGACAGAATCGTCATGACTCCCGGAAGAGATCCAACAAAGCGCAGTGCCCAGGACGCGATGGATTTCTCAGGACGGGCGGACCTGTACAGGGTTTCCAGTTCAGGCGTCAGACTGGCGAGGGTGCCGCCCTTGACCGGTTCCATGATGATCATGGGGATGTTTCTGCTGTGCAGAATTTCATACAGTTCTCCCGACCGCACGACCGGATTGGTCCAGTCGGCATAATTCAGCTGAATCTGAACGAATTCGATTTCCGGGTGCGCATCCAGGATTTTCACCAGATAAGCAGGGCTTCCATGGAAGGAAAAACCGAAATGTCGGATTTTACCTTCCGCTTTCTTCTGCAGTCCCCAGTTGAAGCAATCCAGTCGTTCGTAGGTCTCCCCATTTCCGCCGTCCTCAATGGAATGGAGCAGATAGAAATCGAAATAGTCCACGCCGCAGCGTTCCATCTGTTCCTGGAAGATCCGGTCCCTGTCCTCTTTTTTCTTCAGGCACCAGGCGGGCAGCTTGGTGGCCAGCATAAACCGATCCCTGGGATAGCGTTTGACCAGCGCCTCCCTGATCACCTTCTCGGAATTGCCGCCATGGTATACATAGGCGGTGTCAAAGTAATTCATGCCTGCCTGCATATAGGCGTCCACCATGCGGCACACCTGTTCGAGGTCGATCTTTCCTTCTTTTTCCGGCAGACGCATCAGGCCAAAGCCCAGTTTCGGCATGGTTTCAAGTTGAATACTCATTCGTCACGTTTCCTTTCTTTGATCGTTGTCTTCCTGTTCTCCACGCCCAGAAAGTCCGCCCGCTTTCTCTTCGTTTTCTCGATGTCCTTCACAATAA